>NZ_CP114176.1:1876260-2188970 GCF_027186265.1 Lentibacillus daqui | reverse complement strand
TGACCAATACCGCTTTTATCGTTGCGATCCAAAGTACGGTTGACTGGCAAACAAGAGGAATTGCAACTGCGGCTAATATGTTTATGCGTACATTGGGCAGTGCATTAGGTGCTGCACTATTGGGCGGTGTATTAAATGGGCAAATGAAATCATATATCGAACAAGCGGGACTTGGTGACCATTTTTCGGTAAACGCTGTAAACAGTTTGCTTGATCCCCATTTAAATACATCAATGCCAGCAGGTACCAGGGAAATTTTACAAGATGGATTAACAACCGGTTTACATATGGTTTATATTGGATTACTGGTTTTGGCGATAGTGAGTTTATTAATCATTTGTTTTATGCCGAAAAAGACGGAGGAAGAGTAACGCATATATTAGCTATTTGTCGGGAAACCTATGGAAGATATTTTCCATAGAGGAGGCAATATATATGGCGCGAATCGGTGTGGAGCAGTCATTAACCGATGTCAAAGAAGCACTAATGGAAAAGGGGTATGAAGTCGTTGATTTAAAAACAAACGATGATGTAGCCCATTGCGATTGCTGTGTGATTACAGGCCAGGATGAGAACGTCATGGGGATGCAAACGACCAGTACTGCCGGAGCGGTTATTGATGCTCGTGGGTACAATGCAGAAGATATTTGCCAGATGGTTGAACAAAAACTAAATGAGATGGAATAAAGAGAAACTCCATTCAGTGGGGGTATTTACCGCTCACTGAATGGAGTTTATTATTGTTGTTCCGCAATATTTAATTGTTGTGGGAACGGGACTTGAAGGTTTGCCTGATCAAATTCTTCCTTGATTCGTTTAAGCATATCCCGTTCACAACCCCACTGCATGCCGTTTTCTGTCATACCTTCGACACGCAACACCAGATTATTTGGATCCAGACTTTGTACACCGAGAACGTCAGGCCCTTCTTTAAAACGTTCATCCGTCGCGAACTCTGTACAAATTTTCTCCAATACTGTGAGTACTTCATGCAAATTTTCATTGTATTTTACCGTTAAATAAACAAGGGCTCGCATGTTGCCTCGTGAATGATTGGCCACTCCGACAATTTCTCTGTTCGGGACAAAATACAGTGTACCATCAAAATCACGAATTTTGGTGGTGCGTAATCCCACTTCTTCCACGATCCCGTCGTATCCGCCTGCAGTAACATAATCATCAATTTCGATTTGCCGTTCCAATAAGATGAAAAACCCGGTAACAATATCACTAACCAGTCCCTGAGCACCAAAACCAACGGCCAACCCAATGATACCAGCACCGGCAAGCAATGGTCCGATCGGAATGTTAAAGATAGCAAATAACATAACGATAAACACAAAAATCATCGCGTATCCGAACACATTCATCAATAGTTTTTCCAGTGTTTTGACTCGGCCAGGTGATATTTTCTCATTATTTCCAGCCTTTTTCAGTGTCTTGGAAATGATTTTTTTCCCGATTGGAACAAAAATAAAATAAGCAAGAATTAATAATACAAGCTTAATGACAATCGGTACAAGCATGCTTAAAATACCGCTGACATCCAGATTGAGTCCATGCTCAAAAATATTCATATGTAGTCTCCTTTCAACTGTTTGCTTTATCAGGTATATCCTGCACTTCCTCTGTATGAAGAGGATGTGTTCCAACACAGATTATTCCCTAATCCTGTTTTCATGAAACATGAAATGTGTCGAAAAAAATGGTTAAATGATAATAAAAATGGTTATGATGATAATGTGTATCAAACAATGTTGAGATGCCTTGATTAAATGTGTCCATTAAATGACAAGTTGTTATCTGGTTTAGAATGATTCTTATTAAATATTGACTTCCAATCTGGGATTCACTATAATTTATTTCGGATCGAACGATAAATGGAGGGATTACATATGTCAGAAAGAATGGTTGGTAAACAAGCACCACGTTTTGAAATGGATGCTGTTATGCCTAATAAAGAATTTGGTAAAGTAAACTTGGAAGAAATCATGAAAGAAGATAAATGGACTGTATTATTCTTCTACCCGGAAGATTTCACATTCGTATGTCCAACAGAAATCACGGCAATGTCTGATCGTTATGATGAATTTGAAGATCTTGATGCGGAAGTTATTGGCGTGTCATGCGATACGATCCACACACACAAAGCATGGATCAATACATCTCGTGATGACAATGGTTTAGGTGAATTACAATACCCATTGGCTGCAGACCATAATCATCAGGTTGCAAGAGATTATGGTGTGTTAATTGAAGAAGAAGGTGTTGCATTGCGCGGCTTGTTCATCATCAATCCAGAAGGTGAATTGCAATATCAAACTGTTTTCCATAACAATATCGGCCGTGATGTGGATGAAACACTTCGCGTACTGCAAGCACTGCAAACTGGTGGTCTTTGCCCGGCTAACTGGAAGCCAGGCCAGGCAACACTGTAAAATAATCGTGAGAACAATGGAGCGTTCAAGTTTCAGTTTGCTGAGACCGTTCGCTCCAAGTTTTATGAGTCCATCGGTTATACACCAATAGCTTTTTCATGCATAATATTGTAACGAAATAACAGTCGGATCCAGTAAGGGAGGACATCAACATGAAATTACGAGACCAGATGCCGGAACTCGAAGGCGCGACAACATGGTTTAATAGTGATCCGATCCAAAAAGACGAGCTGATTGGCAATAAACCAACATTGATTCACTTTTGGTCGGTGAGTTGCGGATTATGTAAGGAAGCAATGCCAAACGTGAATGAGTTTAGGGATGAATATAAAGATGACCTGAACGTTATTGCTGTTCATATGCCACGCTCAGAAAAGGACTTGGATCTCGATCAAATCAAAGAAGTAGCGGATGAGCATCACATTACCCAGCCGATTTTCGTGGATAATGAACATAAATTAACCGATGCCTTTGAAAACCAATATGTACCAGCTTATTATGTGTTCGATGAGGAAGGAAAGCTGCGTCACTTCCAGGCTGGTGGTGGCGGCATGAAAATGTTGCGTAAACGGGTTAACCGGGTATTGGGTAATACCGAGAAGAAATAAGCTAGTAACATATTTTAACGAAAAGAACCGTATCACGTTTGGTACGGTTCTTTTTCATGCATGAAAGTTCTGGTTTCCAAACATCGAAAAAGGAAAAAATAATCGTAATCTAATGCAATCTGTTGTAAGATAAATAAGAGTAAGGAATGGATGATGGAGGATAAAAGATGAAACGTGACTTTGCAGTTATCGGGCTTGGCCGGTTTGGCGGAAGTATTTGTCGGGAACTCAGCATGGAGGGAATGGAAGTACTGGCCATTGATATTGACGAAGATCGGGTGAATGAGTTTAAGAATATTGCTTCCCATGCGGTTATTGCTGACTCTACTGATGAAGAGGCATTAAAGGATTTGGGAATTAAAAATATTGATCATGTGATTGTGGCAATCGGGGATAATATTCAGGCAAGTATCCTGACAACGGTTGTTCTCACTGATTTTGATATTAAAAAAATTACAGTTAAAGCGCAAAATGATTACCATGAAAAGATTTTAAATAAAATCGGTGCCGATCAGGTTGTCCATCCGGAGCGTGACATGGGAAAACGAATTGCCCATCATATTATTTCCAACAATATTCTTGATTATCTGGAACTATCCGATGATCATAGCATTGTGGAGGTCAAGGTTGGCTCCAAAATGCTGGGCAAGTCACTTATCGACCTGGATATTCGCGCCAACTATGGCTGTAACGTTGTCGCGATTAAAAAGGGGAAAGAGATTAATGTTTCACCCCGGGCCGAGGATAAATTGGAATCTGATGATATTTTGATTGTTATCGGCGCCGATAATGATCTGTCCCGCTTCGAAAAACACCTGGTGACGGAGGAAGATGAAAAACCTTATAAAAGATAATAAATAGGGATGCCAATATGTTTAGTACATAATGACATCCCTCTTTGATTTTAGGTCCTGATTTTTCGATAAATCTTTATTTGTCCCCGTCTTCGTGCCTATACCTCCATAATAATTGGCAAAATCATTGGGCGGCGTTTGGTTTTATCATAAAGGAACGGTGCGATCGTGTCGGTTATTTCATTTTTAATTTCAGACCACTGTGTTGTTTTCCTTTCCATCACTTTTTCCAAATGGATGGAAACCAGTTTTTGCGCCTCATTAATCAGATCTTCTGATTCCCGCATGTAGACAAATCCGCGAGAAATAATGTCCGGGCCGGATGAAATCTTGAATTCCTTCATATTAATACTGACGACAACAATGACAAGTCCTTCCTCGGAAAGAATGCGTCGATCTCGCAATACAATGTTGCCAATGTCACCAATTCCGCTACCATCAATATAGATCGAGCCAGAAGGAATTTTGCCGGCAACCGTTGCTTTGTCTCTCCCTAATGCCAAAACATCACCATTATCCATCAGGAAGATGTTGGCAGGATTGATGCCACAGTCGATAGCGAGTTTGGAATGTTCTTTTTGCATACGAAATTCACCGTGAATCGGCATGAAATATTTCGGTTTGATAAGGCGCAGCATCAGTTTCTGCTCCTCTTGGCTTCCATGGCCGGATGTATGAATATTATTAAGCTTTCCATGGATAACTTCTGCACCTGCACGAGATAATTTGTCAATGGTTCGGCTTACACTAATAGTATTTCCGGGGATTGGAGACGACGAAAATACAACCGTATCACCAGGAATGATTTGGATTTGTCGATGTGTACCATTGGCAATCCGCGATAATGCAGCCATCGTTTCACCTTGTGAACCAGTACATAGAATCGTCACTTCATTGGCTGGAAGTCGGTTAATTTGATTGGCGTCGACAAATATATCTTTCGGTGCACTTATATAACCCAATTCTTGTCCAATTGTAATGGCAGATTCCATACTTCGTCCAAACACAGCTATTTTTCGGTTATGCTTTATTGCGCCTTCTACTACTTGTTGTAGACGATAAATATTTGATGCAAAAGTTGCGAATATTAACCGTCCTTCCGTCTTATCAAAGATATCATTGATCGTTTCGCCAACAATGCGCTCTGACATGGTAAATCCGGGAACTTCACTATTTGTACTGTCGGAAAGTAAGCATAGAACACCTTCACTGCCAATTTCGGCCATTTTTGCCAAATTGGCTGGTTCGCCAACAGGGGTGAAATCAAACTTAAAGTCACCGGTGTGGACAATATTGCCTGAAGGTGTTTTGATCACTACACCATATGAATCAGGAATACTATGTGTGGTTCGGAAAAAAGAGACAGATGTTTTGCGGAATTTGATCACATCATCTTCCCCGATAGTATTTAGTTTCGCGTTTCTTAATAGACCATGCTCGTCTAATTTGTTTCTGATTAAACCGATCGCAAGTTTTCCGGCGTAAATTGGCACATTTAATTCACGTAATAGAAAGGGAATTCCGCCAATATGATCTTCATGACCATGGGTTATGAATAATCCCTTGATTTTGTCTTGATTTTGGACGATATAGGTGTAATCGGGAATAACATAATCAATTCCAAGTAATTCATCCTCAGGGAATTTAATCCCCGCATCTATCAGAATAATTTCATCCTGGAATTGTACACCATATGTGTTCTTTCCGATTTCACCCAGCCCGCCCAAGGCAAATACTGCTGTCTGATCATTTTTAACAAATTTCATCGCTTAGACGGTCTCCAACGTAAAATCTTCGGATTGCTTTTCGTATTCTAAATGTGCATCATCCATAGGTTGGATGTGTTCGATATTAATATTGCGATCAGTTAGTTTTTGCCGTGTCTGGCGTTCGTTATCCGCTTCGATATATAATGTTTTTGTTCGTTCCCTGACAGGGATTTCAGTAACATCTTCTTGATAAAAGACTTTAAAAATCATTTCATCTCTCCTAACAATTTCTATTTTTATTTCCATTCTCAACGAGAGCTGGCAATAGAAAAAACAGCAGACCATTACAAAGCGTAATAAGAGGAATTTCAATAGTCCGTAAAAAGGCCTTCGATATAAGGATCTTTGAGAGGATGTTCAAAAAGTCCGGTAAAAATGACGCTTCGAATTTCGTCGTTGGCTTGCTTTTCCACCCCTCATGTACCTTCTATGTACACTCCGGTGCTCAAAGCTACGCCGCCTAGAACTTCTCGGTTCTTTTTATCCTCCTTTTTGAACACACACTTTGACCAAGTACTTAGATCCTTTTTATCCCCGTTTTAACGCTTATTAATAGCAAGCAAGGGTTTATTCGATTGTCTGCTCCATTTTTATTTAATTCCGCAGCATGGTTGATTCAATATGGTCTAACTAATTTTAATTCATAATCATACATTATTTTCCGACTAGAGCGCTGTTGTTTTGGTTTCGATTGGTTCCATCATTGGTAGTCTTCTTCACAAGTAGTAGGTACACGTCCACGGCCTAAAAAATCCTTCAAGCGTTTTTTTAGCTTCTCTTTTAGGCGTTTCAACATGGTACGTTGCATCTCCTTTCCAAAACTCAAGAAAAGCAAAACATATTCAACCGATCCAATCCCTCTTAGTTATAGTATAGTACGGTTTGCCAGATAATGAAATAAAAACACGCTATTTTATGTGAAAAAGTTTCCTTCAGGTCAGTTATGAAGTTCAACGATACATGTCTTGTACCTATTTTTTGCTAAAAATATTTTTTTATACTGGGTAAACGTTAAATGGGAAGAAAGACATGGTTTGAGTGAATGAATTAATGGAGGGTAAAAGGAACTCCCTCTCGCGATAAGAGTCCCTCTAATCTACAGGCTTTGCATTTTCCGGCTTGGCAAATGGATTTTCTTTGTTGATATGGTCATAAAACATAATGCCATTCAAATGATCAATCTCATGTTGGAAAACAATTGCTGCGTAGTCACGTAAGCGAAGTTTTATTTCCTTACCATTAAGATCAGTGGCTTTTAATGTAATACGTGCATATCTCGGTACATATCCCTCTACATTACGATCGACGGAAAGACATCCTTCCCCAATGGTTAAATATGCCTTTTCCACCGAATGACTGACAATTTTTGGGTTGTATAATCCGTACGTATACCATTTTCCTTTATTGTCTTCAAAATGAAGGGCGATCATTCGCTTGTTTATTCCAAGCTGTGGAGCAGCCAGGCCGACACCAGGACGCAAATCATATTTTGTGCAAACTTTTTCGTCTTGACTATTCTTAAGAAACTCAAGCATTTCCTCCAATATTTTATGTTCCTGTTCGGATGCTGGCAGGTCAACTTCCTCGGAAACTTTACGTAAAGCTGGATGACCTTCTCTTACTATATCTTTCATGGTTAACATGATATGACACTCCTCATTTGCATAATCATTAGTTCACAATATCAATATGCTATTTTATCATATCCGGGCATATTTGGTCATACATTTGCTGCAGACAAGGACGAGTCCCGGCACGAAGGAATAAGAAAAGACAAAAAACGAGCTTCATGAAGTGCAGCTCGTCTTATTTTTCAGTATAACACATTGATACAGTTTTTATCTGTTTCTATAACAGTTATATTCTTTGATGGTTGTCCAAAACAGCAAAACAACAATAAATTATTTGAAATAAGAACAAAGTGATTGACCGTATAGAGTAAATGAGCTACACTCTAACTAGATTGATGATTGTACCAATTATTCTTGAACAAATAATATAACAGTCCATGGATGGATGGTTGGTGATTAATAAAATAAAAATATGGGAACAAGAATAAAAGTGGAAAAGTGAGTTCAAAAGAGGAAGTAGGACAAAGATCGGTTAAGGTTTCAGGCAACTGTTATCATGTCGACACGAATATCAATAAATCTTTGTGTCATATGAACCGGACTTTTTGAACAACCTTTAAAAATGGTACAGATTTTTTCCCAATTCGGGAAGAATACTTATGAAAATATTAAATGGTATAAAGAAAGGAAGAGGTGAACTATTTTGAAACACGTACTTGAGAATGTTGAAAATCAGTTCGAAATGTTCCAGATTCTTGATGAAAATGGCAAGGTAGTAAATAAAGATGATATGCCGGATCTTTCAGACGATGATTTGAAGGAACTAATGCGCCGAATGGTTTACATCCGTATCCTCGATCAGCGTTCCATGGCTCTTAATCGTCAAGGAAGACTAGGCTTTTATGCACCGACAGCCGGACAGGAAGCATCACAGTTAGGCAGTCATTTCGCTTTGGAAAAGGGAGATTTCTTGTTACCAGGATATCGCGATGTTCCACAACTTATTTGGCATGGTTTACCATTATATCAAGCATTCCTGTTTTCTAAGGGACATTATCATGGCAATCAGTTCCCGGAAGGTTTTAATGCATTAAGTCCACAAATTATAATTGGTGCGCAATATACACAAGCTGCCGGTGTTGCAATTGGTATGAAAAAACGTGGAAAGAAATCCGTTGCAATTACCTACACAGGTGATGGCGGTACATCACAAGGCGACTTTTACGAAGCAATTAACTTCGCCGGTGCGTTTGGTGCTCCAGCGATTTTCGTTGTGCAGAATAACCATTTTGCCATTTCTGTGCCTGTGGAAAAACAAACTAAAGCAAAAACGCTTGCTCAAAAAGCGGTTGCTGCCGGAATTGAAGGAATTCAAGTAGATGGAATGGATGTACTTGCTGTTTATGCAGCAACCAAACATGCCCGTGAACGTGCAATCAATGGGGAAGGACCAACGTTAATTGAAACATTAACCTACCGCTTTGGGCCACATACAACAGCTGGTGATGATCCTACCCGTTACCGTACAGAAGAGCTCGACAACGAATGGGAAAAGAAAGATCCGCTTGTTCGTTTCCGCAAGTATCTGGAAGATAAGAATCTATGGTCTGAGGAAATAGAAAATAAAGTCATTGAAGAGGCAAAAGATGACATTAAACAAGCTATTAAAAAAGCTGACACTTATCCAAAACAAAAAGTGACAGAACTCATCTCCCATATGTTTGAGGAACTTCCAGCAAATTTACAAGAGCAAATGGAAGAATATAAAGAAAAGGAGTCGAAGTAAATCATGGCACAAATGACAATGATTCAGGCAATCACCGATGCTTTACGCACAGAACTAAAAAATGACGAAAACGTGCTTATATATGGTGAAGATGTCGGTCAAAACGGCGGCGTATTCCGTGCTACAGAAGGATTGCAAAAAGAATTCGGTGAAGATCGTGTGTTTGATACACCGCTTGCTGAATCGGGAATCGGCGGTATGTCTATTGGATTGGCTTTGCAAGGTTATCGTCCGGTACCAGAAATTCAATTCTTCGGCTTCGTGTATGAGGCAATGGATTCCATTAATGGACAAATGGCTCGGTTGCGTTATCGTTCTGGTGACACCCTTCATGCTCCAATCACGATTCGGGCGCCTTTTGGTGGGGGCGTACACACACCTGAACTACATGCCGATTCACTCGAGGGTTTAATCGCTCAACAGCCGGGAATTAAAGTGGTTATTCCAGCGACACCAAAAGAAGCAAAAGGATTATTGATCGCATCTATTCGTGACAACGATCCAGTTTTGTTCCTTGAGCATATGAAACTGTATCGTTCTTTCCGCGATGAAGTACCGGAGGAAGAATACACGATTGAACTTGGCAAGGCAGATGTCAAAAGGGAAGGCAAAGATGTAACAATTATTGCTTATGGTGCAATGGTTCACTCCGCGCTAAAAGCAGCAGATGAATTGGAAAAGAATGATATTGATGCTGAGGTAATCGATTTACGTACGGTTTCTCCAGTAGATATGGAAACAATCATTGCGTCTGTACAAAAAACCAACCGGGTTGTATTTGTTCAGGAAGCACAGCGACAAGCAGGCGTTGCTTCTCATGTGATTTCGGAAATTCAGGAGCGGGCTATTTTGCATTTAGAAGCGCCAATTTTACGGGTTACTGCACCAGATACCGTCTATGCTTTTACACAGGCAGAAGAAGTATGGTTGCCTGACCATAAGGATATCATCGAAAAAGTAAATCAAGTTATAAATTTTTAATTTCGTGATGGGAGGTTTGAAGAAATATGGCATATGAATTTAAATTGCCAGATATCGGTGAAGGTATTCATGAAGGAGAAATTGCCAAATGGTTCGTCAAGGATGGCGATGAAGTTAAAGAAGATGATGTACTCTGTGAAGTACAAAATGATAAATCGGTCGTTGAAATTCCATCACCAGTCGATGGGACAGTGAAAAAAATTCATGTCGGTGAAGGTGAAGTTGCTGTTGTCGGTGATACACTCATTTCCTTTGATGCAGAAGGGTATGAAGATGATGGTGACAGTGCTGATGAAGGTGACAATGATCAGAAAGAAGAAACCCCAGCAGCAAAAGAAGAGTCAAAACAAGACGACACCGACAAAGGCAATAAAGCAGATAAAAAAGAACAAAAGACCGATGATACGAATAAACGAGTTATTGCTATGCCATCGGTTCGCAAATATGCTCGTGAAAACGATGTAAACATTCAAAACGTTGAAGGCTCGGGAAAAAATGGTCGTGTGTTGAAAGAAGACATCGATGGTTACTTGAATGGTGAACAACCAGCAGCAGAAGAAGAAACTAACCAGGCAACACAAGAAACAGCGAAACCAGCCGAAACAGCTGCTGTTACAGAAGAATATGCAGAAACCCGTGAAAAAATGAGTGGAATCCGTAAAACGATCGCCAAAGCAATGGTTAATACGAAAGCAACGGCTCCGCATGTCACATTAATGGATGATGTAGATGTTACGGGACTTGTCGCACATCGTAAGAAATTTAAAGCTGTTGCAGCAGAACAGGATATCAAATTGACCTATCTGCCGTATGTCGCCAAAGCACTTGTTTCTGCGATGAAGAATTATCCGATTTTAAATGCTTCTGTTGACAATGATACGGATGAAATTATCTATAAGCACTATTACAACATTGGTATTGCCGCCGACACGGATAGAGGACTCCTCGTTCCAGTGGTAAAAGATGCCGATCGTAAATCTATTTTTGCGATTTCCAAAGAGATAAATGAATTGGCAGATAAGGCTAGAAATGGTAAACTAACACCGGGCGAAATGAAGGGTGCATCAAGTACCATTACGAATATTGGTTCCGCAGGTGGTCAATGGTTTACACCGTTAATCAACCAGCCAGAAGTAGCGATTTTGGGTATTGGACGTATTGCCGAAAAACCAGTTGTCCGTGATGGAGAAGTGGTTGTTGCACCTGTACTTGCATTGTCGTTAAGCTTTGATCATCGCGTCATTGATGGGGCAACTGCACAATTAGCCATGAACCAAATTAAACGATTGCTGAATGATCCACAATTAATCATGATGGAGGCGTAAAACAATGGTAGTAGGAGATTTTCCGGTAGAAGTTGATACACTAGTAGTTGGAGCCGGCCCTGGCGGTTATGTCGCCGCCATCCGTGCTGCACAAATGGGGCAAAAGGTTACCATTGCTGAGAAAGGTTCTTTAGGTGGTGTTTGCTTGAATGTCGGATGTATTCCATCGAAAGCATTAATTCAAGCTGGGCACTTGACTGAACAAGCACATGGTAATGAAGAACTGGGGATATCCACTGAAAATGTTTCCGTAGACTTTTCCAAAGTGCAAGAATGGAAAGGAGCCGTGGTTAACAAACTTACATCTGGTGTGGAAGGTTTGTTGAAAGGAAACAAAGTGGACATTGTTAAAGGTGAAGTATATTTTGTTGATGAAAATACAGCAAAAATTATGGACGATAAGCAGTCCCAAACGTACAAATTTAACAATTGTATTATCGCAACCGGTTCAACACCAATTGAGATTCCAGGTTTTAAATTCTCAGATCGTGTGTTAGATTCAACTGGTGCATTGAACTTAAAAGAAATTCCGAAGAAAATGGTAGTTATTGGCGGTGGCTATATCGGAACCGAGTTGGGTTCAGCATATGCCAACTTTGGCACTGAAATTACCGTGTTAGAAGGATTAAAAGACATTCTGAACGGATTTGAAAAGCAATCCTCACAAATTGTGAAAAAACGTCTCAAAAAGAATGGCGTAAACATTATCACTGAGGCAATGGCCAAAGGTGTCGAAGAATCAGCGGATGGTGTCAAGGTAACCTATGAAGCAAAAGGTAAAGAAGAAACTATTGAAGCGGATTATGTATTGGTAACAGTCGGCCGTAAACCAAACACGGAAGATATTGGCCTTGAACAAGTTGGCATTGAGGTAGGCGACAAAGGCCTGATTAAAGTTGATAAACAATGCCGTACCAATATCCCTAACATTTATGCAATTGGTGATATTGTACCTGGTATGCCACTGGCACATAAAGCTTCTTATGAAGGCAAGATTGCTGCTGAAGCTATTAGCGGTGAAAAGGCGGAAGTAGACTACATCGGTATGCCGGCAGTTGTTTTCTCCGACCCGGAACTTGCAACGGTTGGACATACGGAAAAGTCGGCTAAAGAGGCAGGCTATAAAGCGAAAGCATCAAAATTCCCATTTGCAGCGAATGGCCGGGCACTATCATTAAATGTTAGTGAAGGATACCTGAAGCTAATTACACGGGAAGAAGATGGACTTGTTATTGGTGCACAAATCGCGGGACCGAATGCAAGTGACATGATCGCTGAAATTGGTTTAGCCATTGAAGCAGGCATGACCGCCGAAGACATCGCGCTAACGGTACATGCACATCCAAGCTTGGGTGAAATCACGATGGAAGCAGCTGAAAAAGCACTAGGATTGCCAATCCATACTATGTGATTCTGATTAAAATAGAATTATGAAATACAAATAGGAGAGTTGTGTTCGTCACACAACTCTCCTATTCGTATGTGAGCGGGCAACACATACGCTATAAACAGGAATAAAAGACCCCTTGATACGTTTTAAAATGTATCAAGGGGTCTTTTATTAGGAATGCCTGGCAACTCATTAGTTGCTAACCTCTGCTACTCGTTCGTTGCTTATTTTGTTTTAATTCAAACTGTCGTGCTTCTTCTTTAAATGACTTAACCAATGACACGATAACGAGGAGCATAATAATTGCAAACGGTAATGCGGCAATTATGGATGCAGTTTGCAATGCATTCAACCCGCCTTGCCATAAGAGAATGGCTGCGGCACCTGATTGAATAAGTCCCCAGACAAGCTTCACGATATTTGGTGGATAAAGACTACCACCTGTAGTTTGCATACCTAGTACAAATGTCGCCGAATCGGCCGATGTAATAAAGAAGATACTAATGAGCAGAATGGCGAGAACTGAGATAATCGTACCGAGTGGAAAGTGTTCCAATACAGCAAAGAGTGCTGCTTCTTCGCCGATATCATTAATGGAAGACATAATGTCCACATGATCAAACACTTCCAAATGAATGCCGGATCCGCCAAGAACCGTAAACCATAATGCACTGAAAATAGTCGGCACAAGTAATACCCCAGTTACAAATTCCCGAACGGTTCTTCCACGTGAAACCCGGGCAATAAACATTCCTACAAACGGTGCCCAGGCAATCCACCATGCCCAAAAAAACATGGTCCAGTTATTCAGCCACTCACTGCCGCCGCTATTAAATGGTGTCATCCGAAAGCTCATACTTGGTAAGTTTTGCACATAGCTACCGATCGATGTAGTAAAGAAATCCATAAAAAATTTAGTGGGCCCCACAAACAACATAAACACCATTAGCATAATAGCAAGAATAATATTTGTATTACTTAAATACTTGATACCTTTATTTAACCCGGTCATTGCGGAAATTAAATAAAGAATAGTGACCAAAATGATAATTACAAATTGCACCGTGATCGTCTGATTAAGACCGAAAACATAGGAAAGTCCTCCACTGATTTGAATGGCACCTTGACCAAGTGACGTGGCAACGCCAAAAACAGTTGCAAACACAGCGATAACATCAATACATGTGCCAAGCGGTCCTTTTACACGATCCCCAAAAACAGGTTGCAAAATCGCACTGATCACACCAGGTGCTTGTTTTCGGAATTTGAAATAAGCCAGTGCCAAGCCTAGTGTTGCGTAAACCGCCCATGGATGTAATCCCCAATGAAAAAAACTATATTGCATAGCGGTTTTGGCTGCTCCTGCAGTTTGTCCATCCCCATATGGTGGTTCATTAAAGTGGGAGATTGGTTCAGCAGCCCCCCAAAAGACTAATCCAATTCCCATTCCGGCACTAAAGAGCATGGCAAACCAGGTAATATACGAGTATTCCGGTTTATCACCTGGTTTACCAAGCTTTATCCTGCCATACTTGGAAAAAATAAGATAGAGCGAAAAGATAACGAATGCAGTCATACTTAGCAGATAAAACCAGCCAAATTTATCGACAAAAAATGTTTGGATACTGGTTGTCACATTGTCCAAATTCGCATGCGGGAGAACACCTTTAGGAACAATTCCCCATACGATAAAAATAATGGCGATAACTGCCGAAATATAAAAAACGCGTGTAACTTTCTTCATAAACATAATTCCTTTCTATACAGAGTAGGGAAACAACCGACTTTTCGATAAGTCTGTTCCGTTTTTAATTTGATTAGAAAAAGTTTAAGGGGATTTTTCCTATAACTAGATAAAAAGGGCACATTTATGTATTTAAACATATTCTCGTTTTTGTCTCAACTTTTTCTCTATTATTTGCTAATACGACAAATCTAGTCATGGATTTACAGGACCCAATGGTTGACTGTATACCCGGCGTTGTCCATTTGCAAACAAAAAATTTCTTGATAACAGAAATTTTTTGTTCCGTATACATGATTTTGGGATATTCGTTAAAATAAAAATAGGTCATTAAAACAACGAAGGGATGGACAACTGTGAAAAAAATGAAGGTATTTGTCTTGTTGTCATGGTTTGTTTTCCTGTTGGCATCATGTAGCGCACATACCGAAAAGGAACAATCGGATAAGGAAGATGTTGCAGTTACAAAAACAGAGAAAACACCGGCCGATGGTGGCAAGGGGAAAGATAAACAAAAAAACGAGGAAAAAACAGAAAATGCGAGAACCCCAAAATATAAAATTTCGGATGCATGGTCGGTTGTCCCGATCAGTAAACATGCCAATGAAAAAGTAGTGCTTTTAACATTCGATGATGCTCCAGATGAACATGCGTTAGATATTGCTAAGACATTGAAAAAATTGGATGCCAGTGCGATCTTTTTTGTGAATGGACATTTTCTGAAATCCCCGGAGAAGAAACAAGAACTCAAACAAATTCATGATATGGGATTCGTGATTGGAAACCATACGTATAACCACACTTTACTGCCTGATGTATCCAAAGAAAAGCAAAAAGAGGAAATTGTCCGGGTAGATGATATGGTGGAAAAAATCATTGGCGAAAAACCAAAATTCTTTCGAGCACCAAACGGAGCTAATACCGATTATTCCAAGCAGATAGTCAAGGATGAAGGGATGACATTAATGAATTGGTCATATGGCTATGATTGGAATAAGGAATACATGTCAAAAGATGCAATCACCGATATTATGCTTCACACTGATTTATTAAACAACGGCGCTAATTTACTCATGCATGACCGCCCATGGACAGCTGCTGCCATTAAAGATATTGTCACCGGTTTACGTGATCAGGGATATGAAATAGTCGATCCAAAGTTGATAAGATAAAGTGATAAAGGGATTTGCTCCAAGGCACGTTGGGCAGATCCCTATTTTTAATGTGATATACTGTTAGGGGTTGCAATTCTAATTATGTCATACTATAATGTATTTACAATATTACAATTAATCAAAAAGGAGCTGGTCGAATGGGTACGGTCATATGCCAGGATTGTCAAAAAACAATTGAACATTTTGATGATGAGAAGGTAACAACGCTTTATGGAACATGTCCTAATTGTAACAATAAGAATAAATAATATAGATTTAGATGAAGGGGCTGTCAAAGAATTTTTGGCAGTCTTTTTTGTTGGATAAAAAGGTAGTACATGATAGCATAAAAGAAATAGTTGATATGGGGGAGAGTTGAGTCATGGAATGGAACACAAAAATAACAGAATTATTAAAGATTAAATATCCAATTATCCAAGGGGGGCTGGCGTATCTTGCCTATGCCGATTTAGCAGCTGCAGTTTCCAACGCCGGGGGCTTGGGTCAGATTACCGCCATGAGTCTAGCGGACCCAGATGAATTAAAAGCAGAAATTAAACGTGTCAGAACACTCACAGATAAGCCATTTGGGGTTAACTTTGCCATTGGTCAGCATGGGCGCACATTTGAACATATGGTCCAGGCTGCAATTGATGAGCAAGTACCGGTTATTTCAGTCACCGGAGGGAATCCTAAAGGCGTGCTGGACATGGTGAATGAACATCCGATTAAAAAGCTGGTACTGGTTGCAGCAAGAAGACAGGCGGAAAAAGCGGAGGAATTAGGTGCTGATGCTGTTATGGTCGTTGGTCAGGAAGGTGGCGGTCATTTGGGACGCGGGGATACCGGTACACTTGTATTAACCCCGCAAGTAGTCGATCATGTGTCGATTCCCGTTATTGCCTCTGGTGGAATTGGTGATGGCCGCGGATTGATGGCAGCCTTGGCACTTGGAGCTGAAGGAATTGAAATGGGTACCAGGTTTATCGCAACGAAAGAATGTATCGATGCCCATCCGGACTATAAACAGGCACTAATCGATGCGGACGAAAATGCAACCACTGTTATCAAACGCACCCTGGGTACACCAGCAAGAGCATTGAAAAATGAATGGACGGATGCGATTCTTGATTTGGAGGCAAACCAGTCTACATATGACGATCTGAAGACATATATTAGTGGAGAAGCAAATAAACGGTATATTTACGATGGTGATGCTACAACCGGTTTTGGCTGGGCAGGACAAATCGCAGCACGCATTCATACCATTCCAACCGTGGATGAATTAGTGACAAGCCTGTTGAAAGAAGCAGAGGATATTCGAAATAAATGGCGGTAAATGGAGGATAGCGGCATGAATTATCATTATCCAATTGATGAAACATGGACAAAAGAGGAAATCACCGATGTGGTCAATTTCTTTACAATGATTGAAAAGGCATACGAAAATAATGTAAAAGCGGCGGATGTCATGCTTGCCTATCACCGATTCAAACAGATTGTTCCGTCCAAAAGTGAAGAAAAAAGACTTTTTGCGGAATTTAAAAAGGCTTCCGGGTATGCTAGTTACCAGGTTGTAAAACAGGCAAAAGCTACAAATGGTACCGTCACAATACAAAAGGGCGGGTAAACAGTTACCGCCCTTTTTCCGAAGGGTATAATAGTAAAAAAATTCAGGCTCTATTATGCTCATGCCAGTGTTGGCCCCGTCCGGCTCCAGCGCCCAGCGGCTAGCAAACTTCAGGTTTCTTCCTGCGATAAGTCAACATCGGTTCGTAAGTTAAAGGAAGGCCGACTAAGAACGGCCTTTGCGGCCAACGTCGGCATACCCCTTTTGCAGGGGCATGTTTCCTTTATCTCGTAGGTAAGGATGTTCGGCTAAGGACGCCGCTTTGCGCGGCAACGCCGAACCACCCGTGTTGCAAGGGCGCAGTTTTTACGCCGCTAACCGGGCGCTTACGCCTTTGTTCTCAAAGAAAGCTGATAAATAGGGACCAATACATCCAGGATGGACTTTATTTCCTGTAAAAACGATGCCCCATCTGCCAGAATTGGATCATTTGCGGCAAATTGTTTTCCCAGCAGGAGCTCGGCACTTTTTACGTTTTTAAATCGTTCCAAAATCGCATTCAATTCAACATCCCTTAGTTGGTCATCTGACTTTTTCATATGGTTCATGGAAATATTGTAGTCAGCTGGAAGCATGTGTTCCAAGTCATGCTGGTGATCTAAAAATACCTCGGCCATTTCTTGTTTATTTGGTAATTCATAAATGTAGGCAAGCCAGACGAAAACACGATCATCCCATAAACCTACCTGAAAATGGGGATGCTTTTTATAGCCGCGTTTATTATTGGCAATTGCCAACCATGTATCATCTGGGGGATTAACGGTTCTTCTGGCGTGTTTGGCAATATGCAAGAACATTTCGTTTCCAAGTATTGCTTGCAAATAGTCGACCAGTTCATTTCCGATTTCTTGAAATTTTGGCTGGATGCGGTTTTGTATTGCCTCCATCCGTTCGTCTAATCCATCATTCGAAAAAACCGCAAAATCCGCTGATGAAAAGCCATGAAATGTCACAATCTGTCATCCTTTCTCGAGTAAACATGCTTATTGCCTAGTAGAGCGTGTCCATTTTTACCGCTGCTCAAAGCTACGCCGCCTAGAACTTCTCGGTCCTTTTTATCCTCCTTTTGAACACGCACTAGTAGATTATAATCATTATTAAGTAAATCGTTACCTCAGTCAAGCAATACCGTTTAAAATCGGCTAAACTGGGAATAGATAAGAATATTAATAATTAAGAAAAGCCTAGTGTCATTAATCTCCTAAATTTATGATTCACCCGGGAAAAATGTTGAACGATATAGTGATTTAAGTCATAGTATAACATAAGTCATCTGAAGGGATGAAGGTATATGAAATACGTAATGGAAGCCCTGAGACGAAAAGAAGCCGAAGAGAAATTGCCTGTCATTCGTATGGAAATTGATTATGAGCTTGTAACACTTCATGATGCGATGAAAGCGAACGATACTGTTCAAATCATAAAAACAAAAGAACGATTGGAACAACTCCGGAGACAACTACTTGAAATAGAAAATAAATAACGCCCAAGCTGACCTGACGCCTATGTTTCTTATTCTGTATAGGTGTCCTTTTTTGTTCCGTTTAAAGAAGTAATTCTTAAGCAGGGCACTTTTAATGACGCTATTGGCAGGATTTGATAGTATGGTACTAATCTAAGCATTGGAGGACATAGCATATGGATTTTGGGTTGCGAGAGAATATTTTTGAACAGGCAAAAGCTTGGGTACTTCAGGCGGGTCAAACAATCAGGGAACGCATAAATGATCCGCTAATTATTGATACCAAATCAAACCCGAATGATTTGGTGACGCAAATGGATAAAGAAACGGAGCGTTTTTTTGCGTCAGCCATCAAAGAAACATTTCCGGATCACTTCCTGCTTAGTGAGGAAGGATATGGTGATAATCACGATTCATTGGACGGAACGGTTTGGATTGTGGATCCAATCGATGGGACAATGAATTTTGTTCACCAGAAACGCAATTTTGCTATTTCGGTTGGTATTTATCATCAGGGCATTGGTGAAATTGGCCTCATCTATAATGTGATGGAAGATGTTTTATATCATGCCAAACGAGGGGAGGGGGCATTCAAAAACGATGTATCATTGCCGCCCCTAAGGGAAGATGTTCAATTGAAAAAAGCAATCCTTGGTTTAAATCATTTTTGGCTATGCGAAAATCGACTTGTTGACGAACGGCAAATGCAGAAATTGGTTAAAACAGTTCGTGGTTCCAGGTCATACGGATCAGCCGCGTTGGAATTTGCCTATGTGGCAGAAGGAATTACAGATGGTTATTTAACCTTGAGCCTTTCTCCGTGGGATTATGCTGCCGGAATGGTCATTGTGAATGAAGTTGGTGGCAAAACTACCACTACCACTGGCGACCCTGTTAATTTGCTGGGAAAGAATTCCGTTTTTACTGGAAACCCCGCAATTCGGCAGCAGATATTGGATGACTTTCTTATTAAAGGAAAGAAGTGACGCTTGACTATGCGTCACTTCTTTTACGTTTAATGATTAAGCCGAGTTCCATTGCCGCAAATCCCAGTACAAAAAATAACAGGACCAGCCAGAAATTCTGGTAGGAAAGTGCTGCACCCATACCAACAAACATGGCAATAACAACAATGGCTAATAATAACATTGGAAAATTTATTTTTTTCATGATTTCACCCCGAGTGTAAGACATGTAGCATCACAGTCATTCTTTGTTGGACAAACTTTTCCTATATACACTAACAGTATAAATTATTTGCTGGTATTTTTCAAAATAAACAAGATGTCCGATTATCGTTATATTTTAGACTGGCACGAGTAGAAAAGTTCTAGTATGATAGGGAAAGAGTGTTGATTTGTGGACATGCACGTTAATGGGGGATATATGGATGGATAGCGTTATTTTCAACTATATTAAAGACACATTTGGCGTTGATCATATTTTTTGGACTTTATATGTACTAAATTTAATCTTTGGTGCGATCGCATTCAAATTGGGGTTTGCCCGAAAATTACCACCACTAAAAACGGCCTTTGTTTATGTGATGCTTGCTGTTGGTACATATGTAATTACGATTTTTAGCATTTTTAGAATGCCAATGACCGAAAGTTTAATTATTATTTCGGTGGTTATGGGAATTTATCGATTTCGCCTGCATCAACAACGAAAAAGACGAGCAAAAACTCAATAATTGGCAAAAACAAAAAACTCCCAAGTACCGGGAGTTTTTTGTTATCGATGTGGCTTTTATATCAAATTATCTTTATGTTTCTTTTCCTGATACAAATGAAAATTGCCAGTTTCATGTCTTTCCCTGGTTTTGGTGTCGATCCGCCAATAGCATGTCTGGCATAAATACATGCTTGTTTTTCTATTTCGTAATCGTTTTGCCTTGAGTGAATAATCATCAATCGTTTCCACCCGGTCACAAAGGACACATTTCACTTGCATTTTATCACCTCTAATTCGACCCGTCAGTGTTTAATATGGAAATTTCAGCTGAATATTGTTCATGTTGTAAATCCAGTAGAAAAATATGCAAAGTCGGTTGAATATAACTATCATTACAGTTTAACTATAACACAGGATTCATGTCGATAAAAGATGCATACAATTTTGATGTTTGATGAATAATATAAGGGGTATATGTTACACAAAAAGGTGAAAGGACGATTGATATGAAGAAGAGATACATTATTTCGGCGATTGGGGCTGCAGCAGGTGCTGGTACAGCGGGATATTTACTAATGGATAAAGACAAACGTGCAAAAATCCAGGATAAGGCTAAAACCATGGTGGAGACGTTTAAAAATGATGATGTTTCTACGTTGGATGAAGCAGGGATCCCGGATCAAACAGCCAAAAAAGATTTGGCTCAATTGGAAAATGCAAAGATGGTTTCGGAAGGCTCGCAGTTTGGTGTTAATTATTACAATGAGGTTAAGGCTGACGAAGAACAGTAAACCTGGATAAAGCTGAGGTGCTTCCATTGATCGGGAGCACCTTTTTTAGCTTTGACCTGGAAATGCGGTCAATGATCGTACAAGCTGATTTGATGTATCCTTTCACGTTTTATTTATTACCCTGATCATTCTCAATATCGTTCAATTTGTTTTCATTATGTTTCGGGATGACTTCTTTGTTTTGGTCGGGTTCTTGTGGCTGGTCTTCATCAACCGGAAAGTCAGGCATGTACCTGCCGACAATTGCGGATAACTCATCAACGACACCATTAACAGGATGTCCTTGGCCAATTTTATTGCTCATATTCCGCAGTCTTTCCGTTATATCTGCATCGGCTACAACAACAGCGGTTTTTCCATATGGATCATGTCTTAATCCTTCTGTTACGGTATATTTGATTGTACCAACACGGGAGCGATCCAAGTCTTTATCCACGTCAATTCCAACTACCGCATAAGGGCCGGCAACGACTGCTGAGGCACTGTTTACGTTTGGAACTGTATTAGCAATATCAGCTAAATGGTCAGCTATTTCGCTATTGGTGAGATTGTCGTTTTCAACGGGTTGAGAATTTTTCACATGTGTCAATTGATTTCCGTTTTCTTTCTCGGGTAAAGATGTTTCACCATTCTGCTGACATCCGGCCAGGATAATAACGCAGGCAATAAGGAATGTATATAAGCGCAATAGCATCTCTTTTCCTCCTTCAAAATAACTGTGTTGCCTTATTTTGAACCTGGAAAGCAAATTTATACAAGAAAAGCGAAGGCACTCGTTTAGCGGCGTATATCCTGGACTGTGCGGCGAATAGAGCATGGATTTTATATGTTATTTAATGTGAAAAAGCTGCTTGCCTATTAGCAAACAGCTTTTTGATCACTATTCAATCACGATTTTTGTAACACATTTTACCGGGTTATCCTTATTGGAACCATCATGATAGAAAAAATGCAATGGCCCATCTTTTAGTGGCTTCCCATTGAAAGAAAATAAAAATAATCCGTTGATGAAATCTTCCAGTTCGATGCGAATTTCGGCATTTGTCGTTATTAATACGGCATTTGTCGCATCCTCATTTGGTTCTGCATTATTAACAAAATCTTTGATCGGTATCACATAGGAATTTTTTAAAATCCTTTCACCCTCTTTGCGTGAGATACCAGGATTAACAGATGTTTTATTTGATGGAGACACTGCACGATCCCAGCGTTCTGATGCTTTTTGCAACTCCGTCAAATCCTCATCGGGGGTTTTTGCTTTTTCCACAAAGGCATCTTCCAGTAAAATTTTCCGTGCATCGAATATCCAGACTGTTGGATCCAATGTAATGGGATAAGCGACATTCCCTGTTATCGGTACAATCATTGTTATTCACCTCTTTAAAATATGTACTTGTTCAGAATAGCAGACGTACGAAGAAAAATCATCAAAAAGAGGCAAACTAAGTTTTATTTGCATTTTATGGTTACGACCGTTAATATAATAAGTAGAAGGAAGTCTTCTGAGTGGAGGGGATATATTTGTTATCTGAGGTGACCGTAAATCATCGTGAAAAAGCCTATGCCCTTCTTAAGGCTGATGCTGATAAAATTTTGAAACTAATTGAAGTTCAAATTGAGAACTTAATGACACCTAAGTGTCCCTTGTATGAAGAGGTTTTAGATACACAAATGTTTGGTCTGTCCAGGGAAATAGATTTTGCAGTGCGGCTAAATTTAATTGATGAGAACGATGGAAAATCACTTCTTGAGAATCTCGAACGACAGCTAAATATATTGCATGAAGCGGCACAAAAATCTGTGTAGATTTGTGCAAAATAATTTTGGCTTACCGCAGTAAAACTTTGCCGATATGTTCATGGCAAGGTTTTTTTATTAAAAATACTATTTCCTGCCGTTAATACCGAGGATAGCTTGGTAGATTCTGGTCGGTAAAAATGAATTACACCGAATAAATATTTGTGTTATACTATCAAAAACAAAATGATAAAATTGCGCGAATTACATAGTAGGGAGAAGTACGATGAAAAGGTTATTTAAATATAATGATTTTACCTTGATGATTACACCTTTGGTACTAAGTGCTTTCGGGATGGTCATGATCTATAGCGCAAGTATGGTGACTGCCGTCGTTGAAGGACATGAAAGCACCTTTTATCTTTTTAGACAATTGCAATGGTTTGTCGTTGGCACGATTGCCTTTGTATTTTGTAGTATATTTTCGTATAAATATTATCAAAAACTTATGAAATTAATCATGTTGTTTATTTTTATTTTATTGATAGCCGTATTATTTTTTGGGAAAAATGTAAATAATGCGCAATCCTGGTTCAGTTTCGGCCCCATTAGCCTGCAGCCTGCGGAATTCGCAAAACTGGGGTTAATTATGTATTTGGCCTCCGTTTATTCAAAAAAACAGTCCTATATTAAAGAGTTTAATAGAGGAGTATTGCCCCCGTTAATCTTAACTGGGGCAGTATTGGGTCTGATTGTTTTACAACCGGATATTGGAACTGCAGCAATTATCTTTTTGATTGCCTGTTCGGTCATTTTTAGTTCCGGAATTAAATTCAAACATTTATTTGTCCTGATTGCCATCGGTCTTTTGATTATTATGATTGCCGTACCAAGTATGGTAACTGATGTACGAATTGGCAGGTTTACCGGAGCCTATCAACCTTTTGAACATCCGGATGATATAGGGTACCATCTAATTCAATCCTATTTGGCAATCGGTGTTGGGGGACTGACCGGTGAAGGGCTTGGCAATAGTGTTCAAAAGCTTGGCTATTTGACGGAGGCGCATACCGATTTCATTATGGCTATCATTGCCGAAGAATTGGGATTCATCGGTGTCATCCTGGTGATTGGTTTGTTGGCGACCATTGTATTAAGGGGGATATTTATTGCCAGAAAGTGCAAAGACAGTTTCGGTGCTCTGCTCGCCATCGGGATTTCTTCGATGATTGGCATTCAGGCATTTATCAATTTAGGAGCGATCAGTGGTTTACTCCCGATTACTGGTGTACCATTGCCGTTTATTAGTTATGGTGGTTCTTCCCTGTTGATCATGTTGATCTCGATGGGAATTTTAAATAATATTGCTAGAAGCGTAAAAAAGCAGGAACAACAACCTGTTCAAGTAAAAAGCAAAGATATGCCACAAAATGTTGATAAAGGAGGAAGATCATGGCTGATGTAAAGCAAATCAATAAAATATTAGTCGCAAATCGAGGAGAAATAGCTATCCGGGTTTTTCGTGCCTGTACCGAATTGGACATTCGAACGGTTGCGATTTATTCCAATGAAGACACTGGATCTTATCATAGGTATAAAGCGGATGAAGCTTATTTGGTCGGCGAGGGAAAGAAGCCGATTGATGCTTATTTGGATATCGAGGGAATTATTGAAATTGCAAAAGATGTTGGCGTCGATGCCATTCATCCAGGGTATGGTTTTTTATCCGAAAACATTCAATTTGCCAAACGCTGCGAACAAGAAGGTATTACGTTTATTGGGCCAACCAGTGAACATTTAAGCATGTTCGGCGATAAGGTGCGTGCAAGGGAGCAGGCAATTAACGCTGGACTACCTGTGATACCTGGAAGTGATGGACCAGTCACGTCCGTTGAAGAAGTTGAAGCGTTTGGTGAGAAGTATGGTTATCCAATCATTATCAAAGCATCGCTCGGTGGTGGAGGACGAGGAATGCGAATTGTCCGTTCCAGCAATGCGTTGCGAGAGGCATATGACCGCGCCAAATCTGAAGCAAATGCCGCATTTGGCAGTGATGAAGTATATGTGGAGAAATTAATTGAAAATCCGAAACATATAGAAGTACAAATTATCGGCGACCGTGATGGAAGTATTGTCCATTTATACGAGCGTGACTGTTCTGTTCAACGCAGACATCAAAAAGTCGTAGAAATTGCCCCGAGTGTCTCATTGGGTGACGATTTACGAAGCGATATTTGTGAAGCTGCTGTCAAGTTAATGAAGAATGTTCATTATTTAAATGCTGGAACCGTGGAATTTTTGGTGACGGATAATGATTTTTATTTTATCGAAGTGAACCCGCGCGTTCAGGTAGAACATACCATAACGGAATTGATTACCGGTGTGGATATTGTGCAGACACAAATCAAGGTAGCACAAGGGCAGTCGCTCCATAGTGGTTCGATTGGTATACCGAAACAAGGAGACATTAAAACCAATGGCTATGCTATCCAGGCACGCGTAACAACAGAGGATCCGTTGAACAACTTTATGCCTGATACTGGTAAAATCATGGCGTATCGCTCTGGTGGGGGATTTGGTGTACGACTGGATGCCGGAAACGGTTTTCAGGGAGCAGTCATTTCACCGCACTACGATTCGTTGCTCGTAAAAGTATCAACCTGGGCATTAACATTTGAACAAGCAGCACAAAAAATGGTGCGTAATCTAAGGGAATTTCGGATTCGCGGCATTAAAACCAATATTCCGTTTTTGGAAAACGTGATTCAGCATAAGCAATTCTTGTCGGGTGAGTATAGCACAACCTTTATTGATCAAACACCAGAGTTATTTGTATTTCCAAAACGTAAAGACCGTGGCACAAAAATGCTAACCTATATTGGAAAAACTACTGTAAACGGGCCGAAAAAGAAACCAGTATTTCCCGAACCACCAGTTCCGAAAACTCATCCAAATGAAAAAATGCCAACTGGAACAAAACAAATTTTGGATGAACACGGGCCAGAGGGTTTGGCATCCTGGTTAAAGGAACAAAAAGAAGTATTATATACGGATACAACTTTCCGAGATGCCCACCAGTCATTATTGGCAACCCGTGTACGCACAAAGGACTTATTGCAAGTTGCGGAACCAACCGCAAGACTTTTACCGGAACTGTTTTCACTGGAAATGTGGGGTGGCGCCACATTTGATGTTTCCTATCGTTTCCTGAAAGAAGATCCGTGGAATCGTTTATTATCACTCAGAGAAAGAATTCCGAATGTTCTGTTCCAAATGTTGTTGCGAGCAAGTAATGCAGTTGGCTATAAGAACTATCCGGACAATGTCATTCAGGAGTTTGTTGACAAGAGTGCATCTGCCGGGATCGATGTGTTCCGCATTTTTGACAGTTTAAATTGGATGGAAGGAATGCGGCCAGCAATCAAGGCAGTTCGTGACAGTAATAAAATTGCCGAAGCGACGATGTGTTATACCGGGGATATACTGGATTCCAACCGGACGAAATATGATCTGACGTATTATAAAAATCTGGCAAAAGAACTCGAGGCATCCGGCGCCCATATTTTAGGAATCAAGGATATGGCTGGATTATTAAAACCGGAAGCCGCTTATCAACTGGTTTCCTCACTAAAAGAAACGGTTGATATTCCGGTCCATTTACACACGCATGACACAAGTGGTAATGGTATTTTCACTTATGCACGCGCAACGGACGCTGGTGTTGATGCGGTAGATGTTGCTTGCGGTGCCATGGCTGGATTAACATCGCAACCGAGTGCACAATCCCTTTATCATGCACTGGAAGGTACCGATCGGCAGCCAAAAATCAACCCTGCTTCCTATGAAAAACTGTCACAATATTGGGAGGGAGTCAGAGCATATTATCATGATTTTGAAAGTGGCATGAAGTCACCACACACGGAAGTATATTTTCATGAAATGCCTGGTGGTCAGTATAGTAACCTACGGCAGCAAGCAAAAGCTGTTGGCCTGGAAGATCGTTGGAATGAAGTGAAGGTCATGTTCCGGAACGTAAATGAAATGTTTGGCGACCTGGTTAAGGTGACACCATCATCGAAAATTGTTGGTGACATGGCATTGTTCATGGTACAAAATAATTTAACCGAAGATGACATTTATGAACGTGGAGAAACCATTGACTTTCCGGATTCCGTTGTTGAATTTGCCCAAGGCTATATTGGCCAACCATATCAAGGGATCCCGCAAGAATTAAAACGGATCATTTTAAAAGGTAAAAAGGCAATTACCGAAAGACCCGGTGCGTTGCTTGAACCAGTTGACTTTGTCCAATTACGGAACGATCTGTTTAAAACATTGGATCGTCAGGTGACTAGTTTTGACTTGATTTCGTACGCATTATATCCCAAGGTATTTATGGATTTCCAAAAGTTTACACAAAATTATGGAGATATGTCGGTATTGGATACCCCAACATTTTTCTATGGTATGCGTTTGGGTGAAGAGATTGAAGTAGAAATTGAGCAAGGTAAAACGTTAATTGTCAAACTAGTCTCCATCTCGGAACCGCATGCGGATGGCACTCGGATTGTCTATTTCGAATTAAATGGGCAATCACGTGAAGTAGTTGTCAAGGACGAAGGTGTCCAATCCCAGGTTGCAGTGAAACAAAAAGTAGATACTGGCAATGAAAAACAGATTGGTGCAACCATGCCTGGAACGGTTGTGAAGGTTGTTTGCGAAAAAGGTGAGAAAGTGAAGAAAGGTGATCACTTATTAATTACCGAAGCAATGAAAATGGAAACCACCGTACAAGCACCATTTGCCGGTGTGATCAAGGATGTATACGTGAAAAATGGAGAAGCGATTGCAGTGAATGACTTATTGATTGAATTTGAATAAAAACATAGTCACTCAGCCTGCAAGCAAACAAGCAGCAGATAACTATCTGCTGCTTGTTTCTCCTTCAATATTGGATTCATTTTCTTTCTCATATTTGGCACATCGTGTGGCGAGTAACACGAAATAACTCAGCATGGAGAAATATAAGGATATAACAAACGCATGCATTAAAGAAATTCCCAAATTTAGCTGGGTGAAAATGACCATGGCTCCAAAGAAGACCTGTAACACGATTAATGACATTGTGGCAACCCAACCCCAAAACATAACCCGGTTTTGCCGGTAATTTTTGATTACTCTAATGAATAGTACAACTGTCCAAATAAACAAGATACCAGCAAACAGTCGATGCCCCATTTGAACCCATTGAACAAAATTTAACGCTGCCAATGGTTCATCATTTCGACAAAAAGGCCAATCCCCACATACTAAGCTGGCATTCGTATGTCGAACAAGCGCACCGGTATAAACGACGATTAACGTATAAATCGTAATCATGTAAATTTCGATACGGTGCCGCTTGGCGATGTGAAGTGAGGCGGTATCGAATTTTTTGTCAACCTCAAAAATTAATAACATAAGTAGAAAAATCGCCGTAAACGAAATAAGCGAAATCCCAAAATGGGCTGCCATTACGAAGTCGGATTGATTCCAGATCACTGCAGCAGCACCAATGAGCGCCTGTAAAATCAGAAAGAAACTGGACATGAACGACAGAAATTTTACTTCCCGAATATGCCCAAGATATTTCCATGATAAAAATGATAGTAATAGCACAACGACACCCATAATACCGGATATCATTCGATGGCTAAGCTCTATAACAAGTTCCGGTGTAATATCCGTTGGCATGAATTTGCCTTCACACAATGGCCAGCTTGCACCGCAACCCATACCTGAATCTGTTTTTGTTACCAAAGCCCCTCCGATCAGAACAAAGACCATCCCAAGTGCGGAAACGACTGATAGCCATTTTAGTATTCGTATCATACATAATGCCTCGCTTTTAATCAGATAAAATATACAATAACAATATAGTAATACTAAAGAGCTGTTGATAGCAATGTTTATTCGACAAATAACACATAATTGTCATCTTAACATGGTATAGAACCGTTTTCACCATGAAAAATAAAAAAACCTTGCAAAAAAGAACTTTGTTTGCTAGAAATATTGTAGGGGATATTTGTTAAGATTTCCATCACGGTACCTGGTTCTGTTACATAAATGTTAGTTTTTACCAATGAAGGTGTCATGCCTTTTATTATTTTTGCCCATCGTTCACAAAGTTGTCATTTTTATTAGTGCAAAAATGAAAGGAACCACACGTAGTGAGATAGAATGTAATACAATTCCATGGTACAATTAGGATAATAGTTTGGATACTTTAGGGAATATTAGTGATATCGAATGTTCAAAGAAGAAGATTAATCTGATTTGAACAGGCTCCGATAGCTGCACCCTCTAAGAGTATTGATGTACAATTATGCCTTTTTGCGGGGAATCGGAAGGGGGGATATAGTAATTTGAATAAAGCAGAAACAACAACTTCACAAATAATGGGGAAGCTTGCTGACGCCGGGAATGTGGATTCGACATTTTTTTCCGATATGAAGTCGCTTGCGAAAATGGGTATCGTCAATTCTAATTTAATTACTACATTTACCGGATTTTGGCTGGCATTGCATTTTACCGGCGCCAGCTTTTGGGGTAATTGGCACGTTTTTCTGTTAACCATGGCAGGAACCGCGTTGGTCATTGCCGGCGGCTGTATGTTGAACAATTGGTATGATGTTGATATCGATCCGGTCATGGCACGGACCAAAACGCGTCCGACCGTTACGGGATCTATTAGCTTAAATCAGGCATTGACAATGGGAATTATGTCCACCGCTCTCGGTATTATTTTATTGCTTTTCACAACGTTTACGGCTGCTATGTTTGCCTTGTTTGGCTGGCTTGTATATGTCGTTTTTTATACGATGTGGACAAAACGAAGATATACCTTGAACACAGTCGTTGGAAGCTTTTCCGGTGCAGTACCCCCATTAATTGGCTGGGCGGCTATTGATCCTGATCTTCACATCGCAGCAATCGTGTTGTTTTTGATTATGTTTATCTGGCAAACACCACACTTTCTTGCATTGGCAATGAAAAAATGCAAAGAATATAAGGCTGCAGGTGTCCCAATGCTTCCGGTTGTTCATGGATTTGCATTTACAAAGCGGCAAATGGTTGTATATACGGCATGTTTATTGCCACTGCCATTTTACTTATCATCACTTGGAACAACCTTTTTGGTGATTGCGACATTGCTTAATGTCGGTTGGCTCGTACTGGGTATTGGTGGATTTTTTATGAAAAGCGATCTTAAGTGGGCAAATTTGATGTTTATTTATTCATTAAATTATTTAACCATTCTCTTTTTACTAATGGTTATTGTCACAATTAATTTCCCCTTCAGTTGAACAACGTTTTTGATAATGTCCTTAAATAATTTTTAAATAAGGAAGAAATAAAAGAGAAAGAGAGGTATAAATACATGAAAGGTTGGATGGGAAAATTCAGGGCGTTAAGTTTGTTAGGCTTACTAGCTCTCGTATTAGCGGGATGTGGCAGAGAAAATTTAACTGCCTTAAAACCAAAAGGGTATGGTGCAGAGACATCATTACATTTAATTATCCTGACAACAGTTGTGATGTCTTTGGTGCTTTTGGTTGTTGCAATCGTGTATATTACCGTATTAATTCGTTTCCGTAAGAAAAAAGGAAAAGAAGATTTTATCCCTAAACAGGTAGAAGGGAATAGAACATTGGAAACGGTCTGGACGATTATCCCGATTATCCTTTTAATAATTATTGCTGTTCCGACAACAATAGCAACATTTGATCTGGCAAGTACAAAAGGTGAAAAAGATCACTTGAATGTGGAAGTTACCGGAAACCAATATTGGTGGCATTTTAATTATAAAGGAGAAGATATTCAAACAAGTCAGGATTTATATGTTCCAACTGGCGAGAAAGTATATCTGAATATGAAATCGTCTGATGTCATTCACTCCTTCTGGGTGCCAAGTATCGCAGGTAAAATGGACGTGAACCCGGAAAACGAAAATACAATGTATATTGAGGTCAATGAAGAGGGCGTTTACTGGGGAAAATGTGCTGAGTTTTGTGGACCTGCCCACTCCTTGATGGACTTTAAAATTATTGCTGTAAGTCCGGATAAGTTTGATCAATGGGTAAGTGACATGAAGGACGTTGATCCCGATGCTGTTGCCGGTAGTAAAACGGCGAAAGAGGGAGAAAAATTATTCCAGGATAACAACTGTATGGGATGTCACGCAGTTGGCTCATCACCGGTTCAAGTAGGTCCAAACCTGACTGATTTCGGTAACCGTACCAAAGTTGCCGGGGTATTGGACAATACGAAAGAAAATGTTGTCGATTGGATTATGGACCCTGATTCGATTAAACCGGGAAACAAAATGTCTGGTAATTATCCAGAGCTTTCAAAAGATGAAGCAAGCAAAATTGCAGATTATCTCATGGAACTAAAACCTTCAAAGGTTACACCGGAAAGTGCCGGTGAATAAGAGATAAAGACAACATTTTAAAGGGATGGAAAATGTATAAGGGAGGTTAAAGTAGTGAGTATTGCAGCTACTCAAAAAAGGGGCTTTGGCGCTGTATTATGGGATTATTTAACGACTGTCGATCATAAAAAAATTGCGCAATTATATTTGATTGCCGGTGGTATATTCTTCCTGTTCGGCGGAATCGAAGCCATGTTAATTCGTATTCAATTAATTAAACCAGATAACGATTTTGTTAGTGCTGGTACGTATAACGAACTCATTACCATGCACGGAACAACGATGATCTTTCTAGCAGCTATGCCGTTAATATTTGCTTTAATGAATGTGGCTGTTCCACTACAAATTGGTGCAAGAGATGTGGCGTTTCCATTTTTAAATTCATTGGGCTTTTGGTTATTTTTGTTTGGTGGATTGATTCTTAACTGTAGTTGGTTCCTGGGAGGCGCTCCTGACTCAGGATGGACTGGATATGCCCCGTTATCAACTACTTCGCCCGGACACGGTGTCGATTACTATGTTATTGGGTTACAGATTGCTGGTGCGGGTACATTAATCGGCGGTATTAACTTTCTTGTTACTGTTGTTAATATGCGGGCACCTGGGATGACATATATGCGGATGCCTTTGTTTACCTGGGCAGCATTTATTGCAAGTGTGTTAATCTTGTTTGCATTTCCAGCTTTAACGGTCGGCTTGTTTCTGCTTATGTTTGACCGTATGTTCGATACAGCGTTTTTCGATGTATCGTTAGGTGGTAATACCATTGTTTGGCAACACTTATTCTGGGTATTCGGACATCCGGAAGTTTACATTCTGATCTTACCGTTATTCGGCGTGTTTAGTGATGTATTTTCAACCTTTGCGAAAAAGCGTTTGTTCGGATATACTGCAATGGTATTTGCAACAATACTGATCGCGTTCCTTGGTTTTATGGTTTGGGCTCACCACATGTTTACCGTTGGTTTAGGGCCTGTAGCAAACACCATTTTCTCTTTGGCTACAATGGCAATTGCTGTTCCAACCGGTATCAAGATCTTTGGCTGGCTTGCCACATTGTGGGGCGGAAATATCACGATTAATTCCGCGATGCTATGGGCACTGGGTTTTATTCCATCATTTACTATAGGTGGAATGACCGGGGTAATGGTTGCAACTGTTGCCGCCGACTACCAATACCATGATACGTATTTTGTTGTTGCACACTTCCACTATGTTATTGTTGGAGGTACAATCTTTGGTATTTTTGCTGGTTTACATTATTGGTGGCCGAAAATGTTTGGCCGAATTTTACATGAAGGATTGGGTAAACTAACATTCTGGACATTCTTTATCGGATTCCATTTGACTTTCTTTATCCAGCATTTCCTTGGTTTAATGGGTATGCCACGCCGATATTGGGTGTTCCACGCCGGTGACCATTTGGAAACAGGTAACTTAATCAGTACCATTGGTGCCTTATTTATGGCGTTTGCGGTTATTGTGTTTGTCATTAATGTGATTGTCACAGCCCGTGGCCCAAAAGCGCCGGACGATCCATGGGATGGACGTACGCTGGAGTGGGCAACTGCATCACCACCGGCACATTATAATTTCAAACAAACACCGCTTGTGCGTGGACTCGATCCGTTATGGATTGAAAAAATGGACGGCAATGGAAAAATAACACCAGCTGAACCATTGGGTGATATTCATATGCCGAACGGTTCATTCTTGCCATTCCTGTTCTCGTTGGGGTTATTTATTTCCGGCTTTGGTTTCATTTATCAAACGGACAATAAAGCATGGCTTATCGTGATGATCGGAGGCTTGGCCTTTTCAGCAGCAATGATGTTCGTTCGATCCATGAAAGATGATCTCGGTTACCATATCACGAAAGAAGAACTTGAAAGGGAGGCTGATTAATATGAGTCACGATCATACGTTAAATCCGGAAACCATGCCACATGAGCCGGAAAAAGCCACCCTTGAAGGTAAAAATAAATCTGTAGGATTTTGGTTCTTCCTTGGTGGTGAAACAGTTCTATTTGCTTGCTTATTTGGAACATACTTGGCATTGCACAATTCAACAGCGGATGGCCCTTCCGGTAAAGACATATTTGGTTTAGGGCTGGTATTTCTTATGACCGTTCTGTTGCTGACAAGTTCACTTACAAGTGTTTATGCGATTTACCATATGAAAAATAATGCCTATGGAAAAATGGTTCTTTGGCTTGTCATTACCATTATTCTCGGGTTTGGATTTGTGGGCTGTGAACTTTACGAGTTTACCCATTATATTACGCATTATGGCTTTTCATTCCGCTCATCAGCATTTGGTTCATCGTTTTATGCACTGTTGGGCTTTCATGGCGGGCACGTGATATTCGGTCTGTTTTGGGCCATTTCCTTGTTGGTACGTAACGCCAAGCGTAAATTGAACTTGTACAATGCGCCAAAATTCTATATCTGGAGCCTGTATTGGCACTTTATTGATGTTGTTTGGGTTTTCATTTTTACCGTAGTATATCTAATGGGAAAGGTGGGTTAATCCATGACAGATAACACTGGTTCCAAACTAGAATCGTTTCGCAGACAAAAGAATAAAGAGGAGATGCAGCAGCAATTAATCAGTTTTGCGCTCATGATTGCATTTACCATTCTTGCTTTTGTTGTTGTTCTGACGGGAATGGATAAGATAATTGCAATTCCCATCCTTATAACACTTGCGGTCGTTCAGGTTGGTTTTCAATTTTATTATTTTATGCACCTGAAGCAAGAAGGTCATACAATGCAATCCGTGATGATTTATGGTGGCGTTTGGGCTGCATTATTGGCAATTGCTGGCCTGGCGTTAACCACCTGGTGGTGAGCGCTAAACAAAAGACTGGGATTATTTCCTGGTCTTTTGTTTTTCCAAAAGATTTCTCAGAACTGATCTTCATCATTTTTGTTCTATTTTTGTCACATCAAAATATGTTTCATTTTGCTAAAATACGTTATAATAATGATAGATGCCATTTAGTATGGAGTGAGTTAAGATGTGGTTGGAACTACAAATATTTGGTTTTCGGGCCTTGTGGAGTCCTTATTATATGATCTTTATAGTCGGACTTTGTTTGGCCTATTATTTAATAACCATTCGTTTTAGACATCGTTTTGGTGTGGAAGAAAAACCAACCGGAAAACAGCAGATCATGTTTTATGTGGGCATGTTGCTTTTATATGTGGTAAAAGGCAGTCCGATTGATCTATTATCCCATATCATGTTGACGGCACATATGGCTCAGCTGGCTATTTATTTTCTCGTGTTTCCGATTCTCATGATCAAGGGAATTCCAGTTTGGATTTGGAATTGGTTTGTCCATTTACCGGTAATACACCCAGTTCTTAAATTGTTGACCAAACCGATCATCTCATTATTACTGTTTAATACATTATTTTCGCTTTATCATATACCGGCAGTCTTTGATTTTTCCAAAGAATCGCCTGTTGCACATACAGTGTTCGGTTTGATTATTTTGGTCGCAGCGTTTATCGTGTGGTTCCCGGTTTTGACACCGTTAAAAGAATTTAATAAGCTTTCTCCAATACTCAAGATCGGTTATATTTTCGCCAATGGTGTGCTCATTACACCAGCTTGTGTCCTTATTATTTTTGCGGATGCTCCGTTGTATGCTGCTTATTCAGAGAGCGGGGCATGGATGCAGGCATTGGCATTATGTGTTCCGGGGGATGTAATGCAAGGTTTAACAACATCTACCATTACGGGACCGGAAATGTTCTCGCCAATGAGTACGATGGAGGATCAGCAACTTGGTGGTATTATCATGAAGCTTATGCAGGAAATCACCTATGGAATCATTCTGGGTCGGGTGTTCTTTTCTTGGTTCACAAGGGAAAGCCTTAAGGTGGATCCATTACCAGACCCGCATCCGGATGGTGCCAGATCGTAAGCGATTATGCTGCTGAAAGCTGTAATCTAAACAACTGGATTACAGCTTTTACTTTATCGAAGTGTTACTGGAGACGAACAAAAGTGGGGAATAAAGAAACCCCTGCTGATTAAGTTTCACTTTATTTTATTGTAGGAAAGGAAATAGATAAATGCCATTTTTGCCAACACTAAGTACGTTTTTTATTGTTTTAAGCGCCATTTTAGTAGCGATTGGCTGGGTGCTAATTGCAAAAGATAAACGAAAGGCACACAAATGGACGATGATTTCCGCGGCCATTAGCGCATTGCTTTTCTTTATTATTTACGCTTCCAGAACAGTGTTTATTGGCAATACCAGTTTTGGCGGACCGGAAAATATTAAAATATATTATACTATTTTTTTGATATTCCACATATTTTTAGCAACGGTCGGTGCCATTTTTGGAATTGTAACCATAACACTTGCCTTAAAACGGAGAATACGTATCCACAGAAAGATAGGTCCGGTTACGAGTATCATTTGGTTTTTTTCAGCAATCACCGGGGTTGTTGTTTACCTGCTTTTGTATGTATTTTATAAAGGTGGAGAAACAACAAGTATGCTTAAGGCTATACTAGGTATTTAGTAAAAGCTGGACATAAAAAGGTGTGAGAGCAACGGTCGCTTTCACACCTTTTAAATGTTTTTGTGCAGTTTATTTTTTATATTGTTCTATTTCTTGTCCTACTTTTTCAACAAGTCCCTTCGCACGCTCAATCAGATTTTGCGGGAAATTTTCTTCTTCGCCGTACTCAACCCCATGTGGATAGTAATGTTTGCCAAGCAGTGGGGTCATTAGTTTAATGACAGCATTCCCGCGATCCACGTCCCCTTCAAGAGCGTATCCTTGAATACGTATGTAATATGTAATATTTTTCTCCTTGGAATTAATCTTGTAATCGTACGTGACACGCTCATAATCCCATTGACCAGCGCGAATGAAAGCATGTTTTCCCATTAAGTGATCCAATGGTTTTAAATCAACAACTGCATCTTCTATTCCAGTATTTTCAAATCTCATGTTTTACACCTCACTCAATTATCACTCACTAAAACAATAATAGTACGAAATCCCGTCAGTTGCAAATTAAAGCGGTTTTTTTCGGTGTTTTTATTTTGTTTGTTATAATTGTAGGGACTAAATATAATAAGTCTGTTTTTAAAATTTAAAGTATCATTTTTACGTGGGCTTTGCAATAAAATGCAATCAAGGCAGAATAGGTCGACGAAGGAATATAATGAATGGATATTAATTATTGAAGGGAGCAAAGCTATGCGTCTTATTCGGGCATTTATCGCTTTTATCATTCTTTTTGTGCTGGCACTGGGTGGGTTTTATCTGTTAGCGAAAAACGACCTGACCCCGGATGAAGCAGTTCATGACATGGGCAATATGTTAGATCAGAAAAAGAGTATGACGAAATCAAAATCGGTTCCGGAAAGTAAATTGTCTAAAATAACGGTAAAGGGCGATCTATTTCAATGGGTCGGAAAAACAAAGGATCAATTAACTGAAAACTTTGGGAAACCCGTCAGAATCGACAAAAGTGCATATGGATACGACTGGTGGGTGTATACAGATAAACAGGATCAATATATTCAATTTGGCGTTGAGGACGATAAGGTTACTACCGTCTATGCCACAGGAGACGATCTATCAATCGATCCCATTTACGTTGGTCAATCGTATGATGCGGTCAATGAGCAGTTTTCCTTCAAAAAAGATATGACATATAAAGACGGTGTTAAAAGCTATACCTTTCATTTAAACGATGAGGATATGAAAATGCGGCCGTTGGCGAAAATAGCGGATAATCTGTTTGTTCAGTGCTATTTTGATACCTTTACCGATAAGTTGTCCTCGATTCGTATTTTAACAGCCGATAGTCTATTAAAGCAACGAGCATACCAAATCGAATATCGTGGTGGATTGCCAGATGTGCCGGAATTATCGGACAAAGAATGGCAAGAGGTTGAATCAGGCATGGAACAGCAAATTTTTGATATTACAAATGTCATGCGCAGTCAGTTTGATAAATCAAAAGTAGCGTGGAATAAAACTGTCAGTGAAGTTGCCTTTCTTCACAGTGAGGACATGTCAAAAAATGATTATTTCTCCCATTATAGTAAAAATGGCAACGGCCTTAAGGAACGTTTGGCAGAGAAGAAAGTTCATTATGCAACTGCAGGTGAAAATATCGCTGCCCAATATCCGGATGCACCAGCCGCGATGGAAGGCTGGCTGAATAGTGAAGGTCACCGTAAAGCATTATTAAATGATGATTATACGCATTTAGGTGTTGGCGTGTATCATTTGTATTACACACAAAATTTCATTGAGATTCCGTAAATCTGACTCTGTTTCTTAGAACAAATTCGTCAGGTCTCTCCTTTGTTTTTTCTCACAGAAACTGGGGCGGTGTCATAAATTAATAAGTAACAGATACTGTCGATGAGGTGAGAACAAATGGAAGATAAATTACATCCGACGGTTCGGGAATTTAAGGATTTTTTGTCAAGACATCCTGGATTAGTAAAAGACATCAGGAAAAGCGGAAAGTCCTGGCAAGAACCATACGAAAAATGGGTGTTGCTTGGTGAAGACGATCCATATTGGTCCCAATACAAGGAAATGGATGAAGAAAGTGATAGCAAAAGTACCGAGGAACAAGGAAAATCAAAGCAATCTGAACTATTTGGCCAATTAATGAAAATGGCGGAAAAGGTCGATATGGATAAGGTCCAACAACAGGTGACACAGCTGAGTTCGACGATTGCGACCGTCCAGGAATTAATTGGTCAATTTCAAGAAAATAAAAAGTCAACTCCTGAACCTAAAAATCAATCCAGCCCATTTAATAATTGGTTTCGGGATTAAGAGGTGAAATAGATGCAGGCTGTATGTTATCAATATTTATGTTCACGTCCCGAGTTATTGCGTTTTGTCCGACTGAATCCGATATGGTACAGGTATCTTGCAAGGGATCCAAAAAACTTGTCCGAACTGGAGACAGCCGCTAAACAATTTTATGGAAAAACATTTTCGCAGCGACTTGAAAAAGTTGGTGATTCCGTACAAATGGCGAGGATGCTGATGCAATTTGCCGATTCGATGAGGGATTGACCAGCTTTAATAATCCACCGATCCATGTTATGATAGCGGTGGAGGTGACTCATATGATTGGAACGATGGAGTATGTAGACATCCTTGACCGTGCTGAATCTCTTGGCCAGATAGTTCTAAAATCGGATGTGATGGAAGCTTACATGCGATCCCGATATGAGATGGAAAATAATAAAGAAGCACAGCAGTTAATTCAAGCTTTTACCAATATAAAATCCCATTATGAGGATGTACAACGGTTTGGAAGATACCATCCTGACTATAATCAGATAATGAAGCAGGTACGCCAAACAAAACGGGCAATGGATATGCATGAAAAAGTTGCTGCATATAAGGTTGCTGAACGAAACCTGCAAAAACTGCTCGATGAGATTAGTCAGTATATTGCAGAAAGCGTAAGTAAAGATATTAAGGCGCCAAAAGATGGTGCAGCATTAAGTGATGGCGGCTGTGGTAGCGGCGGAAAATGCGGTTGCCGTGCTTCGTGATCATTGGATCAAAAGCTAATATCACTTGCCCAGCCAGGTTGCAAGGGAGGGCTATCATTTGCAAACAAAACGTCAAGGAATAATAGTCTGGTTTCAGCATATGAAAAACTTGAGACAGATTAAACGGTATGGACATATTATTTATGCTTCCAAGAAATTAAAATATGCGGTTTTATATGTGAACCAGGAGGACGTGGAAGATACCGAAAAAAAACTGCTCAAATTAAATTTTGTGTCAAAGATTGATCGATCGCATAAGCCCTTTATCCGGACAAACTTTGAAAACGCCAAACCTGATAAAGCAAAGGAATATGATTATAAAATGGGAATATAGGACCCCTACATAGGGTTATCGGACAAAAAGAAAACCTGCAGAAAAACTCTGCAGGTCTTTTTGCTTTCTGTTCGAAAACAAAAAGGCAAAGGGAGAGGAGAAACCGGAGGAAGAACTTATGGGGAAATGTAAGTCTTCTCCGTGTTTTGAAACAACCAAGCTAAGTATTAGCTGTCTCGTTATGTTATTATGGACGATAAGAAAAAATATATACATGTTACGGGAATTTTTTCTCGAATAAATGAATACGGGTCAGACTAGTAAAGGCTAGTAAAAAACAACAGTCGCTTGATCGATTATTTTGTGGTAAAATGTCGGGGACAAGCTTTTGAGGTGGTAATAATGAGAGTGATAGCAGGCGCGAAGAAAGGTCGCCAACTGAAAGCGGTCCCGGGAACATCTACCAGGCCTACTACTGATAAGGTGAAAGAAGCGGTGTTTCATATGATTGGCCCGTTTTTTTCTGGAGGTTTGTGTCTCGACTTATTTGCCGGCAGCGGATCATTAGGGATTGAAGCACTCAGCAGAGGAATGGAAAGAACCGTTTTTGTTGATAAAGATCCTAAGGCGATTCAAACCATTAGGCAAAATTTAAGGACAATGGAATTGGAGCAAAAGGCGGAGGTGTTTCGTGCCGATGCGTATCGGTCACTACAGGCTGTCAAAAAAAGAGAGCTGCAATTTGCTTTGATTTTAATTGACCCGCCATACAAAAAGGCGGACTACTTTCGAATTCTACATACGATTGAATCTTTGGAGTTAATAAACGGTCATGGTATTATTTATTGTGAGCATGATACAGTGGCTTCTATGCCAGATGATCTGCGGCACTTCTCCATTTTGAAACAGGAAAACTATGGAGGAACCACCGGCGTTACTATTTATCAACATACTTAAAAAATCTGCAGGCTAACGTTAAGTTTAATATGTTGTACATTCAGATTGAGGTTACTTCTTCATATAGCGTCCATTTAAAAAATAGGAGAGATGTAGATAAAATGAGCAGGTTAGCAATTTGTCCGGGGAGTTTTGACCCGGTTACATATGGACATTTGGATATCATTCAGCGTGGGGCGAAAATTTTTGATCACGTGATTGTCGTTGTATTTAATAATCAATCTAAGGCACCATTGTTTACCGTTGACGAACGGATCCAGTTATTACAGGAGACCACGAGGGATTTGTCAAATGTTTCTGTTGACTCAAGTGCTGAATTATTAATTGATTATGCCAGAGAGCAGCAAGCCCAGGTTATCTTACGTGGATTACGTGCTGTCAGTGATTTTGAATATGAACTGCAAATCACATCCATGAACCGAAAGTTGGATAAAAACATTGAGACATTCTTTATGATGACCAATAATCAATACTCTTTCCTCAGTTCGAGTATTGTCAAGGAGGTTGCGAAATATCAAGCGGATGTTTCTGACATTGTGCCAAAAGTCGTGGAAAATGCCTTAAAAGCCAAATTCGACGTATAAAATAATAGATGCTGCAGCCTGGTGCTGTAGCATCTATTTTACTTAACCTTATTTGCTAGTCATATTTCGTCGGTATAGAAGCAAGGCAGATATTGCTAAAAAAATGATCGTGGTAATTGGGCCGGTATGGGTTAATATATTCCTTGCCATTATCCAGAAATTTTGGGTTGCATCGGCTGAAACCGGTGTGCTTTCCAGTTCAAACGCTTGTCGGTTTACGTACAATGGTTTATATAAAATAATGGTTAAGATACTGGCGAAAATAGCGTGCAGAAAACGAGCGAAAAAATATGGGGCAAAACGAATATCTGTTTTTGCAATAATACTGGATACCTGTGCTTGTACAGATAGTCCATGAAAGCCAAGAATAAAACTGACAATGATCATCTGGGCGAGCAGGTTATTAATCGAGATTTGTGATATCATTTGTGATCCTAAAGTAATTTCGAATAACCCGGATAAGAATGGCAGTGTTAATTCTACCGGGAGCATGAGAGCCTTGAAAAGTAAATCGAATCCGCTGGCAATAACCGGGGAGATGCCCAGGATGAATAATAGCTTCGTGAATACAGAAAACAAGATTATAAATCCGCCAACCATCACCAGTGTTTTCACAGAATTGAGTACAGCATCGCCGATAACCTGTCCAAATGGACGTGGATCATTTAAACGGGTACGATGCATTTCCTTTAGCGCGCGTTTTAAGGATACCTTATTTTTTCTGTTTGTTTTTTTCCCTTTTTCACGTTTCCTGCCGTAAAAACGCATGCAAAACCCGACTAATGCATTGCCAATATAATGACACGTAATCAGGAGAACACCAAGTTTCAGGTCATGAAACAGTCCGCCAGCGATAACACCAATAATGAATAAGGGGCTGGATGCGTTGGTGAAGGTGACAAGCCGCTCCGCCTCAATTTGGGAAATTTGTTGTTCTTCCCGTAAATGTGTTGATATTTTCGCTCCGGTCGGATAACCACTGACCATTCCCATGATCCAGGCAAAACTGCCGACTCCGGGTACATTAAAAATCGGACGCATGATTGGTTCGCAAAGTACGCCAATAAAATTAACTACACCGAAACTAATTAATAATTCAGCAATAATGAAAAATGGTAATAATGTTGGAAAAACACTTTCCCACCATATGTTTAGTCCACGAATACTCGCCTCGGAGGCTTGATCGGGCACCGTTAATATGGCAAATGCAATAAAACCTGTAATTCCGGCCAAAACAAGTGTTTTTATGATTTGTTTCAATGTTAAGCCCCCTAGTGAAGTCCTGGCTCTGTACTTCTCTTTTTATTAGTAGTAAAATATTTTTTAGTTCTTCTGTCCAAGGATGGGAAAAATTTAATCATTTTTGTACGAGTCTATATCAATATACGCGTATACCCCCGGCATTTATGCCATACACTTTTTATATATATAAAAGAAATATCCTATGAAGCGCGTGTTTAAAGTGTCATTTTTGCCCGGCTTTTTGAACATCCTCTATGAAAGGAGCTATACTTTGAAATTTACCAAACGCCACTTACTATATTTACTTATTGTAATTGCTGTTGCCTTTTTTTTATCAGCGTATAAGCTGCCATATTATATTTATAAACCAGGTGGGGCAGATCCCCTGAATCCAATTGTTTCGGTTGAAGGCGGCTACAAAAGTGCTGGTGATATGCATTTGGTAACGGTGAGGGGAGGGCAGGCCACACCAATCCAATATGTTTTTGCCAAGCTATTACCACATAATCAGGTTGTACCGTTGGAAGAAGTGCTACCGAAAGGAATTGATGAAGAAGAATATTATCACGCACAGCTGCAAATGATGGAGAGCTCACAGGAAGCGTCCACTGTGGTTGCATATAAAGCCGCGAATAAGGAAATTCATATTACATACAATGGCGTTTATGTTGCCGGGGTGATGAAAGGGTTACCTGCCGATGGTAAATTGAAAATGGGCGATCGTATTACCAAAATAGACGGAAAAGGTATCAAAAAAGCGGAAGAACTGACTTCCTATGTGACCAGTAAACATGGAGGAGATACGATTTCACTGACATTGGTACGGGATGATAAAACATTAACGAAAGAGATTACGCTTAAAAACCTTAAAGAATTGGACGATAAGCCAGGTGTCGGGATCCAATTGGTGACAGACCGCAATGTCACGGTTAAACCGAAAGTCAAGTTTTCCAGCGGAAGTATTGGTGGACCAAGTGCAGGGCTTATGTTCTCACTGGAGATATATGACCAGTTAACCAAAGAAGATTTGACCCATGGTTACCAAATTGCTGGAACTGGGGAAATTGATTACGATGGAAATGTTGGAAGAATCGGGGGGATTGATAAAAAAGTCATTGCCGCAGATAAAGAAGGATGTAAGGTGTTTTTTGCACCAAATGAACATGGAGCCAAGAATTCCAACTATAAGGTAGCGAAAAAGACTGCGGATGAAATTGGTACCAGTATGAAAATTGTCCCTGTGGATACATTCGATGATGCTCTGAAGTATTTAGAGAATATGAAATAGATGTATGAAAAGGGAGCTGGAGAGGCTTGATCAACGTTGCTCCCAGCTCCCTTTCCTATCCCATTATTGGTGGCTGCAATTCTTGATTACGCATGGATTCCTGGACCATTGCCGGGAGTATACTGTAATAGGCGGCACTTGCCTTTTCCTCCATATGAAGCAATGGATGCATTTGGCGACTCAGATTGGTGAAGATCGGTATATCCATTTGTTTTTTGATACGGTTTAAATATTTTCTGCCGGTTTGTGTAAGACCCAGCAGGCGAACATAAGGAATAGAAGAACCATTTTTAAGTCCAGACATATCGTGTTTTTTAGTGTTGGTCAGCAGGTGAACGAACATTCGCTGCAGTCTTGTCCAGGTGTACCGTTTCGTTTTGATTGCCTCCACCCATGATTCAAAAGAAACAGCAGCTTTTGCCGTTTTTTTGAGCCGGTATTCCAGTCCTTCATCAACGCCTTGGATCGTAGCCAATTCTTCTTCTGTCATGGTTAGGACACGATAATGCAATAATGGAAAATAAGCCTCCCAATGATGCCAGCTAGTCGCTATATTTTTATAATCAATCAGTTGTTCTCTGGTTATCTCAGGGATTGCTTTAGTGACATCTTTGGTAAAGTTACTGGCAAAAAGCTGTCTGCGAATACTCGTTGCACTGGCAATTGAACTTGTAATCGCTTTATCGTGGTAACCACTTTTACGGCGCTTGATGGTTACTGGCTGAATCGCTAAATTGTTTTTCATAATTTCTTTTACATAGCTAAACCCTAAAATATTATTTGGCTTCGTTAAATCAATCCGCGTTTGTTGTAAACCAATACTTTGATAGGCTACACGGCTTGCTTCCGGATAAGAAAGCCCCGCTGCCAACTGCTGTTTCAGGCTTTCATCAAATCGTTCTTGTTTGCCGGTAAGTGTATGATATGCTTGAACAAAGTCATCCGCATTCCCGGATTCACTACCAAAGCAAATGGAATCAACTCCTAAAGCATGCAACGTCAGGACTGAACCCTTGGCGAATAAATCACTGCTTTGTACGGCAAATGCATAGGGAAGTTCGGCAACAATATCAATCCCACTATTAATTGCAGCTATTGTTCGATGAAACTTGTCGATAATGGCTGGTTCCCCACGTTGTAAGAAATTACCACTCATTACCGCGATCATACATTCGGCATTCGTGATCTTTTGTCCTTCTTTCAGATGATACTGATGCCCGTTATGAAACGGATTATATTCAACAATCAGCCCACATGCTTTCATCTATTCCACTCCTATGGTTAGTATGTTACCATTAAGTTTAGCAGAAATTATGAATAAGCGCATCATGGGTAAGCTAGTGGATAGTATAAGTGATCTGTAAAGAAAATATGTTGACAAAAGTCCAGTTTGCTTTTAAAATTACTTTTGTTGCTCTTTCGAGGTGATGAAGATGAAATTCTCAGTTAGTCGGATCAAACAAGGTACTTATAATGAACCATTTGAATTCGACAATATGGTTGATGTTTCTGAATTGGAAACAATGAACAACGACATTCGCGAAATTGGTTCGGTACATGTCTTTGGAGAATGTACATTACAAGGAGAACAGCTTATTTTCACGTTTACCATCAAGGGTACAATGATTCTTCCTTGTGCACGTACCTTGGTAGATGTACCTTATCCGTTTACCATAAAAACGGATGAAGTATTTACACTTTCCAGATATTATGGGAAGGAAGAAGAGGAAAATGAAATTCATCCAATTGATGGAGAAATACTTGACTTAACTCCGTATATAAAGGAAAATATCATATTAGAGGTTCCGTTTCGTGTGTTTTCCGATGATGCAGATGCCATGGAGCATGCTCCGGCAGAAGGTGAAGGATGGACTTTAATTTCGGAAGAGAACAAAGAAAAACCGGTTGATCCGCGTTTGAAAAAACTGAAGACCTTATTGAATGATAATGAGAAGGAAAAATAGGATTCGTTTATTTGAAGGAGGTGTAAGTCATGGCAGTACCAAAGAGAAGAACTTCCAAAAAAGTGAAAAATCAGCGTCGTACTCATAAAAAATTACACGTACCTGGCTTGATAGAATGCTCAAACTGTGGCGAATTGACAAAACCACACCATGTTTGCCAAGCATGTGGGCATTATGATGGTAAGGAAGTTGTAAGCAGCCTGTAATGGGCCAAGCAGATCACTAACATTAGTGGTCTGTTTTTTTGTCTAGGTTGTCCTTCTTTCAAATGGGCGCTTGCGCCTTTGTTAAAAAAATAGTTAGTCTATCACTCCTATTTATTGCATACATTTTTTATAGCAATGGTGAAGGAGGGGTGTTATGGAGGCGACACGACAGGATGCTTGGACAAAAGACGAAGATATTATCCTGGCCGAGACCGTGATCCGTTATATTAGAGAGGGAAAAACGCAACTAGAGGCGTTCAAGGATGTGGCTAAGCAATTATCGCGCACATCCGCAGCTTGTGGATTTCGCTGGAATGCAACCATCAGGAAATCATATCAGGATGCGATTCAGCAAGCCAAGGTGGAGCGTAAACAGGCAGGTAGGAAAAAGAATGTTGTTGACCCATCAGAAAATAATGAAAAAGATACGATCGACACAGCGATATCATTACTTGAAAAAATGAAAAGGAATTATTCGATGGAAAATCAGCTAACACACCAGGAACAGGAAGAAATTATTGCCCATTTAAAAAAGGAAAATGAAGCATTGAAAACAATGAACCAGCGTTATCATGAAGCATGGAAGGAAATGGGGGAGCTGTGGGATTGGGTAAACAATCAAAGAGAAACATGAGTCATAATCAAGCCGTCTTGCATTTTCCAAATGAATAGTTGGCAAACCAAAAAGACATGAACAGATTTTTATCATTCATGTCTTTTTCTATGCTTCTTATCTCGATTCTTTTTCGTGTACCCCTTCAGGCATCCAAATTAATGGATTCTCGCCAAAATCACGTTCCATTTCGTATTTTGCCTTTTTGAAGTTCATTTTTTCCCAAAAACCTTGAGAGTTGATGAGAGGATTGGTTTTAATAGGCATATTTTCCTGTTTCGCAAAATCGACCAATGCTTTTCCGAGTCCTTTTCCGCGATAGCCTGGCAGAACTTCCAGTTTCCACAGAACTAAATAGTCTTGGGGAGGTTCGAAATATTGGTCATGTTTCTTGTCTACCTTGTACAAGCTCATACGGGCAGCTAATGACTTGCCATAATAAATCCCGTAGAATGGTGACTCACTATTGTTTTCGACGATATTGTTTCGAAGATCCTCCAACATGGAAAGTTCCTGGTTGCCATAGGCTGAAAATCTTTCAAATTCCTCTAATGTTTTATAATTGATTAACAGCCTCTCCACTTTTATACTGCTCATTTATATTTCCCCCTTGTCAAAAAACTAACTTTTCATATATATACATTATAATATAAATAGGTCATGAATGAAATAAAACCGGTTAACACAAAAAACTAAATGCCATTGTATGGTTATGACATCCGCCTTTCTTAAACAGATGAGATGAAATTATTGGTTAGTTTCTGTACAATACATATTGGATAATAGTGCGTGTTCAAAAAGGAGGATAAAAAGGACCGAGAAGTTCTGAGCGGCGTAGCTTTGAGCACCGGAGTGTACATAGAAGGTACATGAGGAGCGGAAAAGCAAGCCAACGAGCTTTTCAAATGAAGGCCAACTAAAAACGGGCTTGCGCTCAGGCGTCGGCATACCCCTTTTGCAGGGGCATGTCATTTTTACCGGACTTTTTGAACATCCTCTAATATTCAATTATGTTTAAAGGAGCACGAAACAAATGCGAATCAACCCTATTCCGATACAGCATCAATCGAAATTAATGAACGATTATCGAAATAATGAAACGAAAATTATGGATTTTTTTGATTATCATCCATTTCAACAATCAAGCTACCAACAAAGGGTGCAGGATTTACGAGAACGGTTCTTTAACAGAGAACAGTTAACCGAAACGTTGACAGCGATCAATAGACAGTGGGATGCTCCTGAATCAACCTATCAAAATATAAAAAAATTACGCCAAGACAATAGTGTGGTCGTTATCGGCGGTCAACAGGCAGGGTTGCTAACCGGTCCGATGTATACAATAAATAAAGTAATCTCGATTATTCAGCTGGCACGTCAACAAGAAAAAAAATTATCTGTTCCCGTTGTACCAGTATTCTGGATTGCCGGTGAGGATCACGACTTTGAGGAAATGAATCATATTTTTCTACCGGAAATCCCCCAAATGAAAAAATATAAATTGATGCAACAGGTTGTTCAGAAAAAGCCAGTATCGGCAATCGCAAAGGACGATGAATATGCCAAGCAGTGGATAAATCAGATATTCGCCCAATTGCAGGAAACAGAACATACGAAACCATTGTATGATACCATTACAAATTGTTTAAACCAATCGACAACATATGTAGACTTTTTTGCGCGAGTTATTTTTGAACTGTTTTCCAAAGAGGGTGTGGTACTGGTCGATTCCTCCCATCCGTTATTACGGAAACTGGAGCGTGACCACTTCACAACGATTGTAGACAAGCAAATGGAAATTAGCAGGGGAGTATATACAAATGAGCAGCGTTTACGGCAATTGGGATATACTACCTCATTGGGAGTCCAGCCGGAAGATGCCCACTTGTTTTATCATTACCAAGGGGAGCGAATTTTGCTAACTAGAACTGAAACCGGTGAATGGGCGGGAAAACAGAATGAAGTGTCGTTAACAACAAATGAGATGTTGGAAATCGCTGAAGGGCAACCAGAGTTATTGAGTAATAATGTGGTAACGCGACCGTTGATGCAGGAGTTGCTTTTTCCGACGCTGGCGTTTATCGGCGGTCCCGGTGAGGTCAGTTATTGGTCTGTCTTAAAACCCGCATTTCGCGCGTTTGAAATGAACATGCCGCCGGTTGTACCACGTCTTTCATTTACAATCATTGAACGACATGTAGAAAAGCTGCTGCATAAATATGGTCTTAAAGCAGACGATGTTGTGAACGATGGAGTTACAGAAGCACGCGGAAATTGGCTGGCCGCACAGACTGATCCACCAATTAAACATATGATAGACCATCTCAAACAAGCGATTGCACAAGCCCACAAACCATTGCAGGATGTATCGCGTGGGATTCGTGCTGATTTAGGCGATTTGACTGATAAGAATTTACATTATTTATTCCGCGATATTGATTTTTTGGAAAGTCGCTTGTGTAAAGAAGTGGAAGCTAAATATACAAAGGAACTGCATGAATTTGATGTGATTCATGCGACATTACATCCGAATAATGGATTGCAAGAACGCGTTTGGAATCCATTGCCATGGCTGAATTGGTACGGCAGTGGTTTTATTGAAAAAATGACGGAAACTCCCTGTTCATTTACAGAAGAACACTATCTCATATATTTGTAGTGGAAGAGAGTTGGGATGCGATTCAAAGATCCCCCCACTTTCCTCCACCAGTCAAAAAAGCTGTTTTCTAAAGCATGAAACAACACGATTATTTGTGAAACCAACAATGGAAAGTATCCCCACTCCATTGTTATCACGGATAGAAAGTGTGATGTTCATGCAAAAGGAAAACAGCTTTTTTGTGCATGAAGAATATTTGTTTCTGAGACTATTATCCCTTTTTTTATCTGCAGGTAAATTTTTAAAAAAATGGAGTGGTGAATTGTGGGGGGATGTGGTAAGATAGAAACATGAAAGTGGGGAGAACCATATGTTCATGGGTGAGTTTCAACATAACATTGATACAAAGGGAAGAATTATTGTTCCCGCCAAATTTCGTGAAGAACTTGGGGACAGCTTTGTTATCACACGCGGACTGGATAAGTGCCTGTTCGCTTACCCAATGAATGAATGGAAACTGCTTGAAGAGAAATTAAAAAAACTCCCACTAACAAAAAAAGATGCTAGAGCATTTACCCGTTTCTTCTTTTCAGGGGCGGTAGAATGTGAAATTGACAAACAGGGCAGAATAAATATCCCACAGCCATTAAGAAATTACGCAGCATTGGATAAAGAATGTGTGGTAATCGGCGTTTCCAACCGGATTGAATTCTGGGCAAATGAAAGCTGGGAAGACTATTTCAATGATTCTGAGGAGTCATTTGCCGAGATCGCCGAAAATTTAATGGACTTTGATATTTAATAACAAATTTATAGGAGCAGATGATGGAATCTACACAATGGTTCCCAATCCAATCCTTGATTCTGACCATTGTCGAAGCAGGTGAACACAACATGTTTAAACATTACAGCGTATTAAAAGAGGAAGCAGTAAAGGGATTATCAATCAAGCCAGAAGGTACATATGTTGATTGTACAGTCGGTGGTGGCGGACATGCTGAACAAATTGCCTCCAGATTGACAAAAGACGGGTTACTGGTGGCTTTTGACCAGGACATAGATGCATTACGGGCAGCGGAAAAACGGCTGACACCATACCTTGATCGGATTCAATTTGTTCATGCAAACTTTCGGCAACTTGAGGGAAAAATTGATGAACTTGGGATCAATCATGTAGACGGGATCTTGTTTGACCTTGGTGTTTCATCCCCGCAGCTTGATAGAGGGGAAAGGGGATTTAGCTACCAGCATAATGCAGAGTTGGATATGCGGATGAACCAGGACCAGAAGTTAAGTGCCTATACCATTGTCAATACCTGGCCGTATGCACAATTAGTGAAAATATTTTTTGCTTACGGTGAAGAAAAATTCGCCAAACAAATTGCCCGAAAGATCGAGTCTTATCGTGAGACAACGCCCATCCACACAACCCATCAACTAGTCGGAATTATCAAAGACACAATCCCGGCAGCTGCTCGCAGAAAAGGCGGACATCCGGCAAAACGCATATTTCAAGCATTACGGATCGCTGTAAATGATGAGCTGACTGCATTTCTTGATGGGTTGCATCAGGCGGCACAAGTTGTCGCTATACATGGCAGGATTTCCGTCATTACCTTTCACTCACTGGAAGATAGACTATGTAAACAAGCTTTTAAAAAATGGAGCACACCTAAAGAAGTACCGAGAAATTTACCAGTAATTCCTGAAGATCATCAAGCACCATTTAAATTAATTACAAAAAAGCCAATCAATCCTGGTGAACAGGAACTGCAAGCCAATCGCCGTTCCCGATCAGCTAAATTACGTATCGCAGAAAAAGTTAGCGCATGGAACGATCAATTTACTTATAGAGAAGGGTGGAAGAAATCATGAGTGTAAATCATGCTCATAAATGGGAACAATCTTATCAAACACAAACAACAAAAGAAAAACAAATTAAAGTCGTACGTAAAACAAGCTGGGTTACCAAAGGAGAAAAATTATTATATTCTGTAGCGAGCGCATGTCTACTTGCTGCCGGGATCTACATGGTTTCTTTTTCATCCTCAACAGATAGCCTCAATAGGGAGCTGCAAACACTTGAGAACAAAGTGCAGCAGAAAGAGGTTAAAAATGAAGGAATGCTCTCTGAAAAGAAAGAATTATCCAGACCGGAACGAATTACTTCGATTGCCAAAAAACATGGATTAAAAATTCAGGATGCAGAGGTTAAGCATGCAAGTGCATTAAACAATTAACATAATGAAAGGGATATGCTAGAATTAAATCGCTAAAGCCCATTTGCATTTATCAGGGTGTCTGAGAAGACATGAGGGTTTTAAAACATCCTCTAACAAGGTGGATTTCGAATGAAAAAGAATAAGACAACACACTTGATGTCTGGAATCCTGATACTTCTGTTTACTGCGATTTTCCTGGTGGTAACCGGAAGATTTTTGTACATTCAGACATCAGGTGAGATTAATGGGGTCTCATTGGAAAAATGGGCAGAGCAGAAACGAACGTCATCATACACGATTCCGGCTGACAGGGGAAAAATAATGGACAGTAACGGAATGACGCTTGCCTATGATCGGTCAACATTCCGCGTTTATGCTATTGTCGATGAGGCGTATACGAAAGATCCTGACCATCCAATGCACGTGGTTGATCCAGAAAAGACGGCGAAAGAACTTGCACCTATATTGGATATAGATGAGACATCCCTTCTAAAACGTCTGCAGGATGGATTAAACAATGATAAGTTGTTCCAAGTCGAGTTTGGTGCAGATGGCAGGCAGTTATCACAACAGACAAAGGACAAAATCGAAAAATTGCATCTGCCTGGAATCAAATTTGATAAAGAAGCAACGCGCTATTATCCAAACGGTATGTTTGCCTCGCAGATTATCGGACTTGCCAAGAAGAATGATGACGGAATAACCGGGATGACTGGAATCGAAAAACAAATGAACAAGATCCTGGGTGGAAAAGCAGGGCATATTTCGTATCAACGGGACAAATACAATACTAAATTGCTGGATCCAAAAGAAGTAATGAAAGAACCGGAAGATGGCAATAATGTTAACTTAACCATTGATCAAAAGGTGCAAACATTGCTGGAAGATGTGATGACCCAAGTGGACAAGAAATATAGTCCCAAGCGAATGACGGCTATTGTCATGAACCCGAAAACCGGGGAGATTGTTGCCATGAGTAATCGTCCCAGCTATAATCCGAACAACCCATCGGATGTAAAGAATTGGTATAATGATGCCATTTCGACCCCATTCGAGCCAGGGTCAACAATGAAAATGTTTACCTGGGCAGCAGCGATTGAAGAAGGGGTTTATAACGGGGATGAATCGTATGAATCAGGTGAGTACAAAGTTAGTAAACGGGACCGGGCCATCCGTGACTGGAAACAATCGTGGGGGACCATCACATACGACCAAGGATTTCAACGTTCGTCCAATGTCGGTGCGGCAAAATTGGCATGGGAAAAAATGGATCCGGATCGCTATCTGGATTATCTGAAAGCATTTGATCTTGATAAAAAGACAGACATTGATTTACCTGGGGAGGTACCGGGAAAAATTTTATACGACTGGCCAATCGAGAAAGTCACTACTTCCTTTGGACAAGGGACAACATTGACACCGATTCAGCAAATGAAGGCAGCATCCGCGATAGCCAACGATGGAAAAATGGTTAAACCGTATGTTATTTCCAAAATAACCGATTCACAAACCGGAGATACACTGAAAGAAACATCCCCCGAGGTTGTTGGTCAGCCAATTTCCAAGGAGACTGCCGATCATGTACGAGATTTACTTGGGACCGTTGTTACAGACAAACATGGCACAGGTAAAAGTTATAAGTTGAAAGATTATTCTGTAGCTGGTAAAACCGGTACGGCGCAAATACCTAACAAAAATGGCGGATATATGTATGGCGCAGAAAATTATGTGTTTTCGTTTTTAGGAATGGCTCCGAAAGACGATCCGCAATTGATGATGTATGTTTCGGTAAAACAACCAAATCTGAACATCGATGGAAACTATGAATCTGGTGAAGCACCAGTATCATTTATTTTTAAAAATGTCATGAAGAATAGTTTACGTTACTTGAATATTGACCCAGATAAGGAAGTGGATCAACGGGTTAATATGGTTACAGTTCCAGATGTTGCCGGCAAAAAGACAAAGGTGATTGAAAAACAATTAACCGATGCCGGGCTGGATGTTAGAACGATTGGTAATGGAAAAACAATCGTTAAGGCAAGCGTAAGTGAAGGAAATAAATTGCTGCCTGATGACCGGATTCTACTGGTAACTGATCAACCAACGATGCCCGATATGACAGGCTGGTCATTGCGTGAGGTTATGCAATTTGCCGATTTGCTTCATTTAAAAGTCGAACCAATTGGCAATGGTTATGTCGTGAATCAGAGTATTAAGAAAGGGAAGGCGTTAAAAGAAAACGATAAACTATCTGTCAATTTCGAGACGCCGAACAAAGAAAAAAATAAACAGGAAAGCGAAAAGAAAAAAGAAGATGATTCATAAGTTATGATATCCGGGTGCCCGGTGTGAAACTGTAAACAGTGTTCTATTCGTATTTTTCCAATCATATAGTAGATACAAGCCTGCCTATGAAAAGGGGATGAAAGATGAAACGTGTATCTGCTGTAACAGTCAGAAAACGAATAGTCACTGTTTTTCTTTGTGGATTATTAGTACTAGCTGTCATTGTCATTCGGCTGGGCTATGTACAATTTATTATTGGCGACAAGTTGATGGCAAAGGCCAATAATTCATGGACAAGAGATATCAAATTTCAACCGGAGCGGGGAGAAATACTTGATCAAAACGGTGATGTATTAGCCGAAAATGTTTCAGCCCCCTCCGTCATTGTGGTTCCAAGACAAGTGAAAGACCCACAAGAAACAGCGGAGAAATTGGCCGCTGTGTTGGACTTGTCGGTTGATAAAGCTTATGAATATGTCACCCAGGCGAAATCACAAGTAAATATCAACCCTGAAGGAAGGAAAATCTCCAAAGAACAGGAAAAGGAAATACGGACGCTCCAGCTTGATGGCGTTTATCTTGCCAAGGATTCCAAACGTCATTACCCCAATGGAGATGCTTTATCTCATGTACTTGGTTTTACCGGGATTGACAATCAGGGCTTAATGGGGCTGGAACTTTATTACGATGATATGCTTAGCGGGAAAGAAGGCAGTTTATCCTTTTATTCGGATGCCAAAGGAAAAAAACTAACTGATCTGGCTGATATTTATCGCTCGCCAGTTGATGGCTTGGATTTAAAAACAACCATCAATTCCAAAGTACAAACTATTATGGAACGGGAACTTGATTTGGCTGTCGAGAAATATAATCCGGATGGGGCACTGGCGATTGCAGTCAACCCAAAAACTGGCGGTGTTTTGGGAATGAGCTCCAGACCAAATTTTGACCCGGAAAATTATCAAGAGGTAGATTCAGAGATTTTCGACCGCAACTTGCCAATTTGGAGGACGTACGAACCTGGTTCAACTTTCAAAATTATCACCTTGGCCTCGGCACTGGAGGAAGGCAAGGTAGATTTGGATAAAGATACGTTTAATGATGATGGTTCTATTTCGGTTGAAGGAACACACTTACATTGCTGGAAAAGTGGTGGTCACGGCCATCAAACCTACCTGGAAGTTGTCCAGAATTCCTGTAACCCCGGGTTTGTTAGTCTAGGCATGAAATTAGGCAAAGAAAAACTGTTCTCTTATATTGACAATTTCGGGTTTGGCAAGAAGACAGGAATTGATTTGCAAGGGGAAGGAAATGGTATTTTGTTTAACCCGGAAAAAATCGGTCCGGTTGAAGCTGCGACTACCGCATTTGGACAAGGTGTATCCGTGACACCAATTCAACAAGTGATGGCTGTTTCGGCTGCAATCAATGGTGGCTATCTATACAAGCCGCATATTGCCAGTGAATGGGTTAATCCGAAAACGAAAAAAGTCGTTGACAAGGTAGAAACGGTCACCAAGGATCGGGTCATTTCCGGTGAAACGTCAAAAGAAGTACGACGCGCCTTGGAAAGTGTTGTTGCCAAAGGATCAGGTAAACCGGCATACATTGACGGCTACCGGGTCGGCGGCAAGACTGGAACAGCACAAAAAGTAGGACCTGGCGGCGGATATTTGGAGAATAACTATATTGTCTCATTTATCGGATTTGCCCCGGCCGATGATCCGCAAATTGTTGTCTATGTTGCGGTTGATAATCCAAAAGGTACCGTTCAGTTTGGCGGGGTAGTAGCCGCTCCGATTGTAGGAACGATCATTGGCGATAGCTTACGTGCCATGGGGGTCGAACCAAGAGAGGGCGGATTGGATAAAGAATATGTATGGCCAGAACAGCCGAAAGTGGAAGTGCCTGATTTAATTGGTATGGACAAACACAAACTAATGGAATATCAGACCGATTTGTCCGTTGAAACAAGCGGATCCGGCGAATATATCATCGATCAGGAACCAGATCCGGGAACAAAATTGGAACAAGGCTCAAAAATCAGACTATACCTATCCGACAAAAAAGATCGTGCAGGAGAATAAATTTTGCTATAATGGTATCAGCCAGACTATCAAAGATGGAAGCACCCGTATAGGGGCACATGGATTTTAGCTAAATGATAATCATCATATGAAAGTGCGCAATAAACTTTTAGGTAAATTATAAAAGGGGGTGGGTTCACCCTCTTAAAATTGTACACTTTCCAGAATACATATAGTTGGTATACTTCAATCAGTGAGGATGTTTACGATGAAATTAAACAAAATGCTTGCCGTACTACCATTTTACGCAACAAGCGAAACAATCGATTCTATTGAAATCAATGGCATAGAAATGGATTCTCGTGAAGTGAAGCCAGGTGATCTCTTTGTTTGCATCAAAGGTTATACCGTCGACGGTCATGATTTTGCCGACCAGGCAATTGCAAACGGGGCGGTCGCTATCCTGGCAGAAAAGAAATTACAAGTATCGGTACCAGTTATAACGTGTGCAAATACAACAAAGGCTTTGGCAATGCTGGCAGTCAAATTTTACGATTATCCAACCAGCAAATTCCCGCTAATCGGTGTTACTGGAACAAATGGTAAAACCACGGTCACTTATTTGCTGGAGGCGATATTTAATCGGTTTAACAGGAAAACCGGGGTCATCGGTACGATTCAAATGAAGATCGGCGAAGAAGTCTATCCGGTGAAAAACACCACGCCAGACGCATTGTTTTTACAGAAGATGTTTGGACAAATGGCAACGAAGCAGGTGGAAACAGCCATCATGGAGGTTTCTTCCCATGCCTTGGATCAGGGACGTGTGCATGGCTGTGATTTTGATGTAGCGATATTTACAAACTTATCCCAGGACCATTTGGACTACCACAAATCCATGGAAGATTATTTACGGGCAAAAAGTCTGTTGTTTGCCCAATTGGGAAATAGCTATAATAAAGGAAATAAGTTTGCCGTGATCAATGTAGATGATCCAGCAAGTGATGTATTAAAACGCAGTACGGCACAACCAATTATTACATATGGTTGTAAAAATGCAGCACAAGTACGCGCAGAGGATATTCATTTGGACGCAACACAAACAACATTTACTTTAAAAACGCCGGTTGGTGATGTTGCGATTACGAGTCACCTGATTGGTATGTTTAACATATATAATATGCTGGCGGCTAGTTCGGTTGCAATAGTTGAAAACGTACCATTGACCGTTATTAAATCTGCGCTTGAGGCCATTACCGGGGTCAGCGGGCGGTTTGAACCTGTTATTGCCGGTCAATCATTTGCAACCCTGGTTGATTACGCCCACACACCGGATTCGTTGGAGAATGTATTACAGACGATCAAAGGATTTGCGAAAGGTAAAATATATGTAGTCGTTGGCTGCGGTGGTGACCGGGATAAGAAAAAACGCCCATTAATGGCGGGTATAGCCGTAAAATATGCCGATTGTGCCATCTTTACTTCTGATAACCCGAGAACAGAAGATCCTTATGCGATATTAACTGATATGACTACAGGACTAAACTCCGGTCAATACAAGGTGATTGAGAACCGGAAAGAGGCGATCACATATGCTGTCGAACAGGCAACGAATGGTGATATTGTACTGATTGCCGGTAAAGGTCATGAAACATATCAGCAAATCGGCCAGGTGAAGTATGATTTTGATGATCGCCAAGTAGCAAAACAGGCAATTTTAGCTAAGGAGAATTGAGATATGTTATTTACTACCGAATGGCTTTGCGGATTATTTTCCGATTTTAAGGGGGAAGTAACCAAAAAAATTGCCATTGAACATGTTACAACAGATAGTCGCCAGCAAATGAAAAAATCCTTGTTTGTTCCCCTGACCGGTGACAAGTTTGATGGACACGATTATGTTAAACAAGCATTAGACAATGGGGCCGTAGCGGTTTTCTGGCGCAAGGACCGGCCGCTGCCTGATTTTTTGCCAGCTGATTTTCCAGTTTTTTTCGTTGAAGATACGTTGGTCGCATTACAGCAATTGGCGGCTGCATACCGGGAAAAAATCGATCCGACTGTTATCGCGATTACTGGATCCAATGGTAAAACAACTACTAAGGATCTGGTTGCAGCTGTGATGAAATCTACTTATCGCACCCATTACACAAAGGGAAACCTGAATAACCATATTGGCGTGCCATTGACGATTCTTTCCATGCCATCTGAAACACAAATGCTTATACTTGAAATGGGTATGAATCATTTTGGGGAAATAGAACAACTTTCCAATCTGGCCAAACCGGATTATGCGGTTATTACCAATATTGGTGAATCACATATCGAATATCTTGGGTCACGGGAAGGAATTGCCAAAGCAAAAATGGAAATTACTCATGGATTAAAGCCAAATGGTGAGCTTATTATTGATGGCGACGAGCCATTGCTTGCATCTAAGCATCATCATGATCATGTGACCACATGTGGATTTAAGGATAACAATATGATGATCATTAAAAATGTGGCAGTGTCCCATGATGAAACAACATTCACCTTATCTGACGGGAATGAATACGCCATTTCCCTGCTTGGTGAACATCATGCTAAAAATGCAACATATGCGATCATGTTGGGGAAACACGCCGGAATTCCAGTACCAGTAATAAAACAGGCATTGCAAACACTGGAATTAACAGCTATGCGTTTTGAAATGTTAACAGGGAAAAATGGTGTATCGGTTATCAATGATGCCTACAACGCGTCACCAACATCGATGAAAGCGGCAATTGAAGTTGTCAGGCAAATGAGCGGTTTTAGGGAGAAGGTACTGGTGCTTGGCGATATATTTGAACTGGGCGGTTTTGCCAAAACATTACATCAGTCCGTTGCAGATGTGATCGACGACTCGATTACCGCGGTTTTAACATTTGGTGATCATGCACAGGAAATTACCAAACAGGTAAGCGAGCAACATAACCAAGTAATCTGCCATCATTTTACCGAACGTGGGGCATTATTGGAGGTACTTAGTCCGTATCTGAAAAAAGATACGCTTATTCTGTTTAAAGCCTCACGCGGGATGCAGTTTGAATCGTTTGTAAATGCAATAATCCACCAATAAACACAGGTGATTTTGCGAGAGGAGAAAAAGCAGTGAATATTTTTATATTACTTATTACAATTGCAATAGCATTTCTAATAACCTTCCTTTTATCTCCTATCTTCATTCCCTTTTTAAGAAGGTTGAAGTTTGGGCAAAGTATTCGTGAAGAAGGACCACAATCACACCAGAAAAAAACGGGGACACCAACCATGGGAGGAATCATGATTGTTATAAGTACGATCGTGACATCCTTGATTATGGCAGGCAAGATGCATAGCCCGATCAGTTATCAGCTTTGGCTGTTGATCTTTGTTATGTTAGGATATGGTTTATTAGGATTTTTGGATGATTTTATTAAAGTTGTCAAGAAGCGTAATTTGGGATTGACCTCAAAGCAGAAGATGCTTGGTCAAATTGTCATTGCACTTGTTTTTTATTTTATTTTACAGGCAAATGATTTTCCGACATATATTCAAATTCCAGGTACAACCATCCAATTTGAGCTTGGATGGGGGTATGCAATCCTTATTATTGTTATGCTGGTCGGATCGTCTAATGCTGTCAACTTGACCGATGGTTTGGACGGACTGCTGTCAGGAACAGCAGCTATTGCCTTTGGTGCATTTGGGGTTATTGCCTGGTATGATTTTTCCCAGCACGAGGTTATTATCTTTTCATTGGCGGTAGTTGGAGCACTGCTTGGTTTTCTGCTGGTCAATGCCCACCCTGCCAAAGTATTTATGGGTGATACAGGCTCATTGGCGCTGGGTGGAGCGATTGCTGCTATAGCCATTTTAACAAAGCTGGAAATCATTCTAGTGATCATTGGCGGTGTATTTGTCATCGAAACATTGTCAGTCATTATCCAGGTGATTTCGTTTAAAACAACAGGAAAAAGGGTATTCAAAATGAGTCCATTACACCATCACTACGAACTTCTGGGCTGGTCGGAATGGCGCGTTGTGACAACCTTTTGGCTAATTGGACTTATCTTTGGTGCGCTTGGCATCTATATTAAGGTGGGCTTAACTTGAATAAATTAACAGACTTTCCCTATTCGTGTGTTCTTGTTCTGGGACTGGCGAAAAGTGGAACTGCAGCAGCAAAATTATTACTGGAAAACCACATCTCTGTACGGGTAAACGATAAGGAAGCACCGGCAAATGATGCAAATGTACAGATGTTACAGGAACTCGGTGCGGAAGTGATTACTGGTTCACATCCGCTGACTGTGTTGGATGGGATGGAGATGGTAGTCAAAAATCCTGGCATTCCATATAACAACCCAATTGTCCAGGAGGCACAAAAGCGACATATTCCGGTTATTACTGAGATTGAACTTGCCGGAAACATGGTGGAAGGATCGATTATCGGGATTACTGGTTCAAACGGGAAGACGACAACAACGATGCTTACAGCCCAAATGCTCAAAGCAAGCAAGGAGCCGGTACAACTCGCCGGCAATATCGGGACAGTAGCGACCGATGTTGCCAGCACATTGAAACCGGAGGAAAAAATGGTCCTGGAATTATCATCGTTTCAATTAATGGGTATCAGGAATTTTAAGCCAAAGATTGCCGTTCTATTAAATATTTTCGCTGCCCACCTTGATTATCATGGGACATTTGCGAACTATAAAGCGGCAAAATGCAATATTTTTAAAAACCAGACAGCCGCCGATTATCTTATTTATAATGCGGAACAAGAGACGGTTGTGGATGCTGTCGGGGGCGCAAAATCAACCAAGATTCCATTTTCAGTGAATAGGGAATTAAGAAATGGTGCTTGGGCAGATGATTCAAGTGTTTATTTTAAAAATGAGAAGATCATTGATAAACAGGAGATTGTGCTCGTTGGTGAACATAATCTGGAGAATATATTGGCAGCAGTGGCAGCCGCTAAATTAAGTGGAGCAAACAATGAGGCAATTCGTCAAGTTTTAATGACTTTTACCGGTGTCAGACATCGCCTGCAGTATGTTGAGACGATTAACAGCCGGATATTTTACAATGATTCCAAGGCAACAAATGTTTTGGCAACCCAAAAAGCTTTGTCTTCCTTTGATAAGCCAACGATCTTATTGGCGGGAGGACTTGATCGGGGTAATGGGTTTGCTGATTTACTCCCTTATCTTGCCAATGTGAAATTAATGGTATTGTTTGGTGAGACAAAAGAAAAATTAAAAAAACTTGCTGATCAGGCGGGAATTGATGCTGTTCTTGTAGAGGATGTCGCAATGGCAGCAAAGACTGCATACGCCAAGTCGGATGCAGGTGATGTGATTTTGCTATCGCCAGCCTGTGCCAGTTGGGATCAATACCAAACGTTTGAAGAAAGGGGTGACATGTTTGTGCAAGCCGTGCATACACTAGTATAGGGGCTTGTTTCAAACGATTGTCACTTGGAAAACGAAAGGACGAGCTATCCGGCTTGTCATACATACCATGTGAACCTGAGATAATGCCCCAATTCCGGAAACTGGATATGGGGTGTTTTATTTGTTACGGAAATTATTTAAACAGCAAAATGCACCGGATTATACGTTGCTTGGGGTAATTTTTGCATTATTAATTGTCGGTATTGTGATGGTATACAGCTCCTCATATATTTGGGCAGATTATAAATATGGGGACAGTTTCTTTTATTTGAAGCGGCAAATATTGTTTACCGGAGTTGGCGTTGTTGCCATGTTTTTTATCATGGCCATTCCATATGGGACGTGGCAACGGTATGCAAAGCCAATATTGTTCGGGTGTTTTGGATTACTTTTGCTTGTGTTAATTCCCGGTGTCGGAATGGTACGCGGTGGTGCCCAAAGCTGGATTGGTGTCGGGGCCTTCAGTGTGCAACCATCAGAGTTTATGAAACTAGGGTTGATTATTTTTCTATCCGTCTACTTAACAACCAATCAAAAATATATTACTTCATTTAAAAAAGGCTTTTTCCCATCGTTATTGCTGGTGTTTACTGCATTTGGCCTGATTATGCTGCAACCCGATCTGGGCACAGGAATCGTGCTTGTATTAACTTGTATGATTTTGATTTTTACTGCCGGAGCCAAAATCTCGCATTTCGTGGGGTTAGGTTTTTTGGGGATTGTTGGCTTTGTATTGTTAATTATTTCGGCACCGTATCGAATCAGCCGGATTACAGCTTTTTTAAACCCATGGGAAGACCCGCTTGGTGACGGGTTTCAGATCATCCAGTCTTTATATGCCATTGGACCGGGGGGATTAATGGGTTTGGGGCTGGGCAATAGTATTCAAAAGTATTTTTATTTGCCTGAACCGCAAACCGACTTTATCTTCGCCATTTTGGGTGAGGAGCTGGGCTTTATTGGTGGTGCTTTGTTGATTGTCTTGTTTGGTTTGTTGTTTTGGCGCGGGATTAAAGTTGCTTTGGCAGCGCCTGATCCATTTGGACGGTTTTTGGCCTTGGGTATCGTGTCCATGTTAGTGATCCAAGTGATGATTAACATTAGTGTCGTTATCGGGTTGATTCCTGTAACTGGTATTACACTGCCATTTTTAAGTTATGGCGGATCATCGTTAACCTTAACCCTTTGTTCGGTAGGGATCTTGTTAAATATAAGCAGGTATTCCTCTATTTAGGAAAAGTCTAAAGGTGCTGTAGCTCACAAACAAGCAGCAGGGCACAAATTTTTATCACGCATTAACGGGCTGTAATACCCCCACCTCTATAAGTGAGAGTAACTAAAAACTTAGAAGGTGGGGGATAAACAGCCCGTAAATTCCTGATTCTGTTCAACTAACATTTAGTGGGGGAGGAAAGGAAACCCCACTAAATGAAGTTTCACTTTATACCTTTTCTCTTAAAAATGCTTCCCAAACGGAGGCATTTTTTTGTAAATTATAGAAACACTACATGTTAACCGGTAATTTATGATATAATTTTTGTACATCGAAAACGGCATAGACGCATGCCGTTAATTTTGTACAAAGGAAGAATCGAATGGGTAAAAAGAACATTGTTTCGATTGAAGATAGAATCCCAAAATTGAAACAAGCTCGAAAAAAGAAGGCGAATAGAAGATTTATATTCTATTTTTCTATTTTTTTCTTGCTCATTTTGCTGATTGTCTATATACAATCACCGCTTAGCCGCGTAAAAACGGTGGATATTACAGGAAACGGCTTTGTATCAGATGAGCAGATTCTCAAGAAAAGCAACATAACCAGAAAGACGAATATTTGGACAATTAATGAAAGTAAAGTTAAAAAAGCACTAACAGAAAATCCAGCCGTCAAATCAGTCGAATTAAAAAAGCAGCTGCCAAGAAAAGTCGCTATTCATGTAACAGAGTATGATCGGGTTGGTTATGTCAAACAAGATGACGCTTACTATCCAATTCTGAACAATGGACAAGTCTTAAAGTCATCCAAACAGAAAACCATAAACGGGGATGCCCCATTGTTAATGGATTTTTCAAATGAGTCTATTTTACATAAAATGACGGATCAGTTACATTCACTACCGAAAAGTATTTTGAATCAGATATCGGAAATTCACTGGCGGCCAACAAACGATAATAAATATAAAATTTTATTGTATATGAATGATGGTTATCTGGTGGATGGGACGATCCGGGAGTTTGCTGAAAAGATGAAGGTTTATCCTTCCATCGTTTCCCAGCTTGAGCCGGACAGCAAGGGGATTATTCATATTGGCGTAGGGGCTTATTTTGAATCCTTTGATAAGAAGGAGAAAGAGAAGGAAAATCAAGATGAACAGGATGAAATGGAAGGAGAAGAATAAGAAAATGTTTACTATTGAAAGTCCATTGTTATTGTAATCCATCCAAATGCTAAAAGCGTGTGTTTAAAAGGAGGATAAAAAGGACCGAGAAGTTCTAGGCGGCGCAGTTTCGAGCAGCGGAATGTATGCAGTTAGATACATGAGCAGCGGAGAAACAAGCCAACGAAGAAATTCGAAGCGTCATTTTTTACCGGACTTTTTGAACATCCTTTAAAAAGTTGTATTTGGTGTGATAAATTTAGCAAGAGACCCGTTTCGAAAGCCATATACAGCGTATGGTTTCCGAAGTATTTAATATAGGCTTTTGATCCGTTACATCATTACCCGTCTAATTTCCCAGATTTGTACTGAAAAAGTAGGTGAAATTAAAAGGGATATACGGCTTTTTTGTAGAATTACTTTTATATCTGTTATTTTAGTACATTCTCAAGGAATAATCCTTTATAATGATAGAATAGATCATATTACAGGTGTTAACATCTGATTGTCTATTTATCAGATGCTGAATCAGGAGGTGCCTTTCATTGGACAACAGTGAAATACTAGTAAGTTTGGACGTAGGTACATCAAAAATTAAGGTGATAATTGGAGAAGTTTTAAATGATTCATTAAATATTATTGGTGTAGGATCTGCGAAATCAAATGGCATGAAAAAAGGAGCCATTGTCGATATTGATCAGACCGTTCATTCGATCCGTAATGCAGTAGAGCAGGCGGAACGAATGGTTGGCATGCAGATTGACAGTGTTGTAGTCGGGATTAACGGCAACCACGTTGAATTGCAGCCCTGTCATGGGGTCGTGGCTGTTCAAAGTGCAAACAGGGAAATCGGTGATGAGGATATTACCCGGGTGATTGACGGGGCACAGGTTGTCTCGATTCCTCCAGAACGTGAAATTATCGATGTTATTCCGAAGCAGTTTATTGTTGATGGTTTGGATGAAATAACTGATCCGCGCGGGATGATTGGTGTTCGTCTGGAAATGGAAGGAACAATTATTACCTGTTCCAAAACAGTTTTACATAATATTTTAAAGTGTGTGGAACGGTCGGGATTACAGGTATCCGATATTTGCCTGCAACCATTGGCTGCGGGGTCGATTGCATTATCCAGGGATGAGAAGAACCTCGGTGTTGCACTAATTGATGTTGGAGGGGGATGTACAACCGTATCGGTTTTTCAGCATGATCATTTGGTGTCAACAAGCGTTATTCCACTTGGTGGTGATAATATCACAAAGGATTTGTCCATGGGTCTTAGAACATCAACCGAAGAAGCGGAGGATGTCAAGCTGAATTATGGACATGCTTTTTTCGACGATGCACATGAGGATGAAACATTCAGTGTATCCACCATTGGCAGTAACCAGTCGCAAACCTTCAATCAATTGCAGATTGCTGATATGATTGAAGCTAGACTCGAAGAAATTTATGCGTATGTCGAACGGGAAATCAGACGGATGGGATGTCATGATTTACCAGGAGGATATGTTCTGACAGGTGGTACCATGAAAATGCCTGGGGTACTTGAGCTTGCCCAGGATTTATTTCGGGCAAATGTCAGGATGTCCCTGCCGGATTACATTGGCGTCAGGGAACCACAGTTTACTGCTGGGGTAGGAATCTTGCAATTTGCTTATCGTAATGCGAAAATACAAGGAAAAGATCTTTTTCCTTCTGTTGTCAATTCGTATGAGGAAAAACCGCGACCCAAGAAAACAGCAAAACCAGCAGAAAAAACAGAAAAGAAAAAGAAGAAAGAATCCGGAATTTCGAATTTGTTTAAGTACTTTTTTGATTAAATTCTTGTACTCTAGTAATTTTGCTTATTTTAGGAGGAACGTATATGTTGGAGTTTGACACAAATATGGATAAATTGGCAACCATAAAAGTAATCGGTGTTGGCGGTGGCGGAAATAATGCCGTTAACCGCATGATTGAGCATGGTGTAGAAGGTGTTGAATTTATTGCTGTCAACACGGATTCCCAAGCACTGGATCTATCGAAAGCAGAAGTGAAACTGCAAATTGGCGAAAAGCTGACCCGTGGTTTGGGAGCAGGTGCCAATCCCGAAGTCGGTAAAAAAGCTGCGGAAGAAAGTAAAGAGCAAATAGAAGAGGTACTACAAGGTGCCGATATGATCTTTGTCACAGCTGGAATGGGTGGAGGAACCGGTACTGGTGCTGCACCTACCATCGCACAAATTGCCAAAGATCTGGGTGCGCTCACCGTTGGCGTTGTAACACGGCCATTTACATTTGAAGGCAGAAGAAGGGCGACCCAGGCTATCTCCGGAATTGACACATTAAAAAGCTGTGTCGATACACTAATTGTTATTCCAAATGATCGCTTGCTGGAGATTGTTGATAAAAACACCCCGATGTTGGAAGCATTCCGTGAAGCAGATAACGTATTGCGTCAAGGGGTACAAGGCATATCCGATTTGATTGCCAAGCCTGGACTTATTAATGTCGACTTTGCCGATGTCAAAACCATTATGTTTGACAAAGGTTCTGCACTAATGGGAATTGGTATTGCAACCGGTGAAAATCGGGCAACAGAAGCAGCCAAAAAAGCCATTTCCTCACCTTTATTGGAAACATCAATCGATGGGGCGCATGGCATTTTAATGAATATCACGGGTGGAGCAAATCTCAGCCTTTATGAAGTACAGGAATCGGCTGACCTTGTCACATCGGCAGCAGATAAGGAAGTAAATGTGATCTTTGGCTCGGTGATTAATGAAAGCCTGAAAGACGAAATCATTGTCACGGTTATTGCTACTGGATTTGATGAGAACCAAAATGCTGATCATAAGCCGAAAAGCCGGTCAATGCCGAGCAATAAACAACATGCGGCTACAACATTCAATGACGATATACCGTATCGGGAAACAAGAAACACCCGAAATTACACAGAAAATCAACAGCCGCCCAAGCAACAACAACCAGAAGAGGATACACTGGATATTCCAGCCTTCTTACGGAACCGGAATAGAAGACGATAATAGTAAAAGCAAGCGGATTAAAAATCATTCCGCTTGCTTTTTATTTTAGTTTTTTTGTTCAAGAACCGATAATTGTGTTTCTGACATCCCCATTACATTCCTATCCATATTTAGCCGACAAACTCCCTGATAACTCGTTGAAATTAGCGCAACTTTGCGGACAAGAAGTGACAGACTTTGCCTTACACATCCGCTATACTACCTTTAACGCATTTGTTTCAGACTTTGATGGAGGCTGGAAGATCGTTCTCATGCGCAGAAAGGAAGAGCGGTGTGACTGTTTATCTTGATGCTGTCTGGTTATTGAACTTTCTATTAGACATGATGCTGCTAATGCTCACACAGATTTTAGCCAAAGATAGCTCGGGAAAAATCAGAATCATGTTTGGTGCATTTGTGGCATCAATCATTGTGCCTATCTCATTGTATTACCCGGACTCTTTTTTTACTACCGTTTTAGGGAAAATCTGTTATTCTTTGGTGATTATTTTATGCTCTTTCCGTTTTTATTCGATTCGTCGCTTTTTAAAAATGCTGCTATTATTCTACTTTACTACATTTTCAATTGGAGGTGGTCTGATAGCTGTACATTTTTTGCTGCAAAATCCAATTGGGTTCTCGGCCAATGGGGTGCTTACTTTCAATAAAGGCTATGGTGATCCCACTAGCTGGATTTTTATAGTTATTGGATTTCCGATTATTTGGTGGTTTACGAAAAACCGTATGGACAAGCACGCTACCGAAAAAATCCGCTACGACCAGCTATATTCTGTTACTATCGAGCTTAATCAAGTGAGTCATTCGACAACGGGGTATATTGACAGCGGGAACCAATTGGTTGATCCACTGACAAAAAAACCGGTAATTATCTGTGATAAGCAATTTTTAATGAACTGGTTTTCCGAAGATGAATGGGAACTGCTAAAAAGTGCCCAAGAAGAGCTGGATTTTGATTGTATACCGGATCAATGGCAGAACCGAATTCAATTGGTCCCATTCCAGGGTGTCGACGGAAAAAGGCTATTCATGTTAACCATTAAGCCTGATAATATTACAGTTTATTATGATAAAGGGAAAATTATCACAAGCAAAGCATTAATAGGCATTCAATTTGCCTCGTTAACGGATGATGACAGTTATCATTGTTTACTCCATCCACAAATCATCAAATTGGCTGCAGTACATCCGGCTTAAAAACAAAGGCGTAAAGCACCTGGTCAGTAGTATTTGGAGGTGATGGTGGTTGACTGGCACTTTGACCTGGAGCCGGACATGGCCATTCCAGTTAGAGGATTTCTATAGCCATAAATTTCATAAAGACATCAAAAAGGGGAGATTGTTTTGCGTAAATGGAAATTGAGGATGCGTTTGTGGTGGTACAATACGCTCATGAAATTGGGAATAAAATCAGACGAAATTTATTATATTGGGGGGAGTGAAGCTTTACCGCCGCCATTATCCAAAACGGAAGAACAGGAATTACTCCAGCGCTTGCCAAAAGGAGATAAAGCAGCCCGTGCCATGTTAATTGAGCGAAATTTGCGGCTGGTTGTGTACATAGCCCGTAAATTTGAAAATACAGGTATTAATATTGAGGATTTGATTAGTATTGGCACCATTGGACTGATTAAAGCAGTCAATACATTTAATCCGGAAAAGAAAATAAAGCTGGCAACCTATGCCTCGCGTTGTATTGAAAACGAAATTTTGATGTATTTACGCAGAAATAATAAATTGAAATCAGAAATTTCATTTGATGAGCCGTTAAACATTGATTGGGATGGAAATGAATTATTGTTATCCGATGTATTGGGAACGGATGATGATATTATTACCAGAAACCTGGAATCTAATGTAGATAAACATTTATTAAAAAATGCCCTTTCCCAATTAAATGATCGGGAAAAACAGATTATGGAGCTTCGTTTTGGGCTTGTTGGCGAAGAAGAAAAAACGCAAAAAGATGTTGCAGATATGCTCGGTATATCTCAATCATATATTTCCAGGTTGGAGAAGAAAATAATCAGACGCCTAAAAAAAGAATTTAATAAAATGGTTTAGCCCTTATTTTTAGTAGGGAAGCACCGATTTTCATCCGATTGTAACCCGAATCAGACTGCATAAAAAACTTTCCCCGCGGAGATACTGTCCATGAACAGCATCTCCAACGGGAGGGTAGGACCATCATGGCCAGACATAAAGTAGAGATATGTGGTGTTGATACATCAAAATTACCTGTATTAAAGAACGAGGAAATGAAGAAATTATTCATCAAAATGCAAGAAGGAGACATTTCTGCCAGAGAAGAATTGGTCAATGGAAATTTACGGTTGGTCTTAAGTGTGATTCAGCGATTTAATAATCGTGGTGAGTACGTGGATGACTTATTTCAAGTGGGCTGTATTGGACTCATGAAATCAATTGATAATTTTGATTTAGGACATAATGTTAAGTTTTCTACGTATGCAGTACCAATGATTATCGGTGAAATCAGACGATATTTAAGGGACAATAATCCCATTCGCGTATCAAGATCATTGCGTGATATCGCATATAAAGCCTTGCAAGTAAGAGAAAAACTAATAAATAAGACCTCTAAAGAACCAACACCAATGGAAATTGCCGAGGAAATGGGAGTTCCCCATTCCGATATCGTTTTTGCCATGGATGCGATTCAGGATCCAGTATCATTATTTGAGCCGATTTACAATGATGGCGGCGATCCGATTTTTGTCATGGATCAGATTAGTGATGACAAGGATAAAGATGATACATGGGTGGACAAATTAAGCTTGAAAGAGGGTATGGTTCAATTAAATGCACGAGAGAAAATGATTTTGAACAAACGATTTTTTCAAGGGAAGACACAAATGGAAGTTGCAGATGAAATTGGGATTTCCCAGGCACAAGTCTCGCGCCTGGAAAAAGCCGCAATTGATCAAATGAATAAAGAGATGTTTGAATAGTAGTGGTAAAAGTTACCCGTAAATAAGCCGTATCACAAATGTGATACGGCTTATTTTTGTACATGAAAGTTACATATCCCTGCATATAGATGTAGTAAGGTGGGTGAGGAATATGGTAACATTATCGCAGTTACAGTTAAAGGAAATTATTAGTATTAGTGACGGGGCGAAGTTGGGTCATTTCACGGATTTGGAGATCGATGGCGCGACTGGTAAAATTACCGCATTAATTGTGCCTATAAAAGAAAAGCAGAGTGGATTTTTTGGAAAAGCAGATGAGTTGATTATTTATTGGAGCCAAATAGCAACAATCGGAGCGGATGTAATTCTGGTGAAGAATGTAGAGTCACCATCCTTATATCCGGATCGGGATGACATGGAAAAGCGCTAAAACTATGGTAGAATAGAATAGGTATAAACTGGAGGGGATTTTTATGGCAGAACCGTTTAATCAGCATACAGATTCTATTCTACTTATCGATACATGGAAACAAATCAATCCGAAGCTGTGCGCTGGATTCACCACAAGAAACGGTGGTGTCAGCAAGCAGCCTTTTTCGTCATTTAATCATGGATTACATGTGCAAGACGATAAACAGGATGTGCTAAACAATCGAAAACGACTGGCACAAATGCTTGGTTTTCCGCTTCAGGATTGGGTAGGAGCAGAGCAGGTTCACGCAACCGAAATCATTACTGTCACAGACGATGACAAAGGAAAAGGTTCCGTTTCCCTTGAGGATTCTTTGGCTGGGGTTGATGGTATAATTACAAATAAACCTGGTATATTGTGTACCGCCTTCTTCGCTGATTGTGTGCCATTATTTTTCTTTGATCAAACAACAGGTTACATTGGGATTGCTCATGCTGGTTGGAAGGGCACCGTTAATCGAATGGCGGAAAAAATGGTTAAACAACTGCAACATACTGGCAGCGATGTACGTCATCTAAATGTCATCATTGGACCTTGTATATCACAAGCAAATTATGAGGTCGATCAACGTGTGATTCAGTCGATACCAACACAATTGCAGAAGCATACGGTTAAAAAACTTGCTAATCATCGCTATTTGCTGGATCTAAAACAATTAAACAAAGAAATCCTTTTACAATGTGGGGTTTTCCGTCATAATATAGGTATAACAAATTATTGCACTTTTCGTGATGAGTCATTATTTTTTTCACACCGGCGAGATCATGGTAAGACAGGCAGAATGTTAGGGTTTATTGGCTATATTCCTTAACCGGTGTGCAAAGAGAGGAGAGAACAATCATGGACGTAGCAGAAAATTTACGAGTGATTCAAGCAAATATCAGACAAGCTTGTGCGAAAAGTAATCGCAATCCGGATGACATAAACATCATCGGCGTAACGAAATATGTTACAATAGAACGAACAAAGGAAACAATTGAAGCTGGAATTAAGCATCTTGGTGAAAATCGTTCAGAAGGCTTTTTGGAAAAATATAATTATTTTAAAGATCAGGCAACCTGGCACTTTATCGGTACATTACAATCAAGAAAAGTGAAAGACGTTATTGATAAAGTGGATGCCATTCATTCACTTGACAGGCTCTCTTTGGCAAAGGAAATTCATAAACGCGCCAAACAAACGGTTGATTGTTTTGTACAGGTGAATGTCAGTGAGGAAGAATCAAAACATGGACTAACCAAAGATCGGGTGGAGTCATTTATTCGATCACTGCAAGATTTTGATCAGATACGTATTGTCGGTTTGATGACCATGGCGCCGCATACTGATGACGAGCATTTATTAAGAGAAACATTCCGACAGTTGGCAGCATTACGGGATATCATTGAACAACAAAAATTTCCCCATGCTCCATGTCATTACTTGTCAATGGGAATGAGCAATGATTATCAAATTGCGATTGAAGAGGGAGCTACACATATCCGGATTGGTTCCAAATTGGTCGGTTCATAACATAAATGAGGTGAAAATATGAGCATAAAAAATAAAATAAAAACATTTTTCACGATGGATGATGAATACGAATACGTTGAGGAACAGGAGGAACCGGAAGTGCCTGAAAGTATGTCAAAAGAGCAAGGACGAAATGTTGTCAATCTAAAAAGCTTGCAGCAGCCTTCTTCCAAGGTTGTTCTATGCGAGCCCGGATCCTATAATGAGGCACAGGAAATTGCTGATAACCTTATCAATCGCCGGGCTGTTGTGATAAATTTACAACGGATTGATCATCATCAGGCCAAACGCATTGTTGACTTTCTCAGCGGAACAGTTTACGCTGTCAATGGCGACATGCAAAAGCTCGGTGCAGAGACATTTCTTTGCACACCAGATAATGTAGATGTTTCCGGAAAAATTTCCGAAGCATTTATGAATGAAGTTGATGAAAAGGGATGGTAGCAAAGCATGTATCAATTATTAAATATTATTAATTTAGCCGTTGAGATATATTCTTATGCATTAATTATTTATATTTTTATGTCCTGGTTTCCAGGTGCACGCGAATCATCGTTTGGGGTGTTGATGGCCAAGATTTGTGAACCATATCTGGAAATATTCCGTAAAATTATACCGCCACTGGGAATGATTGATTTCTCACCAATCGTTGCTATTTTTGTACTATATTTAGCAAGAAGCGGCTTATTTGAGCTGTTCAGAATGCTTCTGCTTTAAGGTGAAACGACAATGGACATATCTCAGCACTTTCGCAGAGATAAACAAGAATTTATTGACCAGGTATTGGCATGGAAGGAACAGGTTGAAAACTCCTACATTCCAAAATTAACTGATTTTCTGGATCCCAGGCAACAACATATTATGGAGACGCTCATCGGTAAGCATGAGATACTTAGATTACATAAACATGGCGGTGGTCCATATACCGAACGTAAACGAATGATCATTGCTCCGATGTACGAGCCAATTGATGAGGCTGATTTTGAGTTGGTATTACTGCAGACAACCTACTCGAAAAAGTTTATTACTTTAACACATCGCGATGTTATGGGGGCATTCCTATCCTTGGGTGTTAAACGAAAAAAGCTGGGTGATATCCATGCAAAAGACGGCGTTGTACAAATCCTGATAGCCAAGGAAATCGCATCATATGTTCAAATCAATTTAACGAGTATCAGACAAGCAAAATTGAAATTCGAAACACAGCCGTTATCTGCTTTTTTAGGAGAAGAAAAACATTGGAAGGAAACAGAATGTACAGTTTCTTCATTGCGACTGGATACGGTTGTAAAAGAAATATACAAGCTTTCCCGCAAAGATGCCGCAAATTACGTTGAAAAAGGCTTGGTAAAGGTAAATCATAAAACAGTGGAAAATCCAGCCCTGCTTTTACAGGAAGGGGACCTGTTATCATTGCGGGGAAAAGGAAGAAGTAAACTGGTCACTATTAACGGTCAGACCAAAAAGGAAAAACGGCGGATTACAACGGCCATTTTAAAATAATTTCCTGTACATGCAGGAAAAACGCTATTTATGTAGAAATATAGCAGTATGAGTGTTCGATATTTTTTGTTAGGAGGTGGCCTTGTGCCATTATCACCACTAGATATTCACAATAAAGAATTCTCCAGAAGCTGGAAAGGCTATAATGAGGATGAAGTCAATGAATTTCTCGATCAGGTCATTAAAGACTATGAAATGACCATCCGGGAAAAGAAGAATTTGCAAGAAAAAGTGGAACAACTAGAGGGAAAGCTTGGACATTTCACAGATATTGAAACAACATTGAATAAGTCGATCCTCGTTGCCCAGGAGACAGCCGAAGAAGTGAAAGGCAGTGCATCCAAAGAAGCAAAATTGATTATTAAAGAAGCGGAAAAAAATGCCGATCGAATTATTAATGAAGCGCTGGAAAAGTCACGACGGATTTCAGCGGATGTGGAACAATTAAAAAAACAGGCGAAAGTTTTCCGGACACGATTTAGAATGTTGGTAGAAGCGCAATTGGACATGATTGATACCAATGATTGGGATAGGCTGCTTGATACGGAAATGGATGAAGAACCCGAATTAGCAGAAAATAATTCATAATCCTTGACGTTTCAGGAATTTATGCATATAATTTGTACACATATAATATATCTAATACGATGACAGAGACAGTATAAAAGATCGTCAGCTGTTAAAGCGAGTCAGGGTATGGTGGAAGCCTGATACAGTATCCTTTTAGAACATCACTCTGGAGTATCCATACGAACGGTTGCCTAGTAGATATGGACGGTTCATTCACGTTACGAATCTCTGAGTGAATTTAATTGTAATGAATTAAATTTATAAGGGTGGTACCGCGAGTCTTCTCGTCCCTTTTTTGGGATGTGAAGGCTTTTTTATTTGGATTTGAAAAAACCGCCTAATGTGGAGCCATATAATTAATTTGTAGGAGGAAAGGATATGGATTACAAAGAAACATTATTAATGCCGAAAACCAAATTCCCGATGCGGGGGAACTTGCCGAATAAAGAGCCGCTGCGTCGGAAAGAATGGGATGAAAACAACCTATATGAAAAGAGTTTGGAGCGTACAGAAGGAAGACCATTATTTGTACTGCATGATGGCCCGCCATATGCCAATGGTGATTTACACATTGGTCATGCCTTGAACAAAATTTTAAAAGACTTTATTACGCGCTACAAATCAATGGCCGGGTTCCAAGCCCCATATGTTCCGGGATGGGACACACACGGCCTGCCAATCGAAACAGCACTGGCGAAAAAGAAAAAAGTCAATCGTAAAAAGATGAGCGTCGCTGAGTTTCGTCAAAAATGTGCCGAATACGCGATGAAACAAATTGATAATCAACGTTCCCAGTTTAAAGAACTAGGTGTTCGTGGCGATTGGGAGCATCCATATATCACATTAACAAAGGACTATGAAGCAGCCCAAATCCGGGTGTTCGGGGAAATGGCAAAAAAAGGCTATATCTATAAAGGAATGAAGCCTGTTTACTGGTCTCCGTCATCAGAATCAGCACTTGCGGAAGCTGAAATCGAATATCATGATAAACGTTCCCCATCCATTTATGTTGCATTTGAGGTAACGGATGGAAAGGATCTTCTGGAAGGTGGCGAGAAATTCGTTATCTGGACAACAACGCCATGGACCATCCCGGCCAACCTGGGAATCAGCTTGCATCCGGACCTCACCTATGTGGTGGCACAAGTTGATGATGATAAATTTATCGTTGCCGAGGAGTTGTTACCTACTGTTGCAGAAGAACTGGGTTGGGGAAATCCGGAAGTTGTTAAAACATTCCGTGGTAAAGAAGCAGATAAAATAGTGACGAAACATCCATTTTATGATCGCGACTCGCTCGTTATGCTTGGCGATCATGTGACTGTTGATGCCGGTACTGGTTGCGTCCACACCGCCCCGGGACATGGGGAAGACGACTTCTACGTATCCAAACGATATGGCATTGATGCATTATGTCCAGTCGATGAAAAGGGTGTCTTTACAGATGAAGCCCCCGGTTACGAAGGGATGTTCTATGATACCGCCAATAAACCAATCACAGAGAAATTGGATGAGGTTGGTGCACTACTGAAGTTAAACTTCATTACCCACTCCTATCCACATGACTGGCGGACGAAAAAGCCAACCATTTTTCGGGCTACGTCACAGTGGTTTGCATCGATTAAAGATTTTCGCCAGGATATTTTGGACGAAATCAAGCGGATTAATTGGTATCCGCAATGGGGTGAAACGCGTCTTTACAATATGGTTCGGGATCGGGAAGACTGGTGTATTTCCCGGCAACGGACATGGGGTGTGCCAATCCCGGTATTTTATGGTGAAGATAAGGAACCAATTATTACTGATGAAACGATCGAACATGTATCGAAACTATTTGCTGAACATGGATCAAATATCTGGTTTGAGTGGGATGCCAAAGAATTATTACCCGAAGGATTTACTTCGGAACATAGCCCAAATGGTACGTTCACCAAAGAGATGGACATTATGGACGTTTGGTTTGACTCCGGTTCCTCGCATGAGGCGGTCTTGCTTGGTCGGGAAGATCACCGTCGTCCAGCAGATGTCTACTTGGAAGGCAGTGACCAGTATCGCGGCTGGTTCAACTCATCACTGTCAACAGCTGTTGCAGTAACAGGCAAGGCACCGTACGAAAATATTATCAGTCATGGATTTACCCTTGATGGGCAAGGCCGAAAGATGAGTAAGTCCCTTGGCAACACTATTGCTCCATCCAAAGTATTAAAACAGCTTGGTGCCGACATTTTGCGGTTATGGGTTGCCTCGGTTGACTACCAGGCAGATTTCCGGATTTCTGATGATATCTTGAAGCAGGTATCGGAAACATACCGAAAAATCCGTAATACATTCCGTTTCATGCTGGCCAATATCGCTGACTTTGATCCGGCTAAAGACCGGGTAGCGGAGAATGATCTGGAAGAAGTCGATCGCTATATGCTGCACCGCCTGCAGAATTTGATTAAGCGTGTTCGGAGAAGCTATGATAAATTTGAATTTTCGCCAATTTATCATGACATTCATAACTTCTGTGCAGTCGACTTAAGTTCATTCTATCTTGATTTTGCCAAAGATATTTTATATATCGAAGCAGCGGATCATCCTCGCCGCCGGAGCATCCAAACGGTGTATTACGACATCTTGACCAGCCTGGTTAAAATGTTGACACCGTTAATCCCGCATACAACAGAGGAAGTGTGGGAGTATATCCATGGAACTGAGGCAGACTATGTCCAATTGACCGACATCCCAGAGGCAAAAACGGTATTTGCCAATGAAACCGATTTGGAAAAATGGGATCATTTCATGAAAGTGCGCGATGATGTATTAAAGGCACTGGAAGAGGCACGTAATGAAAAAGTTATCGGTAAATCGCTGGAAGCAAAAATAACGATTGTGGCCAAGGACGAGAAAACAAAAGATGTCTTGGAGCACATTCCATATCTTCATCAGCTACTAATCGTCTCTGAAGCGGATGTGGCCGAAAGTATGGATGGTGGCAAGGATTATCGTTATGTGGATGTAAAAGTGGAAAAACATCCTGGCGAAAAATGTGCTCGTTGCTGGGTTGCATCGGAAACAGTTGGTGAAGACCACGATCATCCTGATTTATGTTCCCGTTGTGCAGACGTTGTGAAGACACATTATGCAGAGATAAACTAATTTGCTTTGGATGAGGCTGTCACAAAAGCTATCGTTTTGTGACAGCCTTTCACATTTTAAGCGGATGTTTTCGAAAAGCCAACGGAAATGCTGTACGAATCAGAGATACTGTCGGGAGTCGGAAATACAGTCCGAATCACGAAAAATACAGTCCAACCCCTGTAAAAAATCAAGCCCCAACAGGCAAAGCGTAATCTTTTATGGTAAAATGCAGGAGAAGTGTTTGTAACAATCGAAGCGGAGGATAACAGATATGTATTGGTATTATCTTATTGCACTGGTTGTCATTGGTGTTGATCAGCTGACAAAGTGGTTGATTGTAAAAAACATGGAATTGTACGAGCAGATTCCAATTATTAACGATTTTTTCTACATAACCTCGCATCGTAATAGAGGTGCAGCCTGGGGTATTCTACAAGACCAAATGATTTTCTTTTATATTATTACTGTGGTAGTAGTTGTTGGAGTAATTTTCTATCTGCATAAGTTTGGCAAAGATAGCCCGCTGTTGGCGGTGTCGCTGAGTCTGATTCTTGGCGGGGCAATCGGTAACTTCATTGACCGGATTTTCCGTCAAGAGGTGGTTGATTTTCTTGATTTTACCATTTTTCGTTATGACTTTCCGATCTTTAATGTAGCCGACTCCTGTCTTTGTATTGGAGTCATCCTTGTTTTGATTGCTACATTTATAGATGAGAAAAAGAAGGGGACAACAGCCAAATGACCGCACAACAGTATGAAGTACAGATCGAACAAAATAAAACACGGATTGATAAGTTGTTAGCGGAATTAAATCCGGAACAATCTCGGTCGCAGGTACAAACCTGGATTAATCAGGGTTTGGTTACCGTTAACGACCGTATTGTCAAGGCCAATTATAAATGCCAAACTGGTGATCTTGTTATGTGGTCAATCCCGGAGACAAAACCATTAGCAGTTACGCCAGAAGATATACCATTGGACATTGTCTATGAAGATCGTGATGTGGTGGTTGTCAATAAGCCAAAAGGAATAGTAGTTCACCCGGCGGCAGGACATACAACTGGCACATTGGTTAATGCGTTGTTGTATCATTGTCAGGATTTATCCGGTATTAATGGAGTTGAGCGACCAGGAATTGTCCATCGGATTGATAAAGATACCAGTGGTTTATTGGTGGTGGCCAAAAATGATCAGGCGCACGCTTCCTTGGTTGAGCAGTTGCAGGCAAAAGATGTGGAACGAAAATATGAAGCAGTCGTACATGGGGTAATTGCCCATGAACATGGTGTCATTGATGCACCGATTGCTCGTGATCCAAAAGACCGGCAAAAAATGGGGATTGTCGAACAAGGCAAACCTGCTGTCACCCATTTTAAGGTATTAAGAAGGTACGACCGTTTTACCCATGTGGAATGTCAGCTCGAAACAGGGAGAACCCATCAAATTCGTGTACATATGCGTTATATTGGTTTCCCGCTTGTTGGGGATCCCAAATATGGTCCGCGCAAGACACTGGATATCGGTGGTCAGGCTCTTCATGCCCGCGTGTTGGGTTTTACCCACCCAAAGACAAAAGAATGGCTGCGGTTTGAGGTGGAAGCACCGGCTGTATTTCAAAATCTGTTAAAGCAAATTGAAAAAATGTGTTGACATAAATGCTCAGGTTTGGAATAATAAATATAGTTGAATATGACCTTTAAAAAGTAGTCCTGTGAGGCTAAAAAGGAAGCGGTCATGATGTAACCATTCATCACGAATCCCTTTTTTCCTCTTGGAGAATAGGGATTTAATTTTGAAGAAAAGCAAAGGCGAAAGTTTACGTAACGCTTGAGCCAGATATGTTTATTAGGAGAGTCGTTATGAAGAAAAAAACCGAGGTGCTTGATCAGCCAGCAATCAATCGGGCATTAACCCGGATAGCCCATGAAATCCTTGAGAAAAATAAAGGTGGGGAAAATCTGGTACTGGTTGGTATTAAAACGAGAGGAGCCCCTCTGGCCAACCGGTTGCAGGAAAAGATTAAACAAATCGAATCGATTACCGTTCCAATCGGTGAATTGGATATCACGCTTTACCGGGATGATTTGGAGAAAGCAGTGAAAAATGATGAACCAGAACTAAAAAACACGAATATTGAAGTTGATCTGACCGGCAAACATGTGATCTTGATTGATGACGTGTTGTTTACCGGTCGAACAGTAAGAGCTGCAATGGATGCAGTGATGGACTTGGGTAGACCATCCAATATTCAATTGGCTGTCCTCGTTGACCGCGGTCACAGAGAACTGCCAATCCGTGCTGATTACGTCGGTAAAAACATCCCAACATCAGACAAGGAAATCATTGTTGTCGAACTCGGCGAAACTGATGATATCGAACAAGTATCGATTTTTGAAAAATAAATAGCAGGACCTTTAAGTGAATCCAGAGAGATTTGTAAGGTCGAAAAGAAACGTGTATGTGACAGGTTACAGGGGTATTAGAGAAAGGAGTGTCCTTCAAATGACAGATCCAACCTCTAACTCCTGACCACTTGCCCACTACTACCGCACCTCTTTGCGATCTTACGCAAAGAGGTGTTTTTTTATATTCAAAAAGCGGGGAATTGTTGCCAGGCGCGCGATCAATTCAAATGATGATCAAAACAAAGGAGGAGATCCAAATTGCAACATTTTATTTCGGTAAACCAATTATCGACGGAGGAGATATTTTCCATTATTGAAATGGCTGAAGATTTACGGCAGGGAGCATCCCAACATTTGCATCGCCAACTGTTTGCGGCAAATTTATTTTTTGAACCAAGTACGAGAACAAAAATGAGCTTTATCATTGCCCAGAAAAAATTGGGAATGGATGTGTTGGATTTTCACAGTGATATGGCAAGCGTTCGTAAAGGGGAAACATTGTATGATACAGCAAAAACTTACGAGGCAATCGGGGCAGATATGCTGTTTATTCGACATCAGGATGACACATGGTATGATGACCTCCTGCAAAATATCAAGATTCCCATTGTAAATGCCGGGGCAGGACAAGGCGAACATCCAACCCAATGTATGCTGGACCTAATGACAATCTATCAGGAATATGGCACGTTTACCGGTCTGGATGTCGTGATTGCCGGTGATATTAAACATAGCCGAGTTGCCCACTCCAATGCTCGGGCACTGAAACGTTTAGGCGCCAACGTCTATTTTTCCGGTGCACCGGAGTTTGTGGATATAATACGTGACATTCCATATATCCCGATGGATGAAGCAGTAGATATATGTGATGTCATGATGCTACTGCGCATTCAACATGAACGACATCAGTCGGTGTATACAGAAGATAAAGATATATATCTTGACAAGTATGGCTTGACAGTTGAACGGGAACAGCAAATGAAAAAGCATGCCATTGTGATGCATCCAGCTCCGGTTAATCGAGGGGTGGAGATTGATACAAGTTTAGTAGAGTGTCAGCGATCTCGCATCTTTCAACAAATGGAAAATGGCATGTATGTCCGCATGGCAATAATTAAAAATATTTCAGCAGAACGGGGGCTTATTCATGATTTTACTAAAACATGCAAAAAGGCTGCTGCCTACTAATGAATTGGTTGATTGCGAAGTGCTGATTGATTATGGAAAAATCGCCGAAATTAAACAGGAAATCACCAGTGAACCGGAGCAAATCATCGATTGTAAGGGGCGTTTGCTTCTTCCGGGATTTATCGATGTCCACGTCCATTTGCGCGAACCAGGCGGGGAGCATAAAGAAACGATCGAAACCGGAACAATGGCAGCTGCCAGGGGTGGTTTTACAACGGTCTGTGCCATGCCGAATACGAAACCAGTACCTGATAATCTGGAAACATTCAACCAGCTTCAGGAAAAAATCGAACAAGATGCCGTCATCCGCGTATTGCCATATGCCGCGATTACGAAGGGGTTAAAGGGTGACATATTAACACCGATCAATGAGTTAGCCGAACTGGGTACTTTTGCTTTCACCGACGATGGGGTTGGTATTCAAACGGCTGATCAAATGCTTCGGGCCATGCGGGAAGCTGCTGCCTGTGGAAAGCCGATTGTAGCTCATTGTGAAGATAACTCACTCGTCTATCAGGGCGTTGTTCACGATGGTGAGGTCAGTGAACGCCTGCAGTTACCTGGCATCCCATCATTAAGTGAGTCCGTACAAATTGCCCGCGATGTATTATTGGCAGAGACTACTGGTTGTCATTATCATGTTTGTCACGTCAGTACGAAAGAATCAGTGCGTGTGATCCGGGATGCAAAAAAGGCAAGCATTCCTGTTACAGCGGAAGTAACACCACATCACTTGCTTTTAAATGAAACAGATATACCAGCAAATGATGCTAATTTTAAAATGAATCCACCATTAAGGTCAAAGGAGGATCAGCAGGCATTAATCGATGGTTTACTGGATGGCACAATTGATTTAATCGCCACAGACCACGCGCCGCATGCTGCCGATGAGAAGGCTAACGGATTTTTGCAAGCACCGTTTGGAATTGTTGGTCTGGAAACAGCTTTTTCATTGTTATATTCCAAACTTGTGAAGACGCAAAAATGCACCTTATCTCAATTAGTCGACTGGCTAACTTTCAAACCTGCCCAAACATTTGGACTGCCTTATGGACGACTGGAAGCAGGCAGAATTGCTGACCTGACATTAGTAGATTTGGATGCAGAACGACAGATTAATAGGAATCACTTTTATTCACAAGGAAAAAATACGCCGTTTCATGGTTGGCATGTTACAGGTCTGCCAGTAATGACGATAGCAGCAGGAAAGATTGCTTACAAGGAGGATGATCATGTTGAAACGTCAACTGGTACTGGAAGATAGTTCGGTATTTATCGGTGAAGGATTTGGCAGTGAAACGATGACAATGGGTGAGATTGTTTTTCATACCGGAATGACTGGATATCAGGAAGTTATTTCTGATCCTTCTGCTTCTGGTCAGATCGTTGTCATGACGAACCCATCCATTGGAAATTACGGTATGAATCGGGACGATATGGAGTCAACTGCCCCAAGTGTTCACGGGGTTATCACAAAAGCATATGAGGAATATCCGTCCAATTTTCGCAGTGAAGAAACCTTAAATGATTTTTTAAAACGATACAATATTCCGGGAATCGCGGGGATTGATACAAGAAAGTTAACCAAAACGATTCGCCAGCATGGTACAGTGAAAGGTTGCATTGCCCCTGTTTCTGAGCCTGTTGAAACACTGGTAAGCCAATTAAGGCAAACGCCCATGCCAACAAATCTGGTTAGTCAAATATCTATAGTAAAACCATATGTTGTCCCTGGCAGGGGAAGGCGCATTGTGTTAGTAGATTTTGGTATGAAACATGGTGTTTTACGGGAACTTACCAAGCGGGATAATCATGTAACCGTGGTGCCGTATAACTATCGGGCAAAGGATATTTTACAACTAAAACCGGATGGCATTCTGTTGTCAAACGGTCCTGGAGATCCAAAGGCTATTCCGGAAGTCATGGAAATGGTGCAAGATGTGTTGGGTCAGCTGCCTTTATTTGGTATTGGCCTGGGCCATCAACTATTTGCCCTGGCATGTGGCGCCAATACAGAAAAAATGAAATTTGGTCATCATGGCACCAATCACCCGGTAAAAGATCTGGAAACAGGGAGGACGTATATGACCGGTCAGCACCATAGCTATGATGTTACCCATGAGTCATTGGGCAGGACCAATCTTGCTTTAACGCAAATAGCCCTAAATGATCATAGTGTGGAAGGAATCAAACATACAGTGTATCCAGCATTTTCTGTTCAATATTATCCTGAAGGTGCTCCAGGTCCGAATGATGCCAATCCGTTGTTTGATGCATTTTTGCAAATGATCGACGATACGAAGGAAGCCGGGAAAGGGGAACAAACATATGCCTAAAAATACAGCAATCGAAAAAATACTCGTCATTGGGTCTGGCCCCATTGTGATTGGACAGGCCGCTGAATTTGATTATTCCGGAACGCAAGGCTGCCAGGCATTAAAAGAGGAAGGCTACACAGTCATTTTAGCCAACTCGAATCCAGCAACCATTATGACGGATCACACCGTAGCGGATAAAGTGTACATGGAACCATTAACCATCGAATTTTTGAGTAAAATTATCCGGAAAGAACGACCTGATGCAATATTGCCAACGTTGGGCGGGCAAACTGGTTTGAATTTGGCTGTTGGGCTGGAGGCGACCGGGATTCTGGACGAATTTCATGTGCAATTGCTTGGTACGTCATTGGAGGCTATTCAACAGGCTGAGGATCGGGAAAAATTCCGGACGTTGATGCAAGAGCTGAATGAACCGGTTCCAGATAGCCAAATTGTGCATACGGTGGAACAGGCTTGCAGCTTTAGCGAAGAAATTGGCTTTCCGGTTATTGTACGCCCAGCCTATACATTAGGGGGCACTGGCGGGGGCATATGCAAAACCTTGGACGAATTGAAAGAGATTACCCAAAATGGTCTGGCACTTTCTCCGGTTAATCAATGTTTGATTGAAAAAAATATCGCCGGGTTTAAAGAGATAGAATATGAAGTCGTGCGGGACAAACAAGATCAGGCGATTGTGGTATGCAACATGGAAAACGTTGATCCAGTTGGTATTCATACGGGAGACTCAATCGTTGTTGCTCCGTCACAAACATTAAGTGATCGGGATTGTCAGCTCATGCGGAATGCATCGTTAAAAATTATCCGCGCACTCGGTATCGAAGGCGGATGTAATGTCCAGCTTGCCCTTGATCCAGATAGCTTTCAATATTACATCATTGAAGTGAATCCGCGTGTCAGTCGTTCGTCAGCTTTGGCATCAAAGGCAACCGGTTATCCAATTGCCAAAATAGCTGCAAAAATTGCTGTCGGATTAACATTGGATGAAATCATCAACCCAATCACGGGTAACACCTATGCTTGTTTTGAACCTGCACTTGATTATGTTGTTACCAAGATACCAAGGTTACCATTTGATAAATTTGTCGATGGTGACAGACTCCTTGGGACGCAAATGAAGGCAACAGGTGAGGTGATGTCGATTGGGCGAAGTTTTACCGAATCTTTGTTAAAAGGGATCCGCTCACTGGATATCGGAACGGAAGAATTTTGGCTGGGGAGCCTGGCAGATTTATCAACACAAGAGCTTCAACAAAAACTTGCCAAGCCAGACGATGAGCGCTTGTTCGTTATTGCCGAAGCATTTCGCCGGGGTATGACGGTTGACGAGATTTTCAGCTTAACAACTATTGATAAGTATTTCCTAATGAAACTGAAGAACTTGATTCATATGGAAGATGATTTAAAACAACAGCCGTTTTCGCAAATGATCTTAACGAAAGCAAAGCAGGCAGGATTTTCTGATATGCATATTGCCAGATTATGGGGTACATCGGTTGACGAGGTGTATCAATTTCGCATGCAGCACACAATTCGTCCCGCCTACAAAATGGTTGATACGTGTGCAGCCGAATTCGCATCTGCAACACCATACTTTTACAGCACCTATGATGACGAGAATGAATCGGTAGCATCTGGACGGAAAAAAATACTCGTCCTTGGATCAGGTCCCATTCGCATTGGGCAAGGAATTGAGTTTGATTATGCGACTGTTCATTCCGTGCTGGCGATCAAGGAAATGGGCTATGAAGCAATTATTATGAACAATAATCCTGAAACGGTATCAACCGATTTCAGTATTTCTGATAAGCTATATTTCGAACCACTGACATTGGAAGACGTTATGCATGTCATCGAATTGGAACAGCCTGAAGGGGTTATCGTTCAATTCGGTGGCCAGACAGCAATTAATCTGACAGCGGGATTACAACGGCGAGGGGTAACCATTCTGGGAACAAGCAGGCACGCCATTGACCAGGCGGAAGATCGGGATAAATTTGAACAATTACTAGAGGAACTGCATATCCAAAGGCCGAATGGAAAATCGGTACTAAAACCAGAACAAGCATTGATCGCTGCCCAAACCATTGGCTATCCTGTCCTGGTACGACCGTCCTATGTGATTGGTGGCAGCCGGATGGAAATCGTCCATAATGAAGAAGAATTGCGAGCGTATCTGGGTAAAGTAGCGAATAAGTCAAATGAGCACCCAATTTTAATTGATCAATATATTACGGGTATCGAAGTGGAAGTCGATGCAATATGTGACGGCGAAACTGTTATTGTTCCGGGGATGATGGAACATATCGAACGCGCCGGTGTCCACTCCGGAGACTCTATCGCCGTATATCCGCCACAACGACTAAGTCAAGTGGTGAAAAAGAAATGTATGGAACAGACGATAAAAATTGCTCGTGCTTTAAAGGTAAAAGGACTGATCAATATCCAATTCATTATTCAAAATGAAGATGTGTACGTCCTTGAGGTTAACCCAAGGGCAAGCAGAACGATTCCTTTCCTGAACAAAATCACCGGCGTTACCATGGCAAATCTGGCAACCAGATGTATATTGGGAGAAACACTTGCAGGCATGGGTTACCATACAGGATTGTTACCGGAATCTGATATGGCATCCGTGAAAGTACCGGTTTTCTCTTTTGCAAAATTGCGTAGTGTTGATACGACGCTTGGACCTGAGATGAAATCTACCGGGGAAGCCATTGGTCATGATCAAACATTGGAAAAGGCTTTATACAAAGGACTTGTCGCTTCCGGTTTAACGGTTCCACAAGAAGGTGCTGTATTGTTAACTGTTGCCGATAAGGATAAACAAGAGGCACTTGAGATTGCCACCCGTTTCCATCAGTTGGGCTTTCAACTATATGCAACAACCGGAACCGCTAATTTCATCAGACAACGAAACATTCCAGTAGTTGAGGTAGGAAAAGTTGCTACCGATGAACCAAACGTTCTATCGATAATCGAACAAGGTACGGTGCAATTGGTTGTCAATACGTTAACATCCGGAACAAAACCACGTTCAGATGGTTTTTGGATTCGCCGGAAAGCGGTAGAACACGGCATTGCCTGCTTAACAAGCCTGGATACAGCAACCGCCATAGTAAATGTGATTGATGCAACCACATTTTCAGCGCAGCCATTGGTGGAAAAACAGGTGGTGTCGGGATGAAACGGCTACAAATGATGGTAGTATCTGTAAAGGAAATTGCCTTGGATATAGTTGAAATGGTATTAAAACATCAATTAGCGGCGTCAACAGCGAAACCGGGACAGTTTTTACACATCCTGGTTGACGGACATACATTACGTCGGCCAATCTCGATCGCCGCGACAGATCCTAATCAAGGAACCGTCACCATTTTATTCAAAAAACTTGGTGCAGGTACACAGCAACTGGCTACCTGCAAACCAGAGACAATCATCGATGCATTAGGCCCTAATGGTAACGGATTTAGCTATGATTCGGATATGGGAACCGCATTACTGGTGGGTGGAGGAATAGGTATCCCTCCACTATACAATCTCGGGAAAGAACTAAATAAGCAAGGTATTGATGTCAAAGCGGTCCTCGGTTTCCAATCACATGACCAAGTGTTTTATGAAGACAAGTTTCGGGAAATTGGTGAAGCATGGATTGTGACAAATGATGGCAGCTATGGTTATAAGGGAATGGTAACTGATGTGTTGGATCAGATCGGATCGTTTGACGATTATTTTTCTTGTGGACCATTGCCCATGCTGCAAGCCGTAACAGTGGAATTAAGTGAAAAGCGCGGATATATTTCGCTGGAAGAACGAATGGGTTGTGGTGTCGGTGCCTGCTTCGCCTGTGTGATTCCAGCAAAAACGGAATCTGGTTACAAGAAAATTTGTCAGGATGGTCCCGTATTTGCAGCAAGTGAGGTGATCTTATGACAAATTTAACGGTTCATTTGCCAGGGTTGACATTGAAAAACCCGATTATGCCAGCTTCAGGCTGTTTTGGTTTTGGCCGGGAATACGGTGCATTTTATGATTTAAGTCAACTCGGAGCGGTGATCATGAAGGCAGCAACGCAGGAGGCTCGTTTTGGCAATCCAACACCACGTGTAGCCGAAACAACTGCTGGTATGCTCAATGCCATTGGTCTGCAAAATCCGGGTGTGGAACAAATTATTGCCTCCGAGGTTCCAAACCTGGCTTCTTATGACATTCCTGTTATCGCGAATATAGCCGGCAGCTCATTGGAAGAGTATGTAACTGTCGCCAAAGCCTTTAACAAAACAACTGCGATACAGGCGCTGGAATTAAATATTTCCTGTCCCAATGTCAAAGCTGGAGGGATCCAATTTGGTACTGATCCGGAACTGGCGGCAATGGTTACAAAAGCGGTGAAAAAGGTTAGCAATCATCCTGTATATGTAAAGCTTTCCCCTAATGTTTCAGATATTGTTGCCATGGCTAAAGCGGTAGAACAAGCAGGGGCAGACGGTTTGTCCATGATCAATACACTAACAGGGATGACCATCGATTTGGGAAACAAGCAACCACTACTAGCCAACCAAACAGGCGGGCTTTCTGGTCCGGCTATCAAACCAATTGCGATTCGAATGATTTATGAAGTGAAACAACATGTCTCCATTCCGATTATTGGTATGGGTGGGATTGGCAATGCTAAGGATGTATTGGAATTTTTATTGGCTGGTGCCAGTGCAGTGGCGATTGGTACAGCTAATTTTCAAAATCCATATATTTGTGCGGAAATCATTGATGCGCTGCCAGATATATTAACAACATATGGATTTACAAAGGTAACGGATGCGATCGGAAAGGGGCATGGCGCGTGAATAATAATATTTATCTGGCACTGGATTTTCCCACATGGATGGAGGCAAAAGCTTTCATCGATCGACATAATCTTAATGGGGTACCGGTGAAAGTTGGCATGGAGTTATTTTATCGGGAAGGACCCTATATTATTGAACAACTGAAAAAGGACAATCATGCCATCTTTCTTGATTTAAAGTTGCATGATATTCCGACAACAGTGAAAAAAGCGATGCAAAATTTGACGAAGTTGGATGTGGATTTGGTAAACGTTCATGCCCTTGGTGGCGGGGCGATGATTCAAGCCGCAAAAGAAGGGCTGTTGGCAAGTTCCAATAATCATACCAAATTGCTAGCGGTGACGATGTTGACTTCCATGGAAGAAACAGTGATGAATGAAGAATTAAGGATTTCCGGAAGCATGCAAGACAACGTCGTACATTTGGCTGCTATCGCTAAACAAAATGGAGCGGATGGTGTGGTTTGTTCGGTTCATGAGGCAAGCCAGCTGAAAACAGTGTGTGGATTGGATTTTCTTACCGTAACCCCTGGTATCCGTTTGCAAGAATCAAACACGAACGACCAGAAGCGGGTCGCCACACCTTCATTTGCCCGTGAACATGGTGCAGATATACTTGTAGTTGGCCGGGCAATAACCAATGCCCAGCAACCAAAACAAGCTTATATCAACGTATTAAAGGAGTGGAACAATGAAGTTAAGTCATGAAATAGCCCAGGATTTATTGGCAATAAAAGCAGTACAAATTCGTCCAGAACATTATTTCACCTGGACTTCAGGCATCAAGGCACCGATCTATTGTGATAATCGTCTGACCATGTCCCACCCGGCAGTCAGAAATAGAATTGCTAAGGGCTTTGTACAATTGATCGAACAAATGCCCGAGAAACCGGATGTGATTGCCGGCTGTGCAACTGCAGGGATTCCACATGCTGCCTGGGTTGCCGAAAAGCTTGATTTGCCGATGGTTTATGTTCGATCCAAGCCAAAAGCACATGGCAAGGGAAATCAAATAGAAGGGACATTTGAAAAAGGGGCAAGAGTAATTGTCATAGAAGATTTATTATCTACCGGGGGCTCATCATTACAAGCAGCAAAGGCACTCGAAAACAACGGGGCAATTGTATTAGGAGTCCTGGCTATTTTTTCTTACGGGCTGGAGAAGTTGGTCACGCAATTTAAAGAAGCGGATTTGCCTTATGAGACCCTTACAAACTACGATGAGTTGTTGCAATTACTTATGGATAACCAAACAATCGACAACGACCAATACCAGGCGCTCAAAGCATGGCGGCATACGTTGTAAATAAAGGCTGTTCGCAGGATCCAATCGGGTTCGTAGTGTCGCTTTATCTACGCGAAGGCTCAAGATTAGCACGGTAGAACGGGACTAACAATCAATGGGGGATAAAGAAAACCCCCATTGATTGAAGTTTCACGTTATGAAATAAGTTTCAATCCGATTGCTGAACATAGTACCATAGCTATAAAGACTATTCTTTTCCAATCCTTTGACTCCCCAAAAAATAGCATTCCAACCAAGGCGCCTCCAACAACACCAATTCCTGTCCAAATTGCATAACCTGTTCCCATAGGAATAAATCGTAATGAATAGCTGAGTAATGCAAGACTTAAGCCAAACCCCAAAATCAATAAAATGGCTGTTTGCCAATTTCTTTTCACAGATAATCGATTGATCATAGCAACACCAAATGTCTCCAATAAGCCTGCTAAAATTAAAGTAAACCAAGGCATCAAGATTCAGCCCCTTTCTCAACCTTTTCACTTGTGACTAATTTCAAACCAATGACGCCAGCTAATAGTATCATTATTAAAAGAATTTTTCCCCATTTGAATGGTTCTCCAAAGAAAAGAATGTCTGCAATGACAGTACCTGCTGTCCCTAATCCCACAAAAATGGCATAGACCGTTCCCGCAGGTAGTACTTGTGCAGCTGTTATCATTAAATAATTACTGGCTATAATGAAGATAACTGTCCCGGTCCATGTCCAAAAATCATAGGCGTGAGTCAACCCAATTACCCAAAACACCTCTAAAAAGGCTGCAATAAATACTTTGATCCAGTTCTTATTCATCTAAATGACTCCTCCAATTTTATTATTTGCCAAAAAATAAAAAGCCCGGGAGAAACTGTTAAACAGTTTTCTCCCGGGCTTTTATCCCTCCGTGGCACAATCGAGTTGTGAGTTTTCTCTCGGACCTGACCAACATTATAGTTGCGGAACCCTAGAAAACATTTTATCTATGTTATTGTTTACCATTATACAATTACATTTAATACTAATTCAAGTTAAAGGAGCTGGAATATAAAGGAGATTAGGTTGGCCAATGTCGGTACTCTTTTTTAGTCTGGAGTTTACGTCTTTGTGTATTCGAATCACTTCATCGTCATTCATCTTTTCCTGCATTATAAATCTGTATATTGATTTTATTTCTATTTATATATAAAATTAGGATAACACTTAAATAATCAGGAGGAATTTCCTTTGCGCAAAGACCAGTTCCAACGACCAAAAGGATATAATACATTAATGCTATTGATAAAAACAGTTGCAATCCTCTATCTATTGATATTAACCGGTAGCTATTTAACCTCGGACACGAAGGCATATTTTAGTGATCAAGTTACCGATAAACAGGTCATCCAGGCCGGAGAATGGTGGGATCAAAGCGAGCTTGAATTTACTGGTGAACCAACACAAAATGTCAAAGCCTGTCCGCCAACTGATATTGCTGTGCAAGTGCGAAATAATGGCGTTACGATGGCGGGGACAACAACATATGAAGTCTACTATAGCGAAAATGGTAATCCGAAAAATAATGGCGAAAAAATTGCAGATGGTACAATTGATCCAATTGCGACCGGTAAAACTAGCAAACTATCATTCCATGCAGAAAAAACAGGCACTTATATGTTTAAAGCAATACAACGTCCGGGATATGATGGAGATGACGATACAAAACATGCCATCTGGAGTGAAAAAGTGACGGTGGAATGTATCGAGAAACAAAACCAGGATCAGAAGGAAGAGAAATCGGAGACCAAACAGTCAGATGAATCAGAATCAATGGAAACAGAAATAAAGAAGTCCGAGGACGAGGTGGATAAAGGAACGAAGGCTGATAATAAGCCAAACAGCCCTGAAGAAGCTGATAAAAGTGTTGAAAAGGATTTAGGTGAGGCAGATTCTAATCAAGAAAGTGATGCAAAGGAAGATGAACAGGAACGGGCGACAATGATTGAACAAAAGAATGAAACTGACACAAAAGAAATAGAACCGGATCAGAATAAGGATGAAGTGGGAAATAAATAAAATATTTATAGAGGATGTTCAAAAAGTCCGGTAAAAATGACGCTTCGAATTTCGTCGTTGGCTTGCTTTTCCGCCCCTCATGTACCTTTTAAATAAAGAGACAAACAAACCGCTTGGGATCTTTAGTTTAATGAGGGGAGAGAGGATCAAAAGCAGGATAGGAAGGAAGAGAAATCAGATACCAAATAGTTGAATGATTCACAATCAACGGATGCAGAAGCGAGAAATCCAATAATAAAGTCGATAAGAAAAATAACAAGTTGGATTACGAGGAAAATGTTGATAGTAGTAATGAAGTGGATTTGGGTGAGGCAGATTCTGATTCTGTTCAAGAAAATGATGTAAAAGAAGATGAGGCTGTACGTGATCAACAGGATTAAACTGAGATGAACGGATAAAAAATCATTCATGGAAAGAGGATTTTTTAAAGCTATTGAAACATATAATTAGGGGGGTAAAATGGATAAAACAATACCGATAAAGAACCAAATGAACGGTGTTTTTGTTCATGTATCTAATTTGAAGGACTCAGTAAAATGGTATTCTAATTTGTTAGGTTTAGGTATTGATTTAGGTAAGGTAAAGTCACCTGTCTATAACATACCCCTAGTAGGAACAACTTCTCTCACTTTAGATGACCACACCCTTGACCCTGGATTCAAACATAATACAAGCCCTAGTCCAATTTTTAACCTTTATGCTCCGGATATTGACGAAGCCTATCGGTATATTAATGACAAAGGTATTCAAATTGTACGAGAAATAGAGAGGGTTGGTGAGACAGCTTGGTTTAATATAATGGATCCGGATGGTAACGTAGTGATGATCTGTGATTGTTAAAAAAGTTCGACACGTTCCATAGGTTAGGGCTTCCATTAAAGAGAGCAACTACGGAAAAATACACGTGTCATAAATTTCAGGGGGGGAAACCAGATGACGGTCAGATTAGAAAAAATGAATTCAATTGAATACCAACACTACTTAAGTTATGCAATTAAAAACTATGCAAACGAACAAGTTAAGTCTGGTAGTTGGAAACAACAAGAGGCAATCAGTAAGGCAATACAGGAACATGAAAAATTATTACCTGAAGGGGAGGAAACTGAAAACAACCATTTATTTACAATTCATGATGGGTACCAAGAGGTTGGTATGATTTGGTTAGCACAAAGAACAAATGAAAAAGGGTTTATTTATGACATTAACATTTGGGAAGGCAACCAAGGTAAGGGTTATGGTATGGAAGCAATGAAAGAAGTTGAAACCGTAGCTAAAAAGTTAGGATTGAAAAGTATAGGGCTTCACGTCTTTGGTCACAACAAAATAGCAAAAAAATTATATGAAAAATTAGGATACATAGAAACAAATATAAAAATGGAAAAACCATTATGAGACACGATACAATTCAGCAAACAGGCCGGATTGTCCAAGGAATTTTCATGTATTAAATATTATAAAGATCAATATTTCAAAACAATTGAAATACACTAAAGGTTTGAAACGTTAACCAGATTAATTTGTATTAGCTACCTCAACAAAAGAGTGCGATTTGCAAGTAATAGATTGCTCAATTTTGCTTACCTTAATATTTTATAGGAATCCGGGCCTATTAACGTAATAAGCCACTTTAAAGCTTTCAATATACTATAGTGGAGATATACTTTATAGGAAAAGAGGCAAGTAATGACACAAACATGTGGATTCATCTAATTATATTCATCAGCAGAAATTAACGGTTGTAAAACTGGAATAATAATTGCGTCCTTTCTTGGTTTATAGAGAATATGATTAAACCTGGCAGCAAAGGAGTCCGCATTCCTTTGATAATAAAATGAGAGGAGACTTTAAGTGAAGAAGATCAAATTTGTCATTTTTACGATGATCCCTGTAAGCTTTATCGCATTTTTTATATGGCGGTATGCTTCACGAAGACCTTGCCCTTTCTGGTTACGATGGTTTGTAGAGCTTGATAATCCATTTATAAAGAGCAATCGGGCGAAAGAAATCATTCAACAATCTAACATTCACCCAGGAATGCATGTGATTGATTTTGGGTGTGGACCAGGAAGACTTACTATTCCATTAGCAGAGAGTGTTGGTCCCTATGGAAAAGTAACCGCAATTGATATCCAATCAGAAATGCTACAACGGGCAGAAAGAAAGGCAATGGAAAGGAATCTAAATAATATTGAATTTGTACAGGGGAAAATCGGCGCGGGTAAACTCCAATCTACTCCATGCGACCGTGCTGTGCTTGTCAATGTCTTAGGTGAAATTCCAGATCGGTACGCAGCCTTCAAAGAAATTTTTGATGCCCTGAAGCCAGGTGGCATCTTGACAGTAACCGAGGTAATATTCGACCCACATTTCCAAAGACGGGAAACCATTTTGAAGCTCGCCAATCAAGCCGGGTTTCGCGAAAAAGATTTCTTTGGCAATTGGGCAGCATTTTCACTCTTATTGGAAAAGCCTAGATGAATAAAGGGTACACTTTGTATTGAAAGGAAATAACCATACTTAATCGACAACCATCTTTAACAGAAAATGTTACCAATTGTTGATAGATATTACCTTCAGTCTCCTGTATATTTAAATATATAAGGAGATGAAAAACATGATCGGTATGAATATACGCGTTTTGCGTAAAAAACATAATTTGAGTCAGGAACAATTAGCTGAGAAGGTAGACGTATCACGACAGACCGTAGCAAAGTGGGAAAACGATGAAGCCTTACCAGATATTTATAAATGCAAGATAATCAGTAATATTTTTCAAGTAACATTGGATCAATTATCCAGCAATATGAGTGAAAAAGAGGCGAGCCACCTTGCACCCAAGGGAAAGCAATTTTTTGGTGTTGTGAAGGTAGGAGAACGGGGGCAGATTGTGATTCCCAAACAGGCACGGGAAATATATCAGATTCATGCCGGTGATAAGCTGGTTGTTCTAGGAGAAGATGCAACAAAAGGGATTGCTGTTTTAAAAAGTGAGGGTTTCCTCGAGGTTGCAGAGTTGATCCGAAAAGCTGAACCAACGGGATATGAGTCAGAATGAGTAAAATTACATTTTTTTCGATACCTGCACATGGACATACTAATCCAACCATTCCTGTGGTAACCGAATTAGTAAATAGAGGACATCAAGTTTGGTATTATTCCTTTTTGGAGTTTCAGGAAAAAATAGAAGACGCCGGTGCTACATTTATTGCTTGTGATGAATTCTTGCCTCATCTATCACAAAAAGAATTGGATCGTAAGGCCGGCAAAGATTTTGCGGCATTGATTGAAATGGTTGCTGATACGACCATCAGTTTGGACGAGAAGGTATGTAAGGAATTAAGGGAAATTCAGCCGGATTGCATTGTATCTGACTCTTTATGCTTTTGGGGGAAATTATTCGCCAAAAAACTAGGAATACCATATATTTGTTCGACCACATCCTTTGCTTTTAACCGATATACAGCAAAATTGATGAAGCGAAGTTTAATGGAACTATTGAGAATGATCATAGGCATGCCTCGAATCAACAAAAAAATGAAATTGCTAAAGGATCATGGTTATGAATTAAAGAATTTTATATCTATTGTTCAAAATGATAATGAAACGGACACCATTGTTTACACATCGAAAGAATTCCAGCCAATGGCGGATACATTTTCCGATCGATATGCCTTTGTTGGACCATCCATCAAGCAGTCTCCACCAGTACAGAATGAAAATCAGAATAGAAAAGTTGTCTATATTTCCCTTGGCACGGTTCTTAATCAAAATCGGGATTTTTACCAAAACTGTATAAAAGCATTTGCAAAGACAGACTATGACGTTGTGATGTCAGTTGGTGAAGATACTAATATTTCTGCTTTTGGCAACATACCAGGAAACTTCACAGTAAAAAACTCCGTGGATCAGATATCGATATTACAGACAGCAGATGTATTTATTACTCATAGTGGAATGAATAGTGTGAATGAAAGCCTGTATTTTGGAGTTCCAATGGTTTTATTCCCGCAACATGGCGAGCAAAGAATGGTCGCTGATCGGGTTGCTGAATTGGGTGCAGGATTAGTGCTTAAAGGCAAAAAGCCAAAATATTTAGAAACAACGGTAGCTGAAATATTTACGAATCGGGCATACCAGGAAGGTGCGGAGAAACTGTCAGAAACCTTTAGAAAAGCCGGTGGCCCAGTAAAGGCTGTTAATGTTATTTTGAATAAAATTGAAGATGAATCTTAACGCTTTGTACTTTTGAATGAAACCAAACTATATATATGAAGACTTCAATACAAGGGTGCTTTAACCGGATAACATGTTCATTTACACCATATTGCAGACGGTATAAAAACACCATAGGAGTTCTTTATTATGTTTAAAAGATTCTTTATGTTTTTTTTTATCTTTAATAGTAGCTGTTATAGCGGTTTTACTGGCTGTTAAACATCCAACAGGTCCTAATACTGTTTCATACGATGAGCCAGCTGGTTTATGGATATCTATTGGAATGATAATAATGCTCTTTTTACCGCCTTTGATTTTATCGTTATTTAGCAATCGTGTTGTAAGAATTATATCTGTAGTGTATCAAGCGTTTGTTGTGATTTCATTTTCAGGAATTATACCAATTGGGTTTCTTTTTCCGAATAGCATTGGGGTAAGCGTTATTGCGGTTTTAGGAACTTTGGTCAGTATAGCAAGTGTTGTTATAACTTTAAGAACTGAGTCGAATAAAGAGGTTAAATTTTGATTTTAATTTACTTATGACAGGTAGTTTATAAGAATAGAAGGATTGATGAGCAAAGTGCAAAGTATGGAAACTAAGCTAATCATCATACGAGGAAACTCTGGGAGCGGAAAAACAACGACTGCGAAAAATCTTCAAAATCATTTAGGACATGGAACGCTCTTGGTTTCTCAAGATGTCGTTCGCCGGGAAATGTTGAAGGTTCACGATAGAAAAGGTAATCTTTCAATTGATTTGATTCGCCAAATTGCGGAATACGGTACGGATAAATGTGATTTTGTAATTGTAGAGGGAATCTTGAATAAGAATCGATATGGTGAAATGTTGAATAACTTAATCCAATTCTATAATCAAAAGTCATATACCTATTATTTTGATTTATCTTTTGCGGAAACAGTTAGGCGACATAATTCTAGTGCGAAAAAGATGGAATTCGGCGAGGATGCTTTACGTGCCTGGTGGAATCCAAATGATTATCTTGGCATGGAAGGCGAAACGATATTGACTAATGGTATGTCGCAAAATGATGTATTGAAACTGATTTTAAATCAACTTCAAGAGTAATTACAGAATTTTGATCTTTTAGGACGGGGGAGGGTTATGTCATTTATATATTAGTTTTTGGGATGTTGTATATTATTGGTCTCCCTTTGACAACGCTTATTCATGAAATAGGTCACGCCTTTGGGCTGGTTTGTTCAACAAAGAATGGTAAGGCAAGGATCTATATTGGAGATTTTAGTGATTCAAATAAAGAGAATTTTAAAATCGGGAGAATACATTTTCATATTGTTTGGGGAGTAGGCGGAATCTGTAAATATGAAAAAGATAAAATGACAAAATTTCAAGCCGTTTTAACCACAATAGGCGGACCACTAATATCTGCACTGTTTACCTTTATTCTTTTTTTCTTTTTTTCTTTCTTTATCAACCCATTAATAAATTTTATTTTATAACGGGCATGTTTTGGATGAACCTTATTCAATTTATTGTGACGATCATTCCAATAGTTTATCCAAAATGGTGGGGACCTTATGGCGGTAATTCTTCAGATGGTTATAAAGTATTGAAGATTTTAAAACAATAAGTTACCTACACTATTCATAAATAATACCAGCTAATATCAAAAAAGACTATCCCAGAATTGGGCTCGCTAATTTTTTATTTGGATCGAATGTGGTTAGTTAGTATACTGGAAAAAATATAGTGTTTTAAATCTTGTCTGAAGTACAGCCTTATGAGTTGACAGTTGCTAGGCCAGGAGAAAAATTTTTTATGAATAAGATGCAATAATCATCTATTTTCTGGAATAAGCAATTGCGGTAAAAGAATGATAAGATTAAATAAAGATAATTCATAGAGGCTTAAAATGCAATACGAAGCTAAAACCACAATCGAATATATTGAATTACTAGACGATGACTGGAGAAAAGAGAAACTACTAATTGTAAGACAATTAATTTTAGAAAATGCGCCTGAACTCGAGGAGAGTATCCAATACAAAATGCTTTGTTATGGAAATGAGTCTTTCAAATTGTTTCATTTGAATGCTCAAAAGTCTTATGTGAGTCTATATGTAGGTGCGATTGAGAAAATAGAAAATGCCAAGGAGTTTCTGACCGGATTGGATTATGGAAAAGGGTGTGTACGCATTAAAAAGTCAGTGGATTTGCATGATTGCGGAATTGAAGATTTTGTGAAAAAGGCTATTAATACTTGGAGGGCTGATGGTGATACTTCTTGTTAAAAGTACTTAGAATATCAAAAAGTATTCATCGGGAGGGAATGTAGACTTGAAGATACACCCATTGTTGTCCCAATCCATGATAAGCCAACGAAAAAAACGCAGATACCTTAATGAAATCGTTTGAATCTAACTTTCGACCAGTAATTGGAGATATCATTGATGATGCTGGATTTGATTCAAGGTTTTATAATGGATATGAGATTGCAAAGGTCACCAGTAATTACACTTTAAATGAATGTTTAGTTTCACTTGCGCCGTACCAAGGTTACTATTTGTGTGCATGTTCATGATAACTGGGGGATTACAGATTGGATAAAACAATGATTTCGAATCGCTTTAAAAATTTCGCTGTTAAGGAATGCCAAGACTCAAGTGAGTTATACGAGCACTTGTCCCTAAAGATATCCGAAGATGATGAGATGTTAGAGGTATGCTCCAACGCCAAAAGGGGGCAGCCTGTTCCGAATTTATTCCTTGGTGCAGTTCACTACCTTTTGCTTAAAGGAACAGACCATGAATTAAAACAGTTTTACGGAAGTATTGTTGAATCCACAAAAGACGCAAAGGATTGTTTTCCTTATTTTAAAGACTTTTGCCAGAAAAACAAAGGTGAAATTATTTCCATTTTGAAAAGTAAATTAGTACAGACAAATGAGGTAAGGCGCTGTAGTTACCTTTACCCAAGTTTTTGTTTTATTTATGAGAAAGTAAAAAAGCCTTTAGCATTAATTGAAATAGGGACAAGCGCTGGTTTGCAACTTCTCTGGGATAGGTATTGTTACTCCTATGAAACTGACAAGATTTACGGAGATCATAACTCTGACGTGCATATAAAGGCTAATGTAAAGGGTGAAAGTTCTCCATTTTTACTGCCTAATAGCCCACCGGTAGTATCTAGGATAGGGCTTGATTTGCATATTAATGATTTAAACGACCCTGAAGATTATTTATGGTTAAAATCGCTTATTTGGCCGAATCACAGTGAAAGACGAGAGTTGTTTGAAGGCGCATCAAATTATGTAAAAAGAAACCTTCTGGATATGGTTGAAGGGGATGGAGTGGCATTATTATCTGATATTGTAATGGAAATCCCTCAAGATGCAGTAATATGTGTTTTTCATACACATGTAGCAAATCAATTACCACAGGAAGTTAAATTTAAACTTTTAGAAGACGTAAAATTGATAGGTAAGCAAAGAGACATTTTCCATTTATATAACAATGTACAAGATCGAAATTTTCATCTGGATTACTATATAGATGGCAACGAATACAACAGTACTGTAGGGGAAACCGATGGTCACGGAAGGTGGTTTTCTTGGAGATTGTCCTAATTTAGGATTTTCCAATAATCCCCGCTTTTATTTTTAAAGTATTGGTAAGTTGGTATTGAGCGAACGAGGCGCGAAAACTGCATAAGACCTCTGAAGCTATATTGAACAGGGAATCAGTCCCGACAAGTTCTACGGTGTGATTTCAAGGGGGGTTACCATCCACAAAAAAATAGATTCTGCTCCAAAGAGGCACATATTCGAATAAGAATGCGCTTCTTTTAAACAATTACTTTAATACACACAAAAGGGGGGTGCTTTTTGAGCAAGGGATTACTTCACCATATTGAGATATACGTTTCAGATTTAAGGAGATCGGTTGAATTTTGGGGATGGTTTCTCGAAGAACTTGGGTATAGCACATTTCAAGAATGGAATGGCGGACAAAGTTGGAAATTAGGAGATATCTATATCGTCTTTGTACAAACGGAAGAAAGGTTTTTGGGTGTTCCATATCATAGGTGCCGGGTCGGACTTAATCATTTAGCATTTTACGCATATTCACGAGAACATGTCGATGAAATGACTGAAAAGATAAATAATAAAGGAATCAATATCCTTTATAAAGATAAGCACCCATTTGCTGGGGGTGAAGACCATTACGCCCTTTATTTTGAAGACCCCGATAGAATAAAGGTAGAGCTTGTTGCGCCATGATATGATCTTCTTTTATCGGGCGCTTTCATCAATATATTTTGGATTACTCTGAAATTAGCCTATAATGAGCTACCTTTTGTCGCTCACCTACTTTGGGATCGGCTTTTGTAAAAGGCATCGGGACGTTTGGTACAAGAAAGTGGAATCGGATTAGTCAATATTATTTTGGATGGAGATAAATTGTTTTTTATGTTACCCGAATCGAAGGTGAAATCGATCATGCGAATTTAAATGAACTTGCAAATGCCTTAGGCGTAGCTGTAAACAGTATCAAAGCCAGTTTTAACATCGATATCAGAGCAGTATGGATGACGTACAGCTCCCTGATTTAGAAGTGGTCTGAAATTTATGTCCGAACATGGAAAACTTGCTTTATTGACTACAGCAGGTGTAACTGGTGTAACAGTCTTTGAAGCGAAACGACCTCGGCTGACTCAGATACAACATTCGAAGTAAGTTCCTTTACCCTTGCTATTGGACTATTTTGTTGAATAAGGAACTCGAGAAATTTTGAGGGGGAATAAATAATTAAAAATCTATGCGTGAGTCATGAATTAGCATTCTTCACAAGAAATTATTCGGGAAAGGTGAATATTAAGTATGGTATCAATAAAGATCCAAAGTTTTGGGGATTTTTAAGTTTAGATTTGCCTTTTGATATCGAAATAGCTAAGAATTTTCCGGTGTGTGAAGCGAGTGTCTCTTACAATGGTAAAGGATATAATTCAGTTTTTGGATGGATTCAGACTGTTGATATGGATATTAAAGATGATAACTATCAAAGTTCATTTGTCGATGTTGGTGCTCTTTTTAAAGGGATAGATATGCCCTTTTTTAGCTTCGGAAACAATCCAACATTATTTGATGCCCCGTGTATGATAAATGTAAGTAATGTGAACTGGACGGCACAGTCTTTTTTGGTAGCTGTGGGAAACATAATTAGGACAACGAATGTTTATTATGTGATTGGTTTTGAATGGGGGTATGAAGTTATTGATGATGTTCCTCAAATTAAACCAATTAAGCAACTAAAAATGAAAGATTGGAATACAAAGGTTGATTTTTTAAATAGAGAATACTCCAGCTGGAATTTTGTAAAAGGTAATCTTAGCTCATCCTCAAAATAGACGGGGATATTCCTTTTTTTGCGGGTGCTAAATCTGGATTAGGACTACTTTTTGTTTTACATGAAAGGACAAAATGTTAAACAGTACATGTTAAAATTTATAGTATTAAGATGACTTTTAAGGAGAGGATATATTGCTTAATGCAGTTGTAACAGGTGGCGCACAAGGCATTGGAAGGAGCATTGCAATTAAATTAGCTGAAGACGGGTACAGAGTATTCATTATTGATAAACAGCAAGACACTGGTCAGCAGACTGTAAAAGAAATCAATGAGAAATACGGGGAAGCTTTCTTCTTTAAGATGGATATCACTAATTTGAAGGGGTTTTCAGGACTAATTTATCATATTTTATAGAGAGACTGGTTCGATTTCGGTATTTGTAAATAATGCCGGGGGTGTCGGTGATGTTTGTTTTCCGGATGTTGAAATAAAACAGTGGAGCGAAGTAATTGACCTCAACCTAAAAGGTGTCATGCAAGGCGTTCAAAGCGCAATAAAAACCATGGATAGCGGTGGCGATATTATCAATATTTCATCGATGGCAGGCGTAGGAAATGAACCGCATGATTCTCCAGAATATGCTGTAAGCAAAGCAGCTGTCATAAGGCTAACCACTGCAATATCTGATCAGCTTATTCAGCAAAATGTAAAAATAAACACATTCTGCCTGGGCTGGGTTGATACTCCAACCTCTCAAAAAACAAGAGAAAATATGGATCCTGCCGACATTCCAGAGAATATTTTAAGTTCAGACGATATTGCAAACAAAGTCAGAGAGCTTATCAAGAGTCCAAGAACTGGAAAGGTTGTTGTATGGGAGGAAGACCAAAAACCTTATGACCTTTATGATTGATGTTAGAATCAAAAATTTGTATACGTTGAGGTGAGATAATGAATCCAATTCTTTTTGATATACCGGAACAATTTGAAACCGAACGACTATTATTGCGGGCGCCTCGGATTGGCGATGGAGCTGTAGTTAATGAGGCAATAAGAGAGTCATATGAATCTTTACATAAGTGGATGAAATGGGCTGATCATATTCCAGAAATTGAAGAGACTGAAGCAAATGCTCGTAAACATCGAGCAAATTTTTTATTGCGTGATTCATTTGCTTTTTATATGCTGGATAAGTCTTCTGGAGAGTTCATTGGTACCTGTAGCCTGGTAAAGGTAGATTGGCAAGTGCGCCTTTTTGAAATTGGTTACTGGATAAGGGAGTCTGCTTCTGGACAAGGATATATGAGCGAAGCAGTGGACGGTTTGACACAATTTGCTTTTAGGAATATTCAAGCCAATCGTATCGAAATACGTTGTGACACTAGGAATGTTGCCAGTTGCAGGGTTGCTGAGCGTTGTGGTTATCACTTGGAAGCAATATTAAAAAATAATTTCATCGATCTGTTGGGTGATCTTAGGGATGATTGTATCTATACAAAGGTACGCTTAAAGAATGGTTCGTTCGGTTATCCAACATCATCTAGTTAATGTGTTAGTAGATTGCTTGTGGAGTTTTGGTTATGTTTCCGCAATATTGCTATATCACACAACGTTGTAGAAATATCCTTGACTAAGGAGTGCTTTAGCTGAATAGCATATTCAATTATCAGGCCAGATTGTGGACCAGATGAAACCTTCTTTAAAATTCACCGTAAGTGCAGAAAGGGGTGCATTTATTATGAAAAAAGGTCTGTGATGTTTTTGTTTGTGGTAAGCGTATCAATTTTACTGATGGGGTGTGGTACAGGAAAGAAAAATGATGATAGTGATCTTACAGATAGTTTTTGAAAAAACGTAAAAAGTTGAAGTAATCTTATCAGATGGTTCCGGTGTCATTACAACAATTTCAGACGACAATGATATTGATAACTTTGTTAAGATGTTACAAATTGATGAGTGGGATTCAACAGATCCCCTTTTAGGTGCTACTAAGGGAAAAACATTTAAAATGTATCAAAAAGATACTGTTAAACCTGGGGAGTCAGAAAATCAAAATGATAATTTAAATGAAGTTGCTGCTATGACAACATACAAAGATGTCCCACATATTGAATTTAGTTTAAAAAGTTATTCATTTAATTTCAAAGTACCAAAAGAGGTTGCTGAATATCTGAAATCAAATCAGTCAAGGTGAGAAAAATTGAAAAGTCATGTATGTTGGAAAAAGAATGAGAAGGAAAAAGGATGTTATGGCAATGGTTTTTCCAATCAGGGTGGATAACCGTTTTCTTTTTCCTCAATGAGCCATTATGTTGAAGTACAAGAGAATTGTGAAGGATGGATTTTATGAGAGAAAAAGATTCCCCTTATATTATTGCTGTTGCTGGGGTTTCTGGCGGAGGAAAAACAACGATCACAACACACTTAAGTCAGAAATTGCATAATTCAAAGGCGCTTTATTTTGATGACTATGATTTTGCTGGGCCCGAGAACATTGTAAATTGGGTAGAGAATGGATCCAATTATAACTTATGGGATTTGGAACCCCTTATAAAGGATTTGGAGGTACTACGTAACCAACGGCTTAATTACATTGTCTTGGATTTTCCATTTGCCTATAAGCATATTAAAACAAGTGAATTCATTGACCTTGCTGTATTTATTGACACCCCATTAGATATTGCACTAGCACGCCGTGTTACCAGAGATTTTAGAACGGGATCAGTTGAAAATGTCCTGTCCGATATGTAAGTGTAAAATATTTCTCGAGGTTATTTGAGCGATATTCTAGCCAAAAAAGAAAAGGCACTCTATCATAAAATGTATGCTTTGACTGGGCAAATACATTTTAGAGAGAGGCCTTTTCATGGGGAATATTATATCAAATATTAATGAGTTAATAAAGGATACCTGTAATTTGATTGAATTAGAGGAAAGTATCCGATTGTTTATGTATGAGGTATTTGCTTCTAAATTGGGAGAAGTATTTACTGGATTGAATCAAGTCATTAAGAAAGAGAAGCAAGCGATGGGTTGGACAGTGAAGCGAGATGATTGGAAAACAATTCAATTCACCTTTGGGTCAGTGTGTTTTTGTCACACGCTTATGGGTGATGAGAAGGGAGATTCTCATTATCCCTTTGATGAATGGTTGGGAATACGAAAGAGCCAACGACATAGTCCATTAGTGGAAGTAAAAGTGGCAGAACTTGCTAGTCAAAGTACATACCGGGAAACAGCACGTGTTTTAAAAGAATGGACTGCAGTTAACCTCAGTCACACAACGGTTGGAAGCATTGTAAGACGTGTTGGGAAAGCGCAGGCACAGGCGGATGAAGAAATGGTAATTGAGTTGGATGAGGCTGCTTTCCTGCCGGAGGGGAAAAAGGTGGAGTATCTATATGCGGAGGCAGACGGTGTTTTTGTGCGTAGTACAGTGAAGAAAAAAGCCTGGAAGTGCACCATGCCATTGTTCATGAAGGTTGGGAGAAAAATGGAAAACGAGTCGCTTTACGAGAACCCAAAGTCATCATGACGACACAATCAACCCCAGACTTTTGGAATGAAGTACAATCCCTTACAGCCCATCGTTATTCACTGGAGGCTACGCGGGTGGTCACAAACAGTGATGGAGGATTAGGATATACGGCCGAGAAGTTCCAAGAGGCCTTTTCACAATCTCATTTCTCTGTCTTGAATCAGTTGGATCATTATCATGTTTCACAGGCTGTAAATCGTGCTTTAGGTGGCGAACGGAGTAAGTATAAGGATGGCGTTAAAAAGGCACTAAAAGAACATGACCGGGATGCTTTTATATTATGGCTAGATACGTATGAGAGTACCCTAGACGATACAAAAAAAATAGAAAAGGTAAAAGCATTTCGTACGTATGTTATGAATAATTGGGAACGGATTTTTGACTGGCGAGAAGTCGTTGAAAACCCACCAAAAGACGCAAGAAGTTTGGGAGCGATGGAATCAAATCAAAGACACATTTCTTTTCGTATGAAAAAAAGAGGGATGCATTGGAGTTCAGAGGGCGGAGAAGCCATGGTTAAAGTGAAACAAGGGATTTTAAATCAAACACTTAGAGATGTGTACCTAAAACATCAACACAGAAGCGCTAGAAAGCAACGAGAAATTAAAAAAGCAGTTAGAATGTCGCAGATCCTACGTAACCCAACTCGTCCATCAGTGGGAGCCAGACAAGGCGCTATAGGCTTATATACGGCTCATTCAACAGCCATGGGTAATTTAGTTAAGAGCTTTAAATAAATGATACCCTGATTTAGGGGTTACGTTCTTGGGCTTTAGAACGTTACCTCAAAATCGGGGCCAGCAAGCGACAGCGCGGTAGCCCGAATAAAGTGTACAAAATGATGGTGCCTGAAATATTGGTATGAAAGCAACATCGAGAAAAACTTGACACATACGTCCGATATGGAAAATTACATCTCCCGAGGTAGAAAAGGTTATATTGAGATGTTAAATACGATTAAGCCGAACTCTGATATCATTGTTGATGGATCAGAACCGGTATCAGAGATTGTAAATCGGATTTGCGAGCAGATAGTAATGCTTGAACTGTGAGTGTCTCACAAACGTCCACATTGCCAGAATTTAGTTACTATCTATTAAGTATTTATGCGTTTTTTGGCATAACCTTAGAAGGCATTACCGAAAATAAGGTAGGTGGATAGTGGATGGATATATTTATACCAATCGGCTTAGGTTTTATAATAATTTTATTGATTTTCATTATTGCCAAGTGGTTAAAACAAACCAATGATACATCATTATTAATTTGCATAATTGCTTTTTTATAGATAAATTTCTTGAGAACATTAATCAACAAAAAAGAGGAAGGGATATATGCATAGCCTATTTATCTCGACTATAATTTTTATTATAGCAATTACTCTCCTTTCGCTATTTTCGAAAAGACTTGAGAAAAAGATTCTTTTCCCAATAGCATTCGGTTTTATTGGCATTGTCTTATTTTTTATCAGTTTTATTATTGGCGGATGGGAAGGAATGGGAGTGGGAGCGATTAGTGTTTCACTATTTATAGCTTCTATTATAGCCTTAATCGGTATTGTGTTATTAAACAAAATGAATTTTGGCAGTCATAGAAGATGAAATCAATTGTATTTGGCAAATAGCTTTACAAAAATAAGGTTTCATTAACAGGAGCTTTAATTGAATATCATTTTAATTGGCTCCATTAGGAAACAACTGTTAAAGAAAGCTGAAAAATTATCAATAGACAAAGGATTAAACCATCTTGAAGCATGGACTAAGGATCGGTACGTCCTATAAACATTATTGTATCGGATAACAATAGGGTAATAGAAGAATAAGGGAGTTTCAAAAATGGGCTATGATTGGAAAACGTGCCCCTCTCACATGAAAAATTTTGTTTATAATCTTAAAAGAGGGATTAAGGAAATTATAAAAGAAGGTTTCGTGGGTTTTTATATACATGGTTCCTTAGCAATGGGAGGTTTTAATCCGAACAGTAGCGATATTGATGTTTTGGTTGTTACAAATAAAACAATGGAAGTTGAGATTAAAAGGATTTTAGCGCAGTTCATTTTAAAACATTCTAAATCACCGTTTCCGGTTGAAATAAGTTTCTTAAGTAAGAAACAATTAAAAGATTGGCAACATCCCTGTCCATTTGATTTTCATTATAGTGAATTCTGGAGAGAACGGTATCAGTACGATTTGTTAAGGGCTCCAAAACAGTTTAATCTAAATTATTTAAAATTAATTATCTTTTAGCAGGATTCTTGCATTTTATGTCGAACCTTGTAAGTAGAAATAAAATGAGGAGGATCGCAAAAATGTATACCATCGATGAAGCATCCAGCATACTTGGTGTTCATCCCACTACATTAAGAAGGTGGGAGATAACATCCTCTCGAACCACCGGTGGCCATAGAAGATATGCTGTAGAAGACCTCAGTGCTATCAAGCGTGATTTGAAACCACTTCAAGACAAAATTGTTATTGGGTATTGCCGTGTCTCATCATCGGACCAAAAGGAAGAGTTAAAAAGGCAGGTCCATACCGTTTCGCAGTATTGTTCTGCAAATGGATATCAGTTTCGTATTATAAAAGATCTGGGAAGTAGTTTGAATTACGATAAGAAGGGGTAAAAGAATTAATCCGGCTGGTGCAAAGCAATCAGGTGGAGAAAGTTGTCGTCAACTACAAGGATAGGTTATTACGTTTTGGGTATGAATTGTTGGAACAAATATGTGCCTTCCATCATGTGAAAATTGAAATCGTCAACCATACAGAGGATAAAACATATGAGCAGGAGTTAGTCGAGGATATGCTTTCCATTATTACTGTCTTCAGCAGCCGCTTGTATGGAAGCAGAAGTCACAAGCGAAAGAAACTGCAACAAGCGGTGAAACAAGTCATTGAGGACAACGGCCATGCTTACGTATAATAAAAAGGTACGATTGGTGGTTACAAAAGAAAACAAGCAGTTACTCGATTCTCAATCCAGAATGTGCAACTGGCTGTACAATCAATTGCTTGATGCGGTGGAGGAAGATTATCGCAATGGAAAAAAGAAAAAACTGCTTTCCGGCAGAAACCTGAGGAATGAAGTACCGAAAATAAAAGGGGAAAACCCATTTTTGTTTAAAGTCCATTCCTCCCCATTGAAAAATACGGCATTACGGTTAAAAGATGCCTATGAACGATTTTTTGATCCAAAATTAATGAATGAGAAACCAAAATATCGTTCATGGAAAAAGAAGTGGTTTTCGCTATATTATGATGAACCAAAAAAAGGTTTTAAATTATTGGATACCAATCTGCTTTCCTTAAGTTTTGGCAAATTAACAGATGAAGAATACAAGGAATTAAGGAAAACAGATGAACAGGCTAAGAAGACCATCAAAATCAAAGTTGGACTCGTGGAAGCGGTAGAACTAAGCAAAACGGAGAGAATCAAAACCCTTCGCATTACAAAGGATCTGGATTCGTATTATGCCATTTTTACAATAGAAGATGCCAAGGAAATCACCAAGGTGGAGGAACAATCGTTTATTGTATTTGATCCTAACCATAAGAATTTAGCAGTAGGATTAGGTAGTGATGGAAAATCATATGAATTGAAATCCATGAATGCACTGTTAAAGTATTGGGATAAACGAATCGATGAAATCAAACCAAAACGGGACAAATGTGAAAAATTTAATAAGCTGGTATGCACCCCAAACGTCACCTATTTTGAGCCAAGCAAACGTTGGAAGAGACTCAATAGTGCTTTGGAAAAGGCGCAATTAAAACGTCGAGAACAAATGAAGACGCTGTTATTTAGCTATGCACATTATTTTTCCAAGCGTTACGATGCCATTTACATTGGTGACTATACACCAACTCCCGATGTGGCAAAGTACGGGACGATGAGAAGGGCCATGTTAAATCAAACACCAGTTGGACAGTTTCGCCGTATATTAAACTGGGTGCAAGCGAAAAGTGGCAAGCATTATCAAAAGATTGATGAACGGGATACAACCAAAACCTGTTGTGTTTGCGATCATCAGGAGAAAAAGGATCCATCCATTCGCAGCTTTACATGTGTAAACTGTGGTACAACGCTTTCGAGAGATATCAACAGTACAGTTAATATCGGAAAGAAAGCCAAAAAGCGATTGCCTCGCGCAGGCTACATAGGTGTGGAATCCCCTATGTATACAGTGTGGTGGGATTTTAAACAGGCAAAGATTGCTTGTGGTTTGACCCCATCTGCTGGCCTCGGGAAGTAAATCCGGGGGGTGAAACAAACATTCTTCTTGGTAATAGAGAAGAGGTCTTTGATTAATTTTAGGCTTAATTTCGGTTAGGTTTAAATAAACAAAGGAGTGCGGTACATTCAAATTTTTAAATGAAGATATTAACACCGATACAGATTTGGCAGCTCACGTAACAATAACTAACCATAGAGGTATATGTGTAGTTGGCGACCCCATTGGTAAGGTTTTCCCTTTAGTTCCACGATCAAATTATATATCGTCAATAGTAGGCGATTTTCAGGATTGTTTGCAGAGTATTGAAGACGAACCGGTTTATTGTTCGTTAAATATGATAAGAGTGTATTGGTATCTAAAAGAAGGGGTTATTTCATCAAAGCTAGAAGCTGGTAACTGGGGACTAAAAACATTACCACAAGATTTAAGAATTATAGTGAGAAAAGTAGTTGATATTTACACGGATAAGAAAGACACTTTCCTTTGATAAGGATGGACTTAAATTGCTAAGGGACTATATGGAAGAAAAGGTGCAAGGGTTATTACACTAATGATGCTTAGTTTAATATGAATATTTTTCTGCGAACAGGCGCACGACAAGTTCCGCTATAAGTGCCTTGACGTGTTAAACGTGGCGAATTTTTGAGAATTAACTCTAGCTTTACAACCAAGAATGGGAATGACGGATATTTCCTTTGTTTATCAACTATATTTATTTTAGTATGAGGAAGGAGAAAACCTATGGAAAAAGATGAAACACATCCTGTTATACGGTTCGTTCGCAAAAATGACGCACAAACAATCTTAAATATTCAACGAGATGTTATTTCCGAAAAAAACTATTTCATAACAACTTCAGATGAATTTAAAAGTACTTTGCAAGAGCAAGAGGATGAAATACAAGAAATTATGGAAAATAAAAGAGAAACATTGCTTGTCGCTGAAGTGAATAATGAAGTTGTTGGATGGCTAAAATTTCATTCTTCACCCTTAAAAAGATTATCTCATGTTGGCACATTCGGCATGATGTTATTAAAAGATTATAGGAATGTGGGTCTAGGTAAGCAGCTTGTCAGTACAATGTTAAATTGGGCTGAACAAAATCATTACATTGAAAAAGTGAGTTTGGGCGTCTTTTCAACTAATGATAGAGCAATAGAGTTATATAAGAGAATGGGTTTTGCAGTAGAAGGGCGTAAAGTTAATGAAATTAAACTAGATGAAAATACATACATAGATGATATTCTAATGTACAAAATGGTTTGAAGGTCATTCGATAAATGAGTGCATTAATCGAATTAAGAGTGCGTTTTTCTGAACCGGACTGATCACGGAGAAAGACTTATAATAAGATCTATCGAGAAAGAATAATCGTCTTATTCAGAATCAGTCCCTAAATGAAATAAGATCTGTTAAGGTTAACGTTGGAGAGTGTTGTAGATGAAGACGCTATTAGAATTAATGAGGATTACTGTGATTTTTGTATTTTTCTATGGAATTTTGGGTTCTCTTTTATATAATTTGTATTCTGGAATTGATGCCGATAAATATGGCTGGATAGGTTATATAGCAATTCTTGTTTTATTTTTTCTTCTGTATAGGAATAAATTGCAATTTAGCGGTTGGTACACGGGCAAGGGAAGAAAAAAACTCTCTAAATGGGTATCAAAATCGCTTGTATTTATTTCAATATTATTATTGTTGTTACCTCCGATTCTGGTTTTCTTATGAAGGTGGTTAATTCTGTATAGGCATCCGCAGTTTTGGTATGCTAAGCATCCGGAATGAGAATTTCCGAATATAAGGGTCGTATTGTAAGGGTGTAGAGTACCAACGTTTTAATGGGGGGGATTTGATGAGTGACAAAGAAACTCCAGAACAAAAAAGGGAAAGGTTAAAGCAAGAGGAATCACAGAGAAACCCAACAGGCAATGTTAACGAAGCTTTTAACAGATCAAACAATGGCAGTCTTGTTGATTTGATAGGTAGTTTGGGATGGAAGGGTACTGGAATACTTCTGCTTGTAATCATATTAGGATTTATAATATATTCCGTCCTCTATCGCTAATTAAATTGTGTCTACGTATGTGTTAAAAGGAACATTTCTTAAATAAAAAACAGTTTTCTCCTGGTCAAAGCGGGCGGGCGCCTGTCATCGCTTTTTTGTTTTAAACTGTGTTAGGTAAAGCCGTCTCAACGTAGAAACTTCCTGGAATATGAAAATCGCCGTAAAACATGTTGAAATCGCCGATAAATGTGAAGTGGGGGGCCATATAAAGACTGTTCCATTCAAGTCGAACAGTTAACGCTTACTGTTCGCACCTATGTTTAACAAGAACCATCCACTCATCAACAGCAAACCTTTCCACATGTTGATTTTTCACTTTGATCTGAAAATAATTTTGAATATCCTGCTTCGTATTCAATAAATAGTCTTCCACGTTATTTATTTCTTCCTCCGTTTGCAGTGTTCGTTGTGCCCATTCGCGAAATGGCAGGGTCTTTTTGCGGGTTGTTTCTTTTACTATCTGTAAATGTTCCTTGTCTAACATGGACTTCCATTGTGAGATCGACCGCGCTCGAACATGACTTGGATCACGCATTTTTTCCAATGTATTGTAGAAATGATCAAGTCCATTGTCTTTCGGGGCAACGTTGTCGATCAATAGGAATTGCCCATCCGTTTTTAATACGCGTCTCACCTCGGCAAGAAATAAATCCGGATTGGGAAAATGGTGGGCTGCTATTCGGCATGTGACAATTTCAAATGTATGATCCGAAAAAGGTAAATTCTCGGCATCAGCAGCTGTAAAGCGAATATTTTGGTAGTCTTTTAAATGGTTTGCCGTATTTTTAAGCATTTCTTCAGTCAAGTCTGTGGCAACAATTTCACTAACATAAGGTGATAAATATTTGGCAACATGCCCGCCGCCCGTTGCAATATCCAGCGCTTTAGTATTTTGTTTCGGGTTTAGCCATTCCCTCATCTTTACTAAATCGTTTATGTTGGAATGGGTCGAACTTGTGATATATGAATCTTTATTTTTGGAGAATACTTGCCGCACCCTATCTTTTTCATTCATACACTCGCCTCCAGTGTTTTTACTAATATCATATGCTTTTGCATGCAATAAGTAAAATATTAATTTATAATCGAATGTAATAACAGATAATTATACTTAGGGGAGCCTAAATACGATGAAAATCGAGGATTACGAGCTATTATTAAAATTACAGGAAATTGGTACGATTCGCGGGACTGCCAAGGCGATACTGATATCACAGCCGGCAGTTACCCAGCGTCTTAAATATATTGAAGAATATTTTGGTACGACTATCTTTATTCGTACATCCAAAAGCCTTGTATTAACACCGGCCGGAGAGATGATTTTGGATCATGCAAATGATGTAGTGAACAAGGAAAAGGCGTTTAAAAATCAATTGGCTGAGTCTGGTGATGACATCCGGGGAACCTTATCCATTGCCTGTTCTACGCTGGTTAGTCAACGGTTCTTGCCGGGAATTTTAGCGGAATATACGCGTTCTTATCCAAAAGTTGCGATTGATCTTGTAACTGGATTAAGTGAAGCGATCAAGCGTGATCATAAAAATTACCATGTCTGCATCATTCGTGGCGAAACATTGAAAGACTCAACCTGCGAGCGCTTGTTTGATGATCCGTTATTCCTTTTCGATACCGTAACATTCCCAAAAGCGGGTCTAAAGGAGCGGCCGCTGATTTCCTTCAAGAGTGACGATAGTATGCACGAAGCCGTTGATAATTGGCTTTATTATCATCAGGATCAGATCAAGCCTGTCAAGATGATTACGGTGGATCAAATTGAGACATGTAAGCAATTTATGAAAGAAGGATTGGGAATGGCGGTTTTGCCAAAGAGTGTTGCCGACCGATTGATGGATGAATATCCGCACATCCCATTAAAAATGAACGGGGAAAGTGTAACCAGAGATACGTGGATTTGCTACCAGGAAGACTCCCGGAAATTACCACAGGTGGATCGGTTTATTTCCCTAATCAATGAGAAAACATTCCTGTAGTGAAAATCTGACTTTTCTCGATTATGTTTAATAGCCTGGACAATGAGGAACAAATAACTATAAATACTTGTTCAAAAGGAGTGTTTCGATCATGAGTAATGTTATATTTACGTCAAGTGCTACAGCAAAGAATGGTCGTGATGGACATGTGAAATCAAGTGATGGTTTAATCGATTTGAATCTTGTTAATCCGGCAACAAATAAAGAAGCGAAAGGATCCAATCCGGAACAACTTTTCGCGGCTGCATATTCGGCGTGTTTCGACGGAGCACTAAACCTGGTTGCCTCACAACAGGATAAGAAAATTGATTCAGAAACAACCGCTGATGTCAGCTTTTGTAAGGATCCGGAAGATAACGGGTTTAAAATCGCGGTTAAATTAAATGTAAAAATCAAAGGCGTCAATCCGGAAGACGCGCAACAGCTTACCGAAGATGCCCATCAAGCATGCCCATATTCAAAAGCAACAAGAGGTAATATAGAAGTAGAACTGAATCCGGAAGCAGTGGAATAAAAAGAAAAATGGATGATCCTACTGTGAAATTGAACAAATTGCACCAATTTACCCTTTTGAATGTATTTGTCTAAGAGGAACCTTATGTTAAAAGTATTATAAGGATATACCACAAATGGCACAAAGACAGGAAGAGAAGCAATCAACATCATGCTCCTCTTCCATGGTGGTTTGATTTCTAATGGTATAGACTAAGAGCCGACTAGTATCCACCACCTACATACGCAGTGCCAACAATGATTAGGAGGATGAAGAGTACAACAATTAATGCAAATCCTGCACCCATACCGTGTCCGCCATCGTAGCTCATGGCTACACCCCCTTTTTAATCGATACCATAGTCTATGAATTAATAATATGCTTTGTAATGGACAAGTGTGGAATTTATCAGCAATGAAACTTTCGCCTATGCTGCACCACTTCAGTTCTTCTTATTGGTTTAACAATATGCTTTGGTACATCTACTACATTAATACGATTAACATGGACAACTGGATGAATGATTGGATGGACTCGTCTAACATATTTATTTCTAACATGATATTTTGGTGGACAAAAGATCGGTCTTTTGTGAAACATATTTGTTTTCAACTCCTTTATTTATTAGATGATTAATTAATAAAAAATGGAACGGACAAAATCATTAGTGACTTTTAAAATAGTTGCATTAATTGGTTGTAAGGGGATTGGTCAGTCTTTTTAAGAATGCTTTTTCGGAGGTTATCCAGCAAGAAGGCCTGCCATAGAATATGTAAGGCATTAATTGAGGTAAAAAAAGTTAAAATCAACAGAGGCATAAAAAAATAAGGTAGGGACATGAAGAAGTACCTGCCCCTTATTACTGCTATAAGAAGCTCAATACGCAATTCATTGACTGTACCATATTCTCCATCCTAAGATTCCCTTAGAGTAGCCATTTCGTTAATAACCTAGATCCCTTGGCTCGCTTTTATTGTGTGATATGCTGTCTCTAAATTCAGTATTAAAAGAAAATTCAACATAATGATAGATTGATTGATACACTCATCCGCTGGTAACAGGATAACTTTGTAAAGCGGTAAAAGCCTTTGCCATTTTTTTTGCAAACTTAATAGGGGGCTCAACAGATAGGATGTGTATATAAAGAATAACCGGGTCTGAGTATATCCAATGGTTATGGAGAGCAGTAACCGTTAACCCCTGTTGAGTAAGCGCGCGTGTAAATGGTGCAACCTCATCTTCCAGAATTGTTATTTCCGACATGTTTAAGGCATTTCCTTCCTGATCTAAGGACTCGAAAGATACATTTGCTTCCAGGGCGGAGGAAGCATCTTTTCCCATAATAGTTACATTAAAATCCCTTGTAAGTTCTACAGAGCACACATTGTCACTGAATTTTCCCGGCCCGTGAAGCGCATCAGCGAATTGGTTGCAAATGGATTCACCCATGCTTGTTCCTGTTTTCCTTGGTGATATTCTTTGGTTAAGGATATCATAATCGCGTTTTACCTCATCCATCAATTTGATAATGAATGCTTTGTCTTGTTTATCCTTTTTCTGCATCTCTTCACGTAATTGTACGATATTACTACAAAGAATACTCATCCGCTCATTACGATTAAGCTCATTGATCATTTCTTCCAATTGATTCAACCAATGATTTGCCGCATTTAGATAATCTTTCCACTCATCATAAATCAATCTTTTTACCTCCAATGCATTTAACCCCTAAACATTATATGTAGTGTAAAATGCATCGTGTGTTTTACAAACAGAATTGATTTGAACCGGTTAGCAAAAGCAGGAACCCGAAATGACTATTTATATGATTTATTTTCTAAAACAATAATTTTACTATCCCTGGAACAGCTTACCTTTTTTGTATGTTCAACCAATCGCTTTATACGGCCGCAACATTGCTTAGCGCCAGTAATGAGTAAAGGGACGCCGATAAAGTCAATGTGCAGGCCTCTGGAGAATAACCCTCCAATTGTCATAGCAATTGGTACCGTTGGTGAAGTATTCGAAAGTATTATCTTTTCATCAAGATTATAATTTTTCTGTAACAATGTACTGAAGTTTTGTAGTGCCGGTACGACATATTTATCATTTTTTCTACCTATGGTATAGACAGCATTTCCATCTTCATCCAATCCATGAAATATAAGCTTTCCGAAATCATGCTTTGTTAATTTGTTGAAATAATCTACATTAATAATTTCTTCTTTCGTAAGTGTTCTATCAGTTGGGAGTTTTTTAAGATGATAAGCGGCCACTAACGAAGTTGTATGTGTTCCTCCGTAATCGTTGTAAATAAATATCACTAAATTCATCCTCTCTGTAATTCTTTTTTATATTATGAACTCCATGAGGCAAATTAAACATAAAAGCTGGGCAACGGAGGGGAAAATAAATAAACAAGGCATAAGCCCGGTGCTTAAGTGCTAATTCTGTAATTGATCGATCTTAAGAGCAGTGTTACTGGTGCAAAATCTTGTGGAAAGGGATTCGGTCCAGAATTCATTCTTAAATCAAGGATTCATGATAGCTTAAACCTCCCTCTATATAATTAAAATATCTTCAAAATGCTCTTGTTTTCTTAGAGCCAAGGAACACAACTTACATCAGACATAATTGGAAAAACGGATGATCCTACTAATCATCCGTTTTTCTTTACTCTTAATCGATCAACCACTGTTTTATTCGGTGTTACAAACAGTGTCTTCTGATTATCGTATGTGACATAGCCTGGTTTGGCTCCGTTTGGTTTTTTGACATGACGGATAGTCGTATAGTCGACCGGTACGGATGAGGAGTCTTTGGACTTACTGAAATAAGCAGCGATTTGTGCCGCTTCCATTAGCGTATCGTCACTAGGCTCCCGATCGCGAATAATCACATGGGAACCAGGAATATCCTTTGTATGCAGCCAAATGTCATCACGGTGGGCAACCCTTGTTGTCAGATACTCATTTTGTTTATTATTTTTGCCGACAAGGATTGGTGTACCATCTGAGGATTGATATGCTTCCGGTTGTGGCTTGTTCTGTTTTTTCTTTTTTTTATGCTGCCGCTGTTTTTTTAAATAACCTTCATCACGAAGCTCTTCACGAATTTCTTCAATATCCGCTTCCCGTGCAGTATCCATTTGTTGAAGCAGACCATCCAAATAGGCAATTTCTTCATTCGTTTTGGTTATTTCTTTCTCCACCATTTGTTTTGATGTTTTTAGCTTTTGGTATGTTTTAAAAAAGCTTTGCGCGTTTTCGCTTGGCGTCTTATTTGGGTTGAGGTCGATGGTGATTTCTTTTTGCTCGGGATCGTAATAGTCAATGACCGTGACGGTAGAATCGCCGGGTTTTACCATGTGCATATTTGCTGTTAACAGTTCACCAAGCCGTTGATACTTGTTGGCACCTGCAGCTTTTTTTAATGTTTGGTCATGCTTTTTTAATTTCCGTTCATTTTTGTCCTTTTCATTTTTGATTATCCGGTACAAATCTTTTGCCTGTTGTTTGACGCGGTCGCGTTCTGCTTTCCCGGAATAAAACGTATCAAGCATCTGATTCGTTGTTGCAAATGCTTCCTTCTCTTCTGCATAAAGCGTAATGGGCAATACATGAAAGTCTTCCTTTTTTCCATGATAGATAGCCGGTGTATAACGATTGTGCTTGATGGAATCCTGTACCGTCAAAAATGTTTCCATATACTTTTTTTGCGAACCCAGTTTTGCTCGATGGACAATTTCATTGGCAATCATTGGTGAAAAGCCAACAAGCATCTGAACAACTTGCTTATCCATTCTGCCAGCGTTAAAATCCAGTTTTTTAATAAAATCCTCACCGCTTATTTCCAATGGATTCACCTTGTGCTGGGCCGGCGGTAGTTTATATGCCTGTCCTGGCAGGATCGTCCGGTAACTATTTTGAAAAGCAGGGACATGTTTTAGACTATCAATAATATGTCCTTTCTCCTGGTCAACAAGCATGACATTGCTATGCTTACCCATTAACTCCATGATCAGGGTTTTGTAGGCGATGTCACCAATTTCATTACGTGTTTTAAAAGTAAAAGTGACAATCCGCTCCATCCCGTATTGTTCAATGGATTCGAGTGTTGCTCCTGTCAAGTGTTTCCGGAGCAGCATGCAAAACATCGGAGGCTCTTGCGGGTTTGTATATTCGTCAGCTGTTACATGTAACCTGGCATAGGTCGGGTGAATCGAGAGTAATAAAGCGTGATTTTTACCTTGACTGCGGATCGTTAAAATGAGTTCTGTTTCAGTTGGTTGATAGATTTTTGCAATTCTGCCTGGAATGATGTTCATTTTTAATTCTTCTGTTACGGCTCGGGTAACAATTCCGTCAAATGGCATGCGATCACCTCATAAGTAATTATAGCATTTTTAAGTGCTTGTCTGCATAGAAATGAATAAACAGATTGGACAATCCCTAAAAAGTATTTACCAAGGGATAAAAGTGTGCAGGTGCATGTGGAGGTATTTAGTATGAAATGGTATCAGTCAGATGTAGATGAAGTTGCAAAGCACTTACATGTGGAAATGGATAAAGGATTACCTGTGAAACAAGTTACAAAACGCCGGGAAAAATTCGGTCCCAACGTACTGAAAGAGGAAAAAAGCACATCAATATGGTTAATATTTTTGAAACAGTTTCAGGATTTCATGGTGATTGTCTTACTTGCAGCAACGCTAATTGCCGGATTGTTGGGGGAATACGTTGATGCGATTGCAATTATGGTTATTGTGATCGCCAATGCCTTTTTCGGGTTTTTCCAGGAACAGAAGGCGGAAAAATCATTGGCAAAATTAAAAGAGCTCTCGGCACCAGTAGCAACAGTTTTACGAGACGGGGAATGGGTGCGTATCTTTTCTCAGGAAATTGTTGCAGGTGACGTCATCAGGCTGTCAAGCGGGGATCGAATACCAGCTGATATACGGATCACAAAGTCTGCAAGCCTGGAAACTGAGGAATCTGCGTTAACAGGGGAATCCCTGCCCGTTATGAAGCATGCCGCAACCATCAATCAAGATCACTTGGACCCGCAAGACCAACGTAATATGGCATTTATGGGCACTTTGGTAACAAGAGGTAATGGGATTGGGATTGTTGTCGGGACAGGCATGAATACGGTGATGGGTCAGATTGCTTCACTAATGGGCAAGACGAAGAAAATAGCCACTCCACTGGAAAACAAACTGGCGGAGTTGGGGCGGATCCTAATATTTGTTGCCCTCGCTTTAACAGCTTTGGTTGTTATTATCGGTGTATACCACGGGCATCCTGTCTATAACATGTTTTTAGCCGGTGTGTCATTGGCGGTTGCGGCGATTCCCGAGGGTTTGCCTGCCATTGTGACAGTTGCGCTTTCTCTGGGAGTGCAGCGGATGATCCGGAAAAAAGCAATTGTTCGCAAACTGTCAGCAGTAGAAACATTAGGTTGTGCATCGGTCATTTGTTCAGATAAGACCGGTACGATGACGGAAAACCAAATGACTGTTAAAAACATTTTCTTAAATAACAAGCATCTCTATGTAACCGGGGACGGCTATGATATTCAAGGTGGTTATTTTCTGGATAACACAAGGGTCGATGATACGTTTCCAAACTTATTATCGATGCTCACCTATGGAGAATTATGCAACCATGCCACATTACGGGTGAAAAAGGGAAAATATGTTGTTGACGGTGATCCGACAGATGGTGCGTTACTGGTGGCTGCCCGTAAAATTGGACGTAAACCAGGTCAGGATGATTACAAAATCATTAAGGAAATACCGTTTGATTCCGATCGTAAACGGATGAGTGTTATTGTGGAAGATAAGAACAGACAGCGATTTGTGATTACAAAAGGGGCACCGGATGTACTGCTTCCCAGGTCATCCTTTGTACAGGGTGAAAACGGCAGAAGATTATTGAAACAAAAAGACAAGCAACAATTTGAAACAGCGATCGATGATATGGCCGAGCAAGCACTTCGTACGATTGCGATTGCCGTCAAGCCGTTAACCAACGGTGATACAATGGATACGGCGTTTGTTGAAACCGAATTAACATTAGTCGGATTGTATGGCATCATTGACCCGCCACGTAAAGAGGTCAAGCAGGCAATCGCTGAATGTCGAAATGCAGGGATTAAGACAGTGATGATTACCGGCGATCATGTTAACACAGCAAGAGCGATCGCCAAAAATCTGGAGCTGCTTCCCGAAAATGGTCTTGTGCTTGAGGGCAGTCAGTTAAATCAAATGTCGGCAGAAGAATTACGTGACTGTATTGACCTGGTCTATGTTTTTGCCAGGGTAACACCTGAGCATAAACTGAAAATTGTCAATGCCTTTCAGGACAAAGGGCATATCGTTGCCATGACGGGCGATGGGGTGAACGATGCACCCGCAATTAAAGCCAGTAACATCGGTATTGGCATGGGGCAAACAGGTACCGATGTAACCAAAGAAGCATCATCACTGGTTTTGATGGATGATAATTTCGCAACCATTAAAGCGGCGATCCAGGAAGGACGGAACATTTACGAAAACATTCGCAAATTCATTCGTTATTTACTGGCCTCCAATGTTGGCGAAATTCTGGTGATGTTCTTTGCGATGCTCTTAGCTTTACCGCTTCCCCTCGTACCTGTGCAAATCTTGTGGGTGAATCTGGTAACCGATGGACTTCCGGCGATGGCGCTTGGCTTAGACAAACCAGAGGGTAACGTAATGCAGCGCGCGCCTCGGAATCCAAGGGAAGGCGTTTTTGCCAGAGGGCTTGGTTTTAAAATCATCACAAGAGGTATTTTAATAGGAATGGTTACATTGGCCGCGTTTATGGTCACTTATCATAATAATCCGGATCACCTTGTTCATGGGCAAACGGTTGCCTTTACAACCTTGGTCATGGCCCAGCTGATTCATGTATTCGATTGTCGTAGTGAAGATTCGGTATTTTCCCGGAATCCGTTTGAAAATATATATTTAATTTGGGCGGTTTTGTCTTCCATCCTGCTGTTACTTATCGTGATTTATCTGGAACCATTGCAACCAATTTTCCATACAACGTTCCTGGGTCTGCATGATTGGCTACTAATTATTTTCCTTAGTGCATTGCCAACTGTGCTGTTTGGATTTACCAAAAAATAATGAAATGATATGAAACTTCCATCTTTAACTTACAGATGGAAGTTTTTATTATACCAGTTAACTGGTATAATAAAACAATGTAAAATCAGACAGATGGATGTGATTGTATGGTAAGAAGCATGACTGGATATGGAAGCAGTATTGTATCATTGGACAATGCAGTGATCACAGTGGAGGTGAAGAGTGTCAATCACCGCTTTCTTGATGTACAACTAAATATTCCTTCATCCTTTATGTATCTGGAAGAAAAACTTAAAGAACGGATTCGAGCTTTTTTTGGACGTGGCCGGGTTGAAGTCACCCTGAACATCGATGGTACTGGTGCTGTTACAAAAACATTGGAAACCGATTGGATGTTATTAGATCAATATATGGAACAATTGAAACAGATAAAAGCGCGCTATCAGCTAACCGGTGACATTCCTATGGATATAATACTGTCCATTCCGGAATTATTCACGGTTCGGGAAACCAACGATGCGAATGGTTTATCAGAAAATATTTTAACATGTGTGGTGGATGCCTGTTCCAAATTGCTGACGATCAGAGAAGATGAGGGCGAAAAACTGCTTGCCGATATAAACGGACGAATACATACTGTAAAAGAATTAGTCGGGCGATTACAAACGCGAAGAGACCAGGTGATTGAGGAATATCGTCAGCGGATCTATCAGCGGATTGAAACATATATCGGCGACAAGCTTGATACGGATAACCAACGAATGTACCAGGAAATCGCCCTGTTAGCGGAAAAAGGGGATATTACCGAAGAAATCACCCGGTTGTTTAGTCATATCGATCATTTTTTCTCTACCATCCAACAAGACACGCAAATAGGAAGGCAGCTTGATTTTATCCTGCAAGAGATGCACCGGGAAATAAACACGATCGGTTCCAAGTCAACAGATCCGAAAATCAGTGAATGGGTGGTATCAATCAAGAGTGAAGTGGAGAAAATGAAAGAACAAATCCAAAATATTGAGTAATAGCTTGTGTTTTGCTGTTATTTTTTCATATAATAGATATATTATGGAATTGTTTCAAGTGGTGATGGACTGGGATAATCACTTTACGGCGGCTAAGTTCAGTCCGGTTCATACGCTGCTAAACGGGCGCTTACACTTTTCGTTTTAAGGGGGAAACAGTTTGAATTTACGTTTAATTAATATTGGCTTCGGTAATGTAGTTTCCGCAAATCGGATCATCTCGATTGTATCGCCGGAGTCAGCACCAATCAAACGGATTATTACAGTAGCACGTGACAATAATAAATTGGTGGATGCCACATATGGACGCAGAACAAGAGCTGTTATTATTACGGATAGTGACCATGTTGTATTATCTGCCGTTCAGCCGGAAACAGTAGGTCAGCGGGTGCTGAGCCATGAAGAAGATTCAGATGAATAAATGGGAGGTTAACTCGTTTTGATAGAAGAGAAAGGGATTTTATTTGTTCTCTCTGGACCGTCTGGTGTCGGAAAGGGTACAGTGAGAAAGGAATTGTTTAATCATGATACCCAGTTAAGATACTCCATTTCAATGACAACCAGAGAAAAACGACCCGGCGAAACAGATGGAGTCGATTATTTTTTTAAAACAAAAGCAGAATTTGAGAATTTGATTCGTCAAAACCAGTTATTGGAATACGCCCAATATGTGAACAACTACTATGGAACACCAAGAAAATATGTGGAAGAGACATTGGCAGCTGGGCATGACGTTTTTCTGGAAATTGAAGTTCAGGGTGCATTACAAGTGAAGAAAAATTTTCCGGAGGGTGTATTTATTTTTCTATTTCCACCAAGTTTGGAAGAATTGAAGAATCGAATTGTCAGCCGGGGAACGGAAACGGAAGACCTTGTGCTAAACCGGTTAAAAGCGGCACGTGATGAAATTGAAATGATGGATGCCTATGATTATGTTGTCGTCAATGACCAGGTAGATCATGCAGTAAAAAAAATAAAGGCGATTATCCAAAGCGAACATTTGAAACGGGAACGAATCGCGAAACAATATAAGCAATTATTGGAGGAGGAATAACTATGATGTTAGATCCATCAATTGATGCATTGCAGGAACAAATTAAATCTAAATATACGCTTGTGGTTTTATCTGCACGACGGGCACGCGAAATGCAACATGACAAACCATGCCAAATCGCAAACCCGAAATCAGATAAGAATGTTGGCAAGGCGTTGGAGGAAGTTCAGGCGGGAAAACTATTCGTCAAAGAAAAAAATCCTGATGGCGAAATTACCGAAACCGAACAGTTCCGCTCCTAGGCTTTACTCTATACACGATTTTGATACTCTCGCCAGTGAGCTGCGCGGGGGTATTATTTGTTTTATGAACAAATAATTTTGTATGATGTATATAGAGGATGTTCAAAAAGTCCGGTAAAAATGACACGTCGAATTTCGTTGTTGGCTTGCTTTTCCGCTCCTCATGTACCTTTTATGTACACTCCGGTGCTCAAAGCTACGCCGCCTAGAACTTCTCGGTCCTTTTTATCCTCCTTTTTGAACACGCACATATAGGTCATTTTTTATTGAACTTGAAAAGGGGATTTCGTGATGCTACAGGATAAGAATATTGTGTTGGGGGTTACTGGGGGAATTGCCGCGTATAAGGCGTGTGCATTAACAAGTAAATTAACCCAGGCAGGTGCCAATGTAAAAGTGATGATGACTGATCATGCCCAAAAGTTTGTATCCCCGTTAACATTTCAGGCATTATCCAGAAACCCGGTATATACCGACACGTTTGACGAAAAAGATGTGAAAAAAATTGCCCATATCGATGTTGCCGATTGGGCGGATATTGTAATCATTGCCCCTGCAACCGCAAACATCATTGCCAAATTAGCCCATGGGATCGCCGATGATATGTTGTCAACTACCCTGTTAGCAACAAAAGCAACGGTATACATTGCCCCGGCGATGAATGTTCACATGTATGAACACCCCGCAGTGATCGAAAATATGCAAAAACTTGCTGACTGGGGTTACCACTTTATTGAACCAGGTGCAGGTTATTTAGCATGTGGCTATGTTGGTAAAGGGCGGCTCGAGGAACCAGAAATGATTATCGAAACAGTGGACCGGCACCAAACAGAATCTGGTATATTGACGGGTAAAAACGTATTGGTCTCTGCAGGTCCGACAAGGGAACAAATTGATCCGGTACGTTATTTTACCAACCGTTCTTCGGGTAAAATGGGGTTTGCCCTGGCCGAGGCTGCCGCTTATCAAGGTGCAACGGTTACGCTTGTTACTGGTCCAACACAGGAAAGGACAAACCACTCAAATATTCATCGCATTGATATTACAACCGCAGAAGAGATGTTTCAAGCAATGCATCGATATTTTGCAGAGAGCGATATTGTAATCAAGGCTGCAGCTGTTGCTGATTACCGCCCCAAACAGGTGTATGATCAAAAAATGAAAAAACAGGATGGGGAATGGACGGTTAAAATGGAAAGAACGAAGGATATTTTACAATCACTAGGTGAAGAAAAAACCCATCAATTTTTAGTTGGATTTGCTGCGGAAACAACTGATGCATTTGATTATGGTATGCATAAATTGCACAAGAAACGATTGGATGCGATTGTCATTAATGATGTATCAGCTGCCGGCGCCGGTTTTGAAGGTGATACAAACGTTGTCACTTACATCAATAAACAAATGCAAACAGAAGAAATAGCCTTATCATCCAAACGGGATATTGCGGATAAGATTATTTCCTTCATCAGCCGGGATATGAAGGATGGTTCCAAGTGAAGATAGCCAAAGTAATAGTCGACGTCCCGGCAGGATCCATCAACCAAACTTTTGATTATTTGATTCCGGAGCGGTTTATGGACATACTGCAAACCGGTATGCGCGTAATTGCTCCCTTTGGTCCAAGAAGAGTCATGGGATATGTCGTCGGATTTGCACAAGAGTCATCGTTTAAAAAGCTAAAAGAATTGATTGATGTACTTGATTTAATGCCTGTACTAACCGATGAACTGCTTGATCTTGGCAAATGGCTGGCTGAAGAAACATTGAGTCTTTATATTACTATTTATCAGGCAATGCTCCCGCAAGTTTTGAAGTCACAATATAAAAAAGAACTTGTTCGCTTAACACAAGGCGAATTAGCGCCGGATTTGGAGACTGTATTTGCTGGACGGGATACAATAGCATATGACGAAATCACCAATGGTCCGGTTTCTTATGCCCATGTGCGTGATGCCATCTCAGCTGGTGATATCATGATTAATTACCTGGTCAAATCCAGGATTACCAAGAAATATGTCACCATGATTGAGGCGAATAAGGATTCCTATTTGCTTGAGGAAGCGATTCATGATTTAGCTAAAAATGCGGCAAAGCAACGGGATTTGCTGTTATTTTTTAGTGAACACCCGGAACCAGTCGAACAAACAAAACTATTAAAGCAATTTAAAACTACCACACAAACCGTGAACAAATTGATTGAAAAACAGCTGCTATCTGCCAAAAAGGTGGAAGTGTTTCGCAATCCATATGATGATACGCAAATTGTCCAAACCAGCCCCTTAACCTTAACCGATCAACAAGAACGGGCGATTCGGCCAATCAAACATAAAATTGCCGAAAACGAACATGATGTATTTTTGCTACATGGTGTAACCGGTAGTGGAAAGACGGAAATTTATTTACAAACGATCCAGGACGTCATTGAAAAGGGAAAAGAAGCAATCGTACTCGTTCCGGAAATTTCCCTGACACCACAAATGGTCCATCGGTTTAAAGGACGGTTTGGCGCCAATGTCGCGGTCATGCATAGTGGATTGTCAGCTGGGGAGAAGTATGATGAATGGCGGAAGATTCAACGTAAAGAAGTTCAGGTTGTCGTTGGAGCCAGGTCTGCCATCTTTGCGCCTTTTGAGAATATTGGCGTAGTGATTATCGATGAAGAACATGAGACAAGCTACAAGCAGGAGGATCAGCCGCGTTATCATGCCAGGGATGTTGCAATTTACCGTGGCAAAAACCACCACTGCCCGGTCATCCTGGGAAGTGCAACACCAACGCTTGAATCCTATGCCAGAGCCGAAAAAGGGGTATATCAACTTGCTACATTAACGAAGCGTACAAATGATCAAGGGATGCCGGATGTACAAATTGTTGATATGCGTAAGGAACTGCACGCTGGTAACCGTACTATGTTTTCCCATGATTTAAAAGCAAAAATTGAACAGCGTATCGAAAAAGGAGAACAAGTTGTCCTGCTGTTAAATCGCCGGGGGTATTCCACTTTTGTCATGTGTCGGGAATGCGGGCATGTGAAAGAGTGTCCCCATTGCGATATTGCGTTAACTTATCATAAAAATAGCAATCAATTAAAATGTCATTATTGCTCCTATGAAGAACCTATGCCTATGTTCTGTCCAGAATGTCAAAGTGATTTAATCCGTTATTTTGGAACGGGAACGCAACGGGTAGAAGAAGCGTTGACACAGTTGATTCCTGATGCAAAGGTCATACGCATGGATGTCGACACAACCAGAAGAAAAGGGGCACATGAAAAACTATTAACGAAATTTGCCAATGGACAGGCCGATATTTTATTGGGAACGCAAATGATTGCCAAGGGGCTGGATTTTGAAAATGTCACCCTTGTTGGTGTTTTGACGGCGGATTCGATGTTGCACTTGCCAGATTTTCGGTCATCAGAAAAAACGTTCCAGCTATTAACGCAAGTAAGTGGCAGGGCCGGGCGCCATGAACTGCCCGGTGAGGTCATTGTGCAAACCTACACACCGGAACATTATAGTATTACACTTGCAAGCACATACGAGTATCTGCAATTTTATCGAACGGAAATGAACACACGCAGAACATTCCAATATCCGCCATATGTTTTTTTGGCGTTATTAACTGTGTCCCATGAAAATCGTGTAAAAGTAGTACAAACAACGCAAAAAATGGTGCAATTATTAAGCAAACATGTAAATGAAAAAACGGTCATTCTTGGTCCGACACCATCACCAATTGCCAGGATGAAAGATAGATATCGTTATCAATGCATGATAAAATACAAGCATGAACCACAATTACGGAACCTCATCCGGAAAATTATCCAGCAATTTGATGAGGATATTAGAAAAGATGATCTGAAGATAACGGTGGACATGCAGCCGTATCAACTGATGTAGGAAGTAGGGATGCTTAGTGAAACGTATTGTATTTATGGGAACACCGGACTTTTCGGTGCCGATTCTTGAAGCACTGGTAAAAGCGGATTATGATATTCCTTTAGTTGTCACCCAACCTGATCGGCCCAAGGGGAGAAAAAAAACGCTTACCGCCTCACCCGTAAAAGACGCTGCTGAAAAATTGGGAATTCCTGTTTTTCAACCGGAGAAATTAAAACATGATTTCCAGCCGATTATCGACTGCCAGCCAGACTTAATTGTCACAGCTGCTTATGGACAAATCCTGCCCGCTGAACTATTGCAGGTACCAGCGTTTGGCTGCATTAATGTCCATGCCTCTCTGTTACCGGAATTGCGCGGTGGTGCTCCAATCCATTATGCGATTTTACAAGGAAAACAAGAAACCGGCGTTACCATCATGTATATGGTGGAAAAATTAGATGCCGGTGATATTTTGACGCAAAAAAAAGTTGCCATTGCCGATAATGATACTGTTGGCAAGTTACATGATAAATTATCACTAGCCGGCGCGGATTTGTTGCTGGAAACATTGCCAAAACTCGCTGACCATACAATCATACCGCAACCACAAAATGAGGAACTGGCAACATTTGCAGCAAATATTAAACGGGAGCAAGAAAAAATCGATTGGTCAAACAGTAATGATGTTGTCTATAACCAAATCAGGGGGTTAAATCCTTGGCCGGTTGCCTTTACCACTTATAACAATAAACCGATGAAAATATGGTGGGGAGAGCCGGATCATCAGGAGTACCAAGGGCAACCCGGTGAAATTGTCCGAGTAGATCAGGATGGGTTTACCGTCGTTTGCGGAAATCAACAGGCTATTTATGTAAAGGAAATCCAACCGGCGGGAAAAAAACGGATGACTGTTGCCCAATACCTAAGAGGTTCAGCAGATCGTATCAAAACGGGAACCAAAATGGGAGACACATCAGATGAATAATGTAAGGGAAGTTATCCTGGATATATTGCTTAGGATGGATAAAGACGGGGCATATAGTCATCTGGTAATTGACAACAAGCTAAAGAGTGGAAAAGTTGACCCGAAAGATGAAGGGCTGCTGACAGAAATTGTTTACGGGACTATCCAACGAAAAATGACCCTGGATTTTTACCTGGATACGTTTGTACATTCCAAGAAAAAAATTGCACCCTGGGCTTGGATGTTATTACGGATGTCGGTTTATCAAATCGTTTATTTATCCAAGGTTCCTGATCATGCGATTATTAACGAAGCGGTTGAGATTGCAAAAAAACGGGGGCATAAGGGTGTTGCCTCACTCGTAAATGGTGTACTTCGCAGTATTCAGCGGCAAGGAGTACCGGATACGGCAACGCTTACTGATACTGTAGATCGAATTGCAGTGGAAACAAGTCATCCGGTATGGCTCGTCAAGCGCTGGATCTCTATGTATGGTCAAGCATTAACGCAGCAGATGTGTGAGGCGAATGTTTCCCATAAACCAAGCGCTATTCGAATTCAGCCACTTAAGTTATCCAGACAGGAAGCAATCCGGAGGCTGACAGAGCAGTGTCTGGAGGTCCGTCCGTCCGTTTTTTCGGAACAAGGAATCATTGTAGATAAGGGGAATATTTTAAAAACCGAATTATTCTCCAGTGGACTGGTTACTGTCCAGGATCAAAGCTCGATGTTAGTCGGGGAAATGATCGATGCCAAGCCTGGTATGGATGTTCTTGAGGCTTGCAGTGCTCCAGGCGGTAAGGCAACTCATATGGCAGAAAAAATGCAAAATCAAGGGAAGTTGTATGCTTACGATCTCCATAAGAAAAAAGCAAACCTGGTGAACCAAAAGGCACTTGAGCTTGGCTTATCCATTATCCGTGCTAATCAGGCGGATGCCAGACAATTGGGGACACAGCATGCAGCTGAAAGTTTTGACCGGATTCTGGTTGATGCGCCGTGTTCCGGATTAGGTGTTATTCGCGGAAAACCGGAAATAAAGTATAATAAAACCCTGGCAGATATTGAGCGGCTTGCCACCATTCAACTGGAAATCTTGGAGTCGGTCGCACCATTACTGAAAAAGGATGGAAAATTAATATATAGCACATGCACAGTGGATCAAACGGAAAATGAAGGTGTAGTCCAGGCATTTTTACACCAGAACCCCAATTTTGCCATTGATGACAGCTTTTTTGCTGAATTACCAGAGCCTCTGAAACAATCGCCAGGGATTACCCGTTATGGACTGCAGATTTTTCCGCAATCATTCCAAACAGACGGATTTTTTCTGACAAGGCTTAGAAAAGCGGAAGTGTCCGGTTAGTGGCATATGTGCTGAACATGCAAAAAAGATGACAAAAATGATTCTATTATCGGCTATTTCATGGCATAATGTTGAGTAGTAGCATCTGGTTTGAAAAGGGGTGAGCGATGTGGAAGGACGTTTTTTGACGGATCGGGGAAAAGTCAGGAACCATAATGAAGATTCTGGTGGTATTTACTTTAATGCGGATGGCCAATTTCTGGCGATTATTGCCGATGGAATGGGCGGTCATAAGGCTGGTGATGTGGCTAGTCAAATGGCGATCAATCACATCCAGCAGAAATGGGAAACATGTGACCAGCTCTCCACACCAAGCCGTGTAGAAAGCTGGTTAGCTGAAACCATTGAGGAGATGAATCAAGCTATATTTGACCATGCACAAGCACATGATACCTGTCAGGGAATGGGAACAACCATCGTGATAACCGTTTGTACATCGAAATTTTTTACAGTGGCCCATGTTGGAGACAGTCGATGCTATCTGCTTAACGATAATGGGCTCAGCCAGGTTACGGAAGATCACTCACTTGTTAATGCGCTTGTTAAATCCGGTCAGGTTTCCAAAGCGGACGCTAGATATCATCCGCAGAAAAATGTAGTTCTTAAAGCCGTTGGTACTGAGGCGCAAGTGGAACCGGATGTTCAAAGCCTGGGGTGGGAGCAGGGGGACCTGTTATTATTGTGTTCAGATGGTTTGACAGACAAGCTAACCGACGAACAACTGGCTGCAATAATGGGAAAAGGCGAAAGTATGGTTGACACAGGTCAGCAAATGATTGATACGGCCAATAATTTAGGGGGCGAAGATAATATTTCGCTTATTCTCATCCAACATGATGTCTCCACTGAGGATGGTGAAACAACATGTTAGATGGACATGTTTTAAATGAACGGTACAAAATTAAGACGACAATTGGCGGTGGCGGAATGGCCAATGTTTATTTGGCCAGAGATATCATCCTGGATCGCGATGTTGCCATTAAAGCACTGCGGATGGAATATGCAAACGAAGAAGAATTTATTGCCCGATTCCATCGTGAAGCACAGTCAGCAACAAGCCTCTCTCATCCAAATATTGTTAACATTTATGATGTCGGTGAAGAAGATCACATGTTATATATGGCGATGGAATATGTGGATGGGATGACATTGAAGGAATACATACAGAAAAACGGCCCCATTTCCGTCAAGGAATCCTTGGATATTATGAAACAAATCAGTTCAGCGATTACCCATGCCCATGAAAATGATATCGTTCACCGGGATATCAAACCGCAGAATATCTTGATCGATACATATGGCCAGGTAAAGGTAACCGACTTTGGCATCGCGGTTGCATTAAGTGCAACAACATTAACGCATACTAATTCGATCCTCGGTTCGGTGCATTATTTATCACCAGAGCAAGCGCGCGGCGGGATGGCTACTAAGAAATCGGACATTTATTCGCTTGGGATTGTCTTGTACGAACTGTTAACAGGACGCTTGCCATTTTCCGGTCAATCGGCTGTTGCAGTTGCCTTGAAACATTTACAAAATGATACACCATCTGTCAGGCGCTTTAACCAGGATATCCCGCAAAGTGTGGAAAATATTGTTCTGAAAGCAACCGCCAAAGATCCATTTCATCGCTATGCAACGGTTTATGAGATGGAGAATGCACTGGAGACAGCATTGGATCCCGAAAAATTAAACGAAGACAAATATGTGCCGCCAGAGGAAGCTGGTGAAGAAACAAAAGCGATTCCGATCATTACAGACGACCAAATGGGACCTTCCACAAATCAGGATACCATTGTTCATCAAACAGATGGAAACACAAAACCTTATGCCGATGATGAGCCAGATAAACCAGCCATGGACAAGAAGTCTAAAAAAGCCAAGAAAAACGGTAAAAACAAGAAAAAGCGACGAAAATGGCCGATTCTTCTGATTATCCTATTGGTTCTGCTTGTTCTCGGTACGACTACACTAGCGATCGCAAAATTTTTGCAGCCTAAGGATGTTAATGTACCAAAGGTTGCCAATATGGAATATGAAGATGCCATCACCGAACTTGATAAATTGAAGCTGGAACACAAAAAAGAGCTGGTCTATGATGACGATATCGAGGAAGGAGCCGTCGTCAAAACCAGTCCCAAGGCAGGTAAAACGATAAAAGAAGGTTCCACTGTCACCGTGTTTGTCAGTCAGGGCAAGGAAAAAACAGCATTTGCCGATTATGTTGGCGAAGATTATAACCAAATCAAAGATTTACTGGAAGAAGATGGATTTCAGGTTATTGGTTATGGAGAGTTTTCTGACAAACCAGAAGGACAAATTATTACACAAATACAGCCGAATGAAAATGATAAAGTTGTTCCCAGTGAAACAAGAGTTATATTCGAATATAGTAATGGACCCGAATTAACCTCGTTAAACAATTTAAAGGGGATGACCAAACAAGAGGCCGAATCCTATTTAGATGAACAGAATTTTAAGATGAACGTCAAAGAAGAACATTCTGATTCCGTGCCTGAAGGAGAGATCATCAAACAGGATCCCGAACCGGGTACACAGTTGGCAGAGGGGGCAACGGTTGATGTTTATGTTTCAACCGGACCAAAAGAAAAACCGCCCGTTTCCAAAAAAGTAACATTTACCGTTGCTTATAACCCTGATGAATCAGATGGTGAAGACGATCAGGATGACGAGGCAAATCAGGCCGACCAGGATAATCAGGAAGATGAGGATGACGGGGATGATCAGGATGTGGTACATGATGAAGATCAAAAAGTTGATCAGGATAAGAAAAAAGAGCAAACGGTAAAAATATATATAGATGATATGAATCATTCCATGTCCGAAGTCGCGGAACAAGAAACAATTTCAAAGGATACAGAGTTTACGATTACATTAACGATCGCACCTGATGATAAAGCTGAATATAAAGTGGTCAGAGATGAAGAAGTCGTGATTAATAAAACTGTTACCTATGAAGAGGGTGAATAAATGGCAAATGGTCGAATTATTAAAGCACTAAGTGGATTTTATTATGTGCAAACATCAGATGGCATTTACCAATGCAAAGGCCGTGGGGTTTTTCGCAACAAAAAAATCAGTCCACTAGTTGGTGACTTTGTCTCATTTTCCGCAGATAATCCTGATGAGGGCTACATTCAGGACATCAAGCCAAGAGAAAATGAGCTTGTCCGACCGCCAATCGCAAATATTGACCAAGCCATCATTGTCAGTTCCGCCATTATGCCAGATTTTAACCCATTACTACTTGACCGTTTTCTTGTGCTGATCGAGGCAAAAGGCATCCAGCCGGTATTATTTATCACGAAAATGGATGCAGTCAGTGATCAACAAAGGCGGGACATTGAGCAATATCAAATGGCCTACAAGCAGATCGGTTATCCGGTTGAATTATTGTCAATCAATGATCCAGCCGAATTAAAACGATTAAAAACGTATTTTTCCGGACGGGTGACTGTTTTTGCCGGGCAATCGGGGGTCGGCAAGTCATCATTGCTCAATGTCCTGAACCCTTCCTTGCTTTTGAAGACTGCAGATATTTCAAAAAGTCTTGGGAGAGGAAAGCATACGACAAGGCATGTGGAACTTTTAGATGTTTATGATGGGCTGGTTGCCGACACACCAGGGTTTAGCTCACTAGATTTTCAGGATATCGATCTTGATGAGCTGGCAGACTGTTTCCCGGAATTTCGCAGCCGGAAAGAGAACTGCAAATTTCGGGGGTGTATGCATTACAAAGAACCAAAATGCGCCATCAAACAGGCGGTTGCCGATGGAGACATAACCAAATTCCGTTATGAACACTATATACAGTTTTATGAAGAAATAAATTCAAGAAAGCCGAGGTATTAAAACGATGATGAAACTGGCACCTTCTATTCTTTCCGCTGATTTTGCAAAGCTTGGAGAGGAAATTCAGGACGTAGAAAAGGCAGGAGCAGATTATCTTCATGTTGATGTGATGGATGGCCATTTTGTACCGAATATAACCATTGGGCCATTAATTGTTGAGGCAATAAAGCCAGTCACATCCCTGCCATTGGATGTTCATTTGATGATTGAAAATCCGGATACGTATATTCCACAATTTGCCAAGGCAGGGGCATCGATCATTTCTGTCCATCAGGAGGCATGTACGCATCTGCACCGGACGATTCAATTAATTAAGGATCAGGGGGTAAAGGCAGGTGTCGTACTGAATCCGGCAACACCGGCAGAGATGATTAAGAGTATTTTAACAGACATTGATTTGGTATTATTGATGACAGTCAATCCTGGCTTTGGTGGACAAACATTTATTGACAGTGTGGTTGAGAAAATAAAACAAGTTGCGTTATGGAAAAAAGAGCTGGGTTTAACATTTGAAATTGAAGTGGATGGAGGAGTGAATTCACAAACTGCCAAGCGTTGTACAGATGCGGGTACAAATGTATTGGTTGCAGGTAGCGCTGTTTTCAACAAGAATGATCGCAGACAGGCTATGGAAGCAATTCGGAATGCGACCATGGAACAGGTGTAAGCTATGACGACTGTTGCAATTGTTGCTAATGGCCCTTGGGAACTGCTGCCGGATTTGTCGTTGTTTACCGGAAAAATAGATAAATGGATTGGGGCCGATCGTGGTGCACACCATTTACTCCTTAATGGGATTACACCTGACATTGCCGTGGGGGATTTCGATTCACTAACAAAGGTGGAACGGCAACTGGTCAAACGGCAGGTACGGGTATTTGAGCAATATCCGAGTGAAAAAGATTTGACAGATCTGGAACTGGCACTCGAAAAGGCATATACACTAAACCCGGAAACTATTTATTTATTTGGCGTAACTGGTGGCAGACTTGATCATTTCCTGATTAATATCCAAACATTATATACAATCATGGAAAAAGAGATTCTTGCCTTCATTGTTGATGCCAGCAATCAACTTCATATGGAAAAACCCGGCAGTCACACCATTACCAATGATGATACCTATCCTTATGTCTCATTTGTCCCATTCACCAAAGAGGTTCAAGATTTATCATTAGAGGGTTTTTATTATCCGCTTACCAATGAGACTATTTCATGGGGATCTACACGCTGCATATCAAACAAGCTTCTTTTAAAAAATGGTACTTTTTCGTTTAGGGCAGGCATACTATTAGTAATAAAGAGTCATGACGCCATTAATGATGTGCATTAAAAAAGTTAGCTGCGTTTGTTATCAGAGGAGGGGACTCATTGAAATTTTATACGATTAAACTCCCAAAGTTTATTGGCGGAATAGTTCGAGCTTGTATTGGTGTTTTTAAGAGAGATAAATGAGAGTGAGATTAGCTTTTGTCAATCTTGTTGGCAGAAGCTAGTTTTTTGTCCGGAAATTTTATATAGAGGAAAAGTGCATACGCCGCTGAGCTGGATGGGGCTCATTCAAATAGCAAAGTAATCCACTGGCGTTTTTAGATAATTTCCTAAACGCAGAAAAAGACACTCTATGCATGACGAGTGCCTTTTTGCTAGTCAAACTGATGCTAAGCTTTATGTTATGCGCGTTCTACTTTACCTGATTTAAGGGCACGTGCAGAAACATAAACACGTTTAGGTTTTCCGTCTACCATAACACGAACTTTTTGTACATTAGCTTTCCAATTTCGTTTATTGGCATTCATTGCGTGTGAACGATTGTTTCCACTACGAGTTTGACGTCCAGTTACAACACATTTTCTAGACATGTAAATCCCTCCTTACTGTTTACATGTGTCATTTCTTTTCATACTTATTCAATTTATCACAAGTACTCTTTCATTGCAATACAAACTTAAATTTGTGCCGAAAGAAAGCTTGACAATTAGAAAAAATTCATTCATTGTTAAATGCGTCATTTGGACAAGGGTACGCTTTCAAAAATGAATCGATTGTAGTAAACTATCGATATGATACGGGTATTAAAGGAGGATTATCATGTCCATAGAACTTAATACGAACGATGGCCATGTTACCATCACGAACGAGGTAATAGCAACAATTGCCGGTGGTGCAGCTGTCGAGTGTTACGGTATAGTGGGAATGGCATCCAAAAGTCAGATTAAGGATGGCTTGGCTGAAATGCTTCGGAAAGAGAACTTTTCCAAAGGGATCGTTGTCAGGCAGGAAGAAGATCGGCTTCATATTGATATGTATATTATTGTAAGTTATGGCACGAAAATATCAGTTGTTGCTCATAATGTTCAATCACAAGTAAAATATACATTAAACCAATCATTAGGATTATCAATTGATTCCGTTAACATTTATATCCAAGGAGTTCGTGTCGCCAGGGATTAACCTTTTTCCTCTTGCAATAGGTTCATAAAGGTTGGTTTTTGGTAATGAAGGAGGAACAGGTATGGTACGAGCGTTAGATGGCAAGACATTTGCACGAATGGTACTCTCTGGAGCACACCATTTAACGAATAACGCCAAAAAAATTGATGCATTAAATGTATTTCCGGTCCCGGACGGTGATACTGGAACAAATATGAATTTATCCATGACCTCGGGTGCGGATGAAGTAAAAAAGGTTGAGGCGGAGGCAATTTCGGAAGTGGCTAATGCTTTCGCTAAAGGTTTGCTGATGGGAGCAAGAGGTAATTCAGGGGTTATTCTGTCACAATTGTTCCGCGGCTTTGCGAAAAGTATGGAGAAAAAACAAACATTGTCATCCGAAGATTTGGCTGATGCGTTCGAACAGGGCGTCCGGACCGCATATAAAGCCGTGATGAAGCCTGTAGAAGGAACCATCTTGACGGTCGCCAAGGATGCTGCAGAAGTGGCCTTGACTGAATCTGAGCGGACAACAGATATTGTGGTTTTAATGGAACATGTTCTTAAGGAGGCTAAGGCATCATTAATACGAACACCCGAGCTTTTACCAGTATTAAAGGAAGTCGGAGTGGTCGATTCGGGCGGACAGGGATTGGTTACTATTTATGAAGGTTTTCTTGCTGCGTTAAAAGGAGAAGAGCTCCCTGAAGAAGAAGTGAGTGAATCCGAAATGGACGAAATGGTGAATGCACAGCACCATAAGTTGGCCCAGGATTTTATGGATACATCGGATATTAAATACGGATATTGTACCGAGTTCATGGTTAAATTTGATAAGAAAAAAACAAACAAACATCCATTTAATGAGGAGACATTCCGTAATGAATTGAGTGAACACGGGGACTCTCTGCTTGTTGTCGCGGATGATGAAATCGCAAAAGTCCATGTGCATGTCGAATATCCAGGCTATGTACTGACGATTGGTCAGAAATATGGCAGCCTGATTAACATGAAGATTGAGAACATGCGGGAGCAGCATACGGCAATTGTTGGGGAAAAGCAAGAGAAACCGGCTTCAACTAAAAAAGCGGAGTTTGCAATTGTAACGGTAGCAATGGGAAGTGGGATTGAGGAATTATTCACCAGTCTCGGGGCGACAGTTGTCATTGAAGGTGGACAAACGATGAACCCAAGTACTCAGGATATTACCGATGCGATTGCGAAGGCCAATGCCAAAAACGTATTGGTCTTACCGAATAACAAAAACATAGTGATGACAGCAGAGCAAGCAGCTGAACTTGCAGAAGATAACGTTGCGGTGGTTCCAACAAAAACAATTCCTCAAGGGATTGGTGCTATGTTAGCATTCCATCCAGGTGAAGACATATTGGCAAATAAAGAATTCATGGAACAGGCAGGCCAACAAGTAAAATCGGGACAGGTTACATATGCTGTTCGAGATACAAAAATTGACGGGATAACGATTGAGAATGGCAGCTTTATGGGAATTGCCGATGGAGAAATTAAGGCAACCGATAAGGACAAATCAAAGACGGTCAAAGCCTTGTTAAAAGAAATGATTACCGATGATGATGAGATTCTCACCATTTTGCAGGGGGAAGACGTTAGCGATGAAGAGGTAACGTCATTGGTAAACGATCTGGAAGCTGCTTATGAAGACATCGAAATCGAAGTGCATAATGGAAAACAACCGATTTATTCGTATATTTTGTCCGTGGAATAAATACTGTGTTTCCGGTAAACTAAAAATTCGCCTTTTAAGAAAGGCGAATTTTTTAAATTCTTGCGAGAAACGAATAAGGTATCATTTTTGTTTATAGGTTTCCTGTATATCTTTTTGTAAGCTTCGATTAATTATCGTCCGGCACCAACATTTAAGCTATCAAAAACATTGACAGCTGCTTGTGCTACTTGACAATCGTGCTCTACAGAACTTCCACTAACACCAACAGCCCCAACAACTTTTCCATCTTGGACAAGTGGATAGCCGCCACCAAATACAACAATTCTACCGTTATTAGTTGTATTAATTCCATATAGCTCGGCGTTTGGTACGGTAGCTTCTGCTAAATTTGAAGTTGGCATTTTTAGAGCAACAGAAGTCCATGCTTTGTTTTGGGAAATGTCGATACTTGCGAGCCAGGCATCATCCATACGATGGACGGCAATTAGGTTTCCGCCTTCATCCAAAATAGTAATAACCATATTTACGCCAATCTTTTGTGCTTCTTTTTCAGCACCGTCAATTAGCTGTTTTGCTAAATCCAAATTTACCATACCCATCATTATCTTCCTCCAACTTTAAATAATTAGTCATGTTGCGAAAAAATTACTTTAATGATCCATGCGGGTCAATGACGAATTTTCTTGCAATGCCTCCGTCAAATTTCTTATAGCCTTCTGGAGCTTCATCCAAGGAAATGACTGTGGCGTTAACAGCCTTGGCAATTTGTGCACGATCACTTAAGATCAACTTCATTAAATCACGATGATATTTCATTACTGGCGTTTGACCGGTGACAAAAGTATGTGCTTTTGCCCAGCCTAATCCGAATCTGATTTTGAGTGTTCCTTCTTTAGCATCAGCATCTTCTGCACCAGGGTCACCGGTTACATAAAGCCCCGGGATTCCCAGTCCGCCGCCCGCACGAGTAATTTGCATTACTGAATTTAGTACTGCTGCTGGAGCTTCGCCAGCGTTTTCTCCATGCCCACTTGCCTCAAAACCAACCGCATCAATGGCACAATCTACTTCCGGAACACCAAGAATTTGGTCAATTTGTTCTCCAATATCATCATGTACCCGTAAATTGATGGTTTCGCATCCAAAGCTTTCCGCTTGCTTTAGTCTCTCCTCGTTCATATCACCGACAATAACGGCAGCAGCACCCAATAATTGAGCAGAATGTGCAGCAGCTAATCCAACCGGACCAGCACCAGCAACGTATACGGATGATCCGGGTTTTACTCCGGCACTTACAGCTCCATGGTAACCGGTTGGAAAAATATCCGAAAGCATCGTCAAATCAAGAATTTTTTCCATTGCTTGATCTTTGTCAGGGAATTTTAATAGTTGAAAATCGGCATATGGAACCATGACATACTCAGACTGGCCACCTACCCAGCCACCCATGTCAACATATCCATACGCGGAACCGGGACGATCCGGATTCACATTTTCACAAATATGGGTATCTTGTCTCCGGCAACTCGGGCAGCGTCCACAAGCAATATTAAATGGAACTGAAACTAAATCGCCTTTTTTAATAAACTCGACATCGCGCCCTGTTTCCACGACTTCACCTGTGATTTCATGACCGAGTATAAGTCCGGACGGGGCAGTTGTTCGACCACGTACCATATGTTGGTCACTTCCGCAAATATTAGTTGTGATGACCTTTAAAATGACACCATGCTCACACTTTCTTCCAACGTTAAGTGGGTTAACCCCGGGTCCGTCCTTTAACATGAGCTCAGGAAAATCGATTGACTCGACCTCAACTACCCCTGGTTGTTTATAAACTACACCTCTGTTGGCCGTTACCATTTACATTCCTCCTTCATAGTTTGTATTTGGATTCGATGGTTATGTTTTAAAAATATTTATAACGTCCCCCTTTACAAAATATGCTTTCGTTTTCAAAGAAGCATGCTACTACTTATATCATAGGTGAGAACGCTGTTTTGGTAAAATAGCTAAAATTGATAATTGTTATCACCTGAATTGATACCCTGTATTTATACAGAATCCCCATTCAGTTTCTGTGATAAGTGATAATTTGAAGTAGATTATCTAACTTTCTGGGATCCTTGATCAAAAAGTTGTTCAAAATTGAGATCGTTAAAAACCGGTTTAATCATTGGATGTTGGACATGATTTGTAAATTCATGAATGGTCTCGATGAATTTTTCCATCGCATTGGTTAGATAGGTATCAGCTCGGTGTATAAACGTGGTGGTAATTTGACTATACTTGCTTGGAATTTCATGGCATTGGATGGCGCCTATCAATTCCAAATGGCTAACGGACGAATGGGGAACCAGACTAATGCCAAGACCAGCAATCACACTGCCCAAAATCGTTTCCATAGTTCCAAATTCCTTTGCTTTGGCGTTTATTACGCCCTCATTGCGCAGGAAACTTTCCAATCGGTTGCGGTAACTACATCCTGATTTAAAAACCAAAAGTGGTTTGTTTTTTAGATCATTAAAAGTGACCTCTTCATTAACAGAAATTAAAACCAGTTTTTCCTGGAAAACTTCAACTTGCTTAATCTCGGGATGTATATCAAATCCAGTAACAAAAGCTCCATCAAGTTTATAACGTAAAACCTGATCAATAAGGTCTTCTGTGACGCCGGTTTTAAGTGATAAATCAATATTGGAATAATTTTTGTGAAAGGCGGATAAAATCATCGGAAGTTTCACTACGGTCTCTACTGTCCCAATTTCGAGGGTACCTTTCGGATTATCCAATTCCTGAAATGCTTCTTCCATTTTGTCCAGCATGAACAATATTTTTTCTGTGTATGCTAAAAGTTTTTTTCCGTCAGAAGTCAACGTAGTTCCCCGACTATGTCGCTGAAACAATTGTGCCTGCAAATGAGATTCTAATGACTTAATTCTGGCTGTTACATGTGATTGAACGTAGCTTAGCTCTTCCGCGGCTTTGCTAATACTGCCATTACGAGCAACACTTTGAAAAATAAGCAAGTCTTTAATTTCCATTTACAACCCTCCTAATTATTCCAATTACACCCATTCTGTTTCAGTGATACAAGACATCTTATCTAATCATTATACAAGCGGTCAAATTCATTTTATAATAATTTTGAATATTAAACAAGCTACAATAGGTAGTTTCCGAACACTACAATTTATTTATGATTAAAAGGAGCATTCCATACTTATTCCAATATGAATGCTGAAATGAGAGGGGTTTTTTAGGGTCTGATATTATACTTAAAAAGAAAGTGGGATGGACGTATATGAACAGTAATAATGTGAACGTTAAACAAGTTATTGCTTTTAGTGGAGCTTTTATAGCATTTTGATAGGCTCGGGCTTCGCAACAGGGCAGGAAATCATGCAGTATTTTGTTGCATATGGATATATGGGTATTACTGGAGCAATAGCAGTTTTCCTCCTTTTCATGTATGTTGGAACCAGTTTTATAGTAACGGGGTATAAGTACAGATTTCCGAAACCTAATGACATTTACAAATATTACTGCGGAAAGACAATAGGTAAATTTTTTGATTACTTTTCAGTATTGTTTATTTATCTATCTTTTATTGTAATGATTGGAGGAGCCGGAGCCACCGTAAGACAGCAATTTGAACTTCCGGTTTCAATAGGTGGTATAGGATTGGCCTTACTTGCCGGGGTTACAGTGGTATTTGGACTTAACAGAATAGTTGATGTAATCGGTAAGATTGGGCCAACAATATGTGTTTTAGCTATATTATTGGGAATATCAGCTATTATCATGAATCCTTCTGGTTTAAGTCTGGCAAATCAGATCATACCTCATTTAGATTTATTGCAGGCATCAAGTAATTGGCTGTTCGCAGCAGGTTCATATGTAGGATTTTGTATGCTGTGGCTGGCTGCATTTTTGTCTACAATGGGAGCAACAGCAGTAAACAAGAAAACAGCATCTCTTGGTGCAATTTTTGGAGCACTTGGTTTTTCAGCAGCTATCATAGTGGTATCCTTGGGACTTATGGCAAATATTCAGCAAGTCGAAGGATCTTTAGTGCCCTCATTAATTTTAGCAGAAAACATCCATCCCAGTATAGCAATAATATTTTCATTGATAGTTTTAGCAGCAATTTACTCAACAGCTGTGCCGCTGCTTTGGACAGTTTCATCCAAAATTGCAAATGAAAAGAGTAGTAAGTTTAAATATGTTACGCTAATACTAGCAGTAATAGGAACTTTTGTTGGATTATATGTCTCGTTTGACAGGCTTGTAAATATTGTTTATGTAATTAACGGATACGTGGGGATACTCTTATTAGCTTTAATGATTATAAAAAGCATAAATAATGTTATCGAGGATAAAAAAATTAAAAATGGAAGGTCGCTTGAAACGAAAAGTAACATAAGGTGAGAGATACCTCTCTAAACTCAAATGTGCAAATTATCATAGTAATCATATGGATTATTTCGTTCGTGAATCAGTAAGGCTGATGGGAGACATCTATTTCCATCATTATACTAGACGGCAGATCATCCATATAATAAATATTGACCATTTAATTATGATACTATTTTCTAGCTGGGAAATAACAGTAACCAGAATATGTTGGTGAAACACGAAACAGTGGTTATTATGCAAGCGTTTACTAAAGTCCAAAATTAAATACGAGGTGGAAACGATGACGAAACATTATGATGTTATTGTAGTTGGTGCTGGTTCCATGGGAATGGCTGCAGGATATTATTTAGCCAGGCAAGGAGTAAAGGTTTTACTTATCGACTCCTTTGATCCGCCGCATGATCAGGGCAGTCATGCCGGCGATACCCGAATTATTCGTCACGCATACGGAGAAGGGAGAGAGTATGTTCCCCTGGCACTTCGATCACAAGTGTTATGGGATGAATTGGAAAAAAAGACACACCATAAAATTTTTCTGCAGTCCGGCGCCATGGGTTTTGGGGTAAAAGGAAATGCCCCATTTATTGATGAGGCGATTGCCAGTGGGAAAGAATATAATTTGGATGTCGAGCATTTCACTGGAGCGGAGCTAAATGAACGTTTTCCGGGCTTGTATGTACCAGATGATTACGCGGCTTTCTATGAGCCAAATTCAGGATTTTTGTTTAGTGAAAACTGTATCCAGGCATACCGGGAACTGGGGAAATTTCATGGAGCTGAGTTTTCTGTAAATGATCCCGTAAAAGACATTAAGGTGTATGATGATTCCGTAAAAGTAATTACCGGGAAGGGAACATTTACTGCAGATAGGTTAATTATCAGTGCTGGCTCCTGGAGTGGAAAATTGGCTTCCAAAGTAGGACTCGATTTACCACTTGTTCCAACTCGTCAGCCTGTTGCGTGGTTTGAGCCTAATGAAACATTATTCCATGCGAACGAATTCCCTACATTTATGGTTGAAGTACCAAACGGTAATAACAGAGCGATATATTATGGTTTTCCAACGTTTGGCGGATGCGGTGTCAAGGTAGGAAGACATGAGTATGTTGATGCGGTTGATCCAGACACAATGAATCGTGAATTCGGGTTTAAAGAAACAGATGAAGGTCATATACGCGAATTCTTGGATAAATTCATGCCCAAAGCATCAGGAGCTTTGAAAAAAGGTGTCATCTGTATGTATACAAGAACCCCGGATGGTCACTTTATCATTGATAAGCATCCGGAGCATTCTCATATTTCCATTGCGGCCGGATTCTCTGGACATGGATTTAAATTTGCAAGTGTAGTAGGAGAGATTTTATCACAATTGGCTGTCTCGGGGAAAACCGACCATGACATTTCTATCTTTCGGTTAAATCGACCAGGCCTGACAAAATCTACTGGAGCAAAAAAAGCTGGAAAAAGTTTGGTTAATTAAAGCTTGTTTAGCATTAAAATACATTTACATGATCAATAAATAGTTGGAAAGATCAGACGATGCGATAACTATGGATACTATGCATAATCTAAACAATGATTATCATAGTATTTTTTGTTATAATATACAATAGAAACATAGACGCAAAAAATTAGGTGGTGTTGATCAATGAAATATAACTCAGTGTTTGATATCATTGGTCCGGTAATGATTGGACCATCCAGCTCACATACAGCAGGTGCTGCCCGGATCGGCAAAGCAGCCCGTAATTTGTTTGGTGCAGAACCAACATGGGCGAAAATCCATTTATACGAATCTTTTGCCAAGACATATAAGGGGCACGGGACCGATTTTGCTTTGGCCGGTGGACTACTTGGATTTGATACAGACGATCCCCGGATGAGTAAAGCACTTGATATTGCCCACGAGAAAAATATCAAGATAGAATTTATAGAAGATGATGCAAAGGCGCACCATCCCAATACAGCTAGATTAATAATTGGAAATGATGCAGACAAACTGGAACTGGTCGGTATTTCAATTGGCGGTGGAAAAGTAGAAATAACCGAATTAAATGGATTTGAATTGCGACTGTCCGGCAATCACCCGGCAATTCTAATTATGCACAATGATCGATTCGGGGCGATTGCTTCGGTAACCAGAATCCTGGCAAAACATGAAATCAATATTGGGCATATGGAAGTGAATCGGAAAGATGTCGGCAAAGAAGCTTTAATGGTTATTGAGGTAGATCAGAATATGGAGGATTGGATATTGCAAGAACTGGAGAATGCCGATCACATCTTGCAAATCGCAAAAATTGATTCTTAAATAGGGAAAGGAGTGGGTTTCATGTTTCGTACAGTTGCTGAATTAGTAGAACAAGCTGAGCAAGATAATATATTAATTTCCGAAGTAATGATTCGTCAGGAAATGGATGTGAAGAATGTTTCCCGAGACGAGATTTTTCGAAATATGGAAAACAATCTTCAAGTGATGGAAAATGCCATTGATCAGGCATTGGAAGGTGTGGAGTCGGTAACCGGGTTAACGGGTGGGGATGCAGTATTAATTCAAAACTATATGCGGGAAAAGACACCGCTTTCCGGAAATTTATTGCTTGATGCTGTCAGTAAGGCAATGGGGACGAATGAAGTGAATGCAGCGATGGGCACGATTTGTGCAACACCAACCGCTGGAAGTGCGGGCTGTGTGCCGGGTACACTATTTGCAGTAAAAAATCAACTAAATCCAACCCGTGAACAAATGATCCGCTATTTATTTACGGCTGGAGCATTTGGCTTTGTTGTGGCCAATAACGCCTTTATTTCCGGGGCTGCAGGCGGCTGTCAGGCGGAGGTGGGTTCAGCAGGTGCAATGGCCTCTGCGGCGATTGTGGAAATGGCTGGTGGAACGCCACAACAATCGGCTGATGCATTTGCAATGACCCTGAAAAACATGCTCGGCCTTGTCTGTGACCCTGTTGCCGGATTGGTTGAGGTTCCATGTGTCAAACGGAATGCCGCGGGATCCTCACTTGCTATTGTGTCCGCCGACATGGCGCTTGCCGGAGTAACCAGCAGGATCCCATGTGATGAAGTAATCGGTGCCATGTACCGGATTGGTAAAACGATGCCAACCGCTTTACGTGAAACAGGAGAAGGCGGCCTGGCTGCGACCCCAACAGGTCAAGCGATGAAAGAAAAAATTTTTGGTATGGCTGATACAAAGGCGTAAGCGGAATAGAACGTAATGAATTATACTTTCTTCTTACAGCGAAAGAGTGATATCCATTGTTAAAACAAACCATAGATACAATTAAAGGTGTGGGCGAAAAACTTGCCGAAGATTTGGCCGTACTAAACATTAAGACGGTAGAAGATTTATTGTTTTATTTTCCCTATCGATACGATGTGTTTGAAATCAAACCACTTCAGGAATTAATCCATGATGATAAGGTAACCATTGAGGGGAAGGTGATTCATCCACCTTCCCTCACTTTTTATGGAAAACGGAAATCCCGGCTTGCTTTTACCTTGGAAGTGGAAGGGGTGGCGGTCAAGGCGGTCATGTTTAATCGGGCTTTTGCCAAAAAACAAATTCAACCAAATGATATCATGACGCTTACTGGAAAATGGGATGCGCATCGCTTGCAAATTACTGTCAGTCAATATAAGAAAGGCCATGTAGACCAGCAAGCCACCATCCAGCCATTTTATTCATTAAAAGGCGACATAACAAATATACGGTTAAAAAAGGTAATTAAACAGGCGCTTGATGATTATGGTGACCATGTGGAGGAAATTTTACCAACGAGCTATTTGGATGCTTATAAACTGCCGGATCGTGCAAGTGCATTACGCACCATGCATTATCCGGAAAATCGTGTCAAACTTAAACATGCACGTCGCCGTTTTACATATGAAGAATTTCTGTTGTTTCAATTAAAAATGCAGTTATTACGGAAAATGAAGCGGGAGGCAACTCAGGGAAATGCCCAAAATTATGATACGAAAGAATTGGCAGCATTCATTCATCAATTCCCGTTTTCCCTTACCAAGGCACAACAACGATCACTTAACCAGATTTTGACGGATATGAAATCACCATACCGTATGAACCGGTTACTGCAAGGTGACGTTGGTTCCGGAAAAACAGCTGTTGCCGCCATTTGTCTGTATGGATCAATAACTGCTGGCAAACAAGGGGCATTAATGGTGCCGACCGAAATTTTGGCGGAACAGCATTATGCATCCCTGTGTGAATTGTTCGGGGAAAAAGCAAATATTGCACTATTAACCGGTTCCGTAAAAGGAAAAAAACGCAACGAGATTCTTGCGGCAATTGAAGCAGCTGATATTGATATTATTGTTGGAACCCATGCCCTAATCCAGGATGATGTGTTCTTTGCCGATTTGGGACTAGCTATCGTTGATGAGCAGCATCGGTTTGGTGTGGAACAACGGCGGACATTACGGGACAAAGGTCTTCATCCCGATGTGTTATTCATGACGGCGACACCGATACCGCGAACACTTGCTATTACCTCGTTTGGTGATATGGATGTCTCGGTGATTGACGAAATGCCTTCAGGGAGAAAAGAAATTGCAACCTACTGGGCAAAGGAAAATACCTTGGAGCGAATCCTGCAATTTATTCAACATCGGATTTCTTATGGGGAACAGGCCTATGTGATTTGTCCATTGATTGAGGAATCGGATAAATTGGATATTCAGGATGCTGTCGATTTATATGAACAACTACGCGCATTTTATCCACCGTCTATCAAGGTCGGTTTGATGCATGGCCGGCTTCATCCGGATGAGAAAGAGGCGGTAATGAAGCAGTTCGCCGAAAACGTGATTCAAGTATTGGTATCGACAACTGTAGTGGAAGTTGGCGTCAATGTTCCCAATGCCACCATCATGGTTATTTATGATGCGGAACGATTTGGCTTGTCCCAACTACATCAATTACGGGGGCGGGTTGGCCGGGGGGATAAGCAAAGCTATTGTATTTTGATTGCCGAGCCTAAAGGAGAAATTGGCAAGGAACGAATGCGGATTATGACTGAGACCAATAATGGCTTTGAACTGTCGGAACAAGATTTAAAGCTTCGTGGTCCAGGTGATTTCTTTGGCAAAAAACAAAGCGGCGTTCCCGAATTTAAGGTTGCTGATATGATCCATGATTACCGTGCATTGGAAACAGCCAGAAATGATGCCCAGGAGATTATTGAAGCCAATTTGTTGGAACGCGATACCTTTTCTCGTTTGAAAGCAATGCTTATGCAAGATGATGTTTTCTCAAAAAAGCTTGATTAACAAATTCTTGCAAAATAAAAAGTGGTATTATATATTACTATTAGTACCAAGTCCTAATTCTAAATCGGTATGGGTGAATAGGACTAATAGTAGTGGATGGTGTCCGAAATGAAACGTACGAAAACAGAACGACAACGTTTATTGAAAGAAACAATTGAACATACACCGTTTATCACTGACGAGGAATTATCGCAAATATTTTCCGTCAGCATTCAAACCATTCGTCTGGATCGCATGGAACTTGCTATTCCGGAGGTGCGCAAACGAATCCGCTCGGTTGCGGCTAATCAGTGGAATGAAACGGTGAAGGCACTGCCGCTGGATGAAGTAATCGGAGAAATTATTGATTTAGAATTGGATAAGCGCGCCATTTCGATTTTAAAAATTAAACGCGAACATGTTTTTTCCCGAAATAAAATTGCTCGTGGACATCATTTGTTTGCCCAGGCCAATTCACTTGCAGTAGCAGTTATCAATGATGACCTGGCATTAACCGCCAAGTCTGAATTGAAATTTACTCGACAGGTAACGGAAGGGGAACGTGTTGTTGCCAAAGCATTTGTTGAAGAGGTAAAGGATAATGGTCAAACGACAGTACTTGTTAATAGTTTTGTTGACCAGGAAATCGTGTTTACCGGATCATTTCATATGTACCGATCAAATGGATAACAGGGTATACAAACATTCATAGTATGTTAAACAGGAAACAAAAAGGGAGCAGGTCAGATGAAAATAGCAATTGACGCGATGGGAGGTGACCATGCACCAAAAGAAATTGTACTTGGTGCAATGGATGCCATCAAGGAAATCGACAACTTAGAGATTACATTAATTGGGGATCAGGAAAAAATCAATCCCATATTAACTAATGACCGCATTAACGTGATTCATACTACCGAGGTTATTACAGGTGAAGATGAGCCAGTCCGGGCCGTTCGCCGGAAAAAGAATTCCTCGCTCGTATTGATGGCCAAAGAGGTGAAGGAACAACGTGCGGATGCCTGTATTTCAGCGGGGAATACCGGGGCATTAATGAGTGCCGGCTTGTTTGTTGTTGGCCGTATTCCCGGCATTGACCGCCCGGCATTAAGTCCGACACTGCCAACCATTGACGGAAAAGGATTTTTACTATTGGATGTAGGCGCAAATGTTGATGCAAAAGCACACCATTTAGTACAATATGCCATTATGGGATCGATTTATACTGAAAAAGTCCGTTCGATTAATCATCCAACAGTTGGACTTTTGAATGTTGGAACGGAAGATGGTAAAGGAAACGATCTTACAAAAAAAGCATTTATTCAGTTAAAAGAGGCTCCGGTTAATTTTATCGGCAATGTGGAAGCCAGGGATATTTTAAACGGTGTTGCCGATGTAGTCGTAACCGATGGCTTCAGTGGGAATATTGCATTAAAAACAGTGGAAGGTACCGCACTTTCCATGTTTTCGATGATTAAACAAACATTTATGTCCTCATTTAAAACAAAACTTGCGGCAGCAATGGTCAAACAGGATTTGAAAGGACTTAAAACGAAACTCGATTATTCGGAATATGGCGGTGCTGGTTTGTTTGGCTTGGCCGCCCCGGTGATTAAAGCACATGGCTCCTCAAATCGCAGGGCTATATTTAATGCAATTAAACAAGCGAGCCATATGATTGATAACCATGTAACAGATACAATTAAGCAAACAATCGTTTCTGCCAACGAAGAAGGAGGAAATTAAATGAAACGTGTAGCATTTATGTTTCCAGGTCAAGGTTCACAAACTGTCGGAATGGGCAAAGTGTTTTACGATCAGTATCCGGAAATACAAGCATTATATGAAGATGCGGATAAGGCATTGGGTTTCTCATTGTCAGATCTTATGTTTAATGGACCAGAAGAAACCCTGACCTTGACCGAAAATGCGCAACCAGCACTGTTACTATCAAGTATTGCAATCCATACGTTGCTAATCAAAGAAGAAATTCAACCAGTAATGACGGTGGGGCATAGCCTTGGTGAATACAGTGCGCTGGTTGCAGCCGGTGCTTTATCACTGGAAGATGCACTGCCATTAGTGAATACTCGCGGTCGATTAATGGAAGAAGCATATCCGGCCGGAAAAGGTGCGATGGCTGCCGTATTGGGAATGAAGCAAGAAGATATTGAGACGGTTTTACAAGAATTATCCGATGACGAAATAGTTGATATCGCCAATTTGAATTGTCCGGGACAAATTGTAATTTCCGGTACAAAAGCAGGAATTGACGAGGCGGCGGCGAAATTAAAAGAGAGTGGCGCAAAACGTGTCCTGCCACTAAATGTGAGTGGACCATTTCATTCCCGGCTGATGAAATCCGCCAATGAACAATTTGCCAGGAAGTTGGACGAGGTCAAGATCACGGAAGCAAGCGTTCCTGTTTATGCTAATGTAACAGCTGCACCCGTGACAGATAACGATGAGATTAAAGAACTTTTACTGAAACAGCTTTATTCACCTGTCCGTTTTGAGGAATCCATCCGGCATATGCTAAATGAAGGCATCGATGCATTTGTAGAAGTGGGGAATGGGAAAGTATTAAGCGGGCTGGTTAGAAAAATTAGCCGGAGAACAAAAACGTTTGCCGTTCAGGACCAGGAGTCATTGGATGCGTTTATTTCCTGGTATAAGGAGGAATCCTGATGTTGTTGGAAGGGAAAACTGCGCTGGTAACCGGTGCATCACGTGGTATCGGTCGTGCCATTGCATTGGAATTGGCCAGACAAGGTGCCAATGTTACTGTGAATTACGCTGGAAATGAAGCAAAGGCACAAATGGTAGTTGAAGAAATTCAAAAGTTGGGCGCCAAAGCTTTTAAAGTGAAAGCTGATGTGACCAATGAAGCAGATGTTAAAGATATGGTGAAACAAATTATTAGTGAATTCGGCAGTCTGGATATACTGATTAACAATGCTGGAATAACTCGTGACAATCTATTAATGCGTATGAAAGAGGAAGAATTTGATCAAGTTATTAACACCAATTTAAAAGGCGTCTTCATTTGCACCAAAGCCGTTACCAGACAAATGATGAAGCAGCGTAATGGAAAGATCGTAAATGTTGCCTCTGTCGTCGGTGTCAGCGGGAATCCTGGACAGGCCAACTATGTCGCTGCTAAAGCTGGTGTGATTGGTTTAACCAAAACTGCTGCGAAAGAATTGGCATCACGGAATATTTTTGTCAATGCGGTTGCACCAGGCTTTATTTCAACCGATATGACCGATGCATTGACAGATGAACAACGTAAAGGCATGCATGATCTGATTCCACTGGGTAAATTGGGAGAGCCGGAAGATGTGGCCAAAGTTGTCCGTTTCCTTGCCTCAGACGATGCCAATTATATCACTGGACAAACCATTCATGTAGATGGCGGAATGGTGATGGGATAGCAGAAATAAAGGGCCTTAAAAGAGTTTTAATGCTTTTCAAGATGTATAAGCTATGCTAAGCTAAGAAAGGTCTTAATAAGATTACCTTTGAAAGGGGGTGAACGGTGTGGCAGACGTATTTGATCGTGTAAAAGATATCATTGTCGACAAACTTGATGTGGAAGAATCAAAGGTAACATTAGAAGCTTCTTTCAAAGATGATCTTGATGCAGATTCATTGGACGTAGTTGAACTTGTCATGGAATTGGAAGATGAATTTGATATGGAAATTGCGGATGAAGAAGCAGAGAAAATTAATACAGTAGGTGATGCTGTTGACTACATAAACAGTACCCAATCTTAATAATTTGTGATGTGAATTTTACAAGAAAAGTCTCGCGTAATGCGAGGCTTTTAAGCATACTTGATACCTAAACGATATTGAAGCAGGTGACATAATGGATGTTGCAAAATTGGAGAAAACATTGGGTATTACATTTCATGATCATAGTTTAATCAAATTGGCTTTTACACATTCATCCTATGTGAATGAGCATCGAGGGGAAGTATTTTCGGATAATGAACGGCTGGAATTTTTGGGTGATGCGGTCCTGGAATTGGCAGTTTCCCAATACTTGTATCGCAAAAACCCTAAAATGCCTGAAGGGGAGATGACCAAATTACGCGCGGCAATTGTATGCGAGCCTTCCCTTCACCATTTTGCCCGTGATTTGGAATTTGGTGATCAGCTATCACTTGGCAAGGGAGAAGAACAAACAGGCGGACGCGAGCGACCAGCCATCCTTGCTGATGCATTTGAAGCGTTCCTGGGTGCATTGTATCTGGATCAAGGGTTTGATACAGTATTACAATTTATGAACAAATTTATTTTTCCGAAGTTAACCACTGGTGCCTTTTCGCATGCGATGGATTATAAAAGCCAATTACAGGAGCTTGTACAACAATACCCAAATGCTACAGTTGAATACCACATAGTTGAAGAAAAAGGACCGTCACATGATAGAGAGTTTGTTTCTGAAGTCACGTTCCGGGGAAAAGTTTCCGGTCGTGGAATTGGCCGGACCAAAAAAGAAGCAGAACAACGCGCGGCCAAACATGCGTTGGATGCGTTTAATCAATAAGTTAAAAGGCTGTTTTTTACAATGTAAATGACAGCCTTTTGCCCATATAGTTATTCTATAGTCTGTAAAACGGCTTTATAAATGAGGCGCGACGGCTGTGGTCTTGTCCAAGGGTATAAAACCTACTGTCCTTGACCTTTTCTCACCGATTTTAATTCATCGATAAATGCATGGGTTTCGGATGGGCTTAATTGGCCTTTTTGTTTGACCATATCATACATGAATTTTAAATCCTCGTATTTGTCCAAGTCATAGTCTTCAGGATCCATGATCGATCGATTAACGACCCCAAGTGTTTCTGCTAAATCATCCAAAATTATTTTTAAGTTTTCTGTGGAAGGATTTTCTAACCCCATAAATAATCACTCCTGTTTTAAAGTTTCATTTGATATAGTAACGATAAATATGTATGATGGCGGTCTTGCGCTTCTTTTGTCTCTTCCTTTATGATAAAATAAATGCGGTAAAATGCCAAATACTATTTTTTGTTTGGCATCTGGAAAGTAGTCGGGGTTCAGCATTGTTGGATAAAGAAAAGGCTATATTGCCGGCTTTTTATCTGATCTCTTATACCTGACTTAGTTAAGGAGAATGACTATGTATTTAAAACGGTTGGAAAGTGTTGGTTTTAAATCTTTTGCGGAACGGATCAATGTTGATTTTGTCCCGGGCGTAACAGCGGTGGTTGGACCGAATGGAAGCGGCAAAAGCAATATCACCGATGCCCTTCGCTGGGTGCTTGGGGAACAATCCGCCAAATCTTTGCGTGGCTCGAAGATGGAAGATATTATCTTTCAAGGCAGTGACACAAGAAAACCGTTGAATGTTGCTGAAGTCACCCTGGTGCTGGATAACGCTGATCAAACGTTACCACTTGATTATGATGAGGTTAGTGTGATGCGCCGTGTTTATCGGTCAGGGGACAGCGAATTTTATATCAATAAGCAAGCCTGTCGCTTAAAGGATATTGTTGATTTATTTATGGACTCCGGGCTTGGCAGGGAGGCTTTTTCGATTATTAGCCAAGGCAAGGTGGAGGAAATCTTAAGCTCCAAAGCTGAGGAACGCCGGACTATTTTTGAAGAAGCGGCAGGAGTATTAAAATATAAACAGCGAAAAAAGAAAGCCGAATATAAATTAGCTGAAACGCAGGAAAACTTAAATCGCGTAGAAGATATTATTCATGAAATACAACAACAAATGGAACCGTTACAGGAGCAAGCAAGCACGGCACAGACATATCTGGAACAAAAAGAGCAATTAAAAGAACAGGAAATTTCCCTGCTCATTGCGGAAATTGAGCAATTACATGGAGAATGGAAAGCGCTACTTGCTGAAATTGAAAATGAAAAACGAAAGGAAGTAGCTTTAACAACAGAGATTCAGCAAAAAGAAGCAAAAGTGGAAGATGAAAGGAATTACATTGCAGATTTGGATGAACGGATTGAGGTATTCCAATCATCACTGTTATCTATCACCCAAGAGCTGGAACAATTTGAGGGAAAAAAACAGCTCCTCAATGAACGAACCAAGCATTTCACGGAAAACAAGGCAGAATTGGAAACACAGCAGCAGGAAACAGTCGAACGTATAAAAAAAATAGCAGAACAATTGACAGCGGAAAAGCAGAAACTAAAAGAGCTGACAAACCAACATGCGGAAACAAAGCAAAAAGCTGAACAACTTGAAAAACAATTAAACATGGAAGAAGAAAATATTGCCGAAAAAATTGAAGGATTAAAAGCCGATTATATTGAGTGTCTTAATGATCAGGCAGCAAAACGGAATGAAAAACATTCCATACAGCAACAACTGCAGCAAATTAATGTAAAAAAAGAAAAACAGGCGGAAAAATTTGCTGATCTTTTAGCAGCCAGAGAAAATTTAGCTAACAAGCAGCAGGAGATCAACCATATCCTTCAACAAAAACAACAGGACGTTCAGAATAAAGAAGCGTCCATTCAAACAATAAAAAATAATTTGGAACGAGCACGAAGCCATTTCCAAGAGTCACAGACAAAACTTTACCAAGGCTATCAGTACATTGAAAAATTAAAGTCCAAAAAAGAAATGCTTGAAGAAATGAAAGAGGATTTTCAAGGATTTTTTAATGGTGTAAAGGCGGTTTTAAAGGCACGGGAAGAACAAAAGCTTGATATGATCTATGGTGCCGTCATTGAATTGGTTGATGTGCCCAAAAATTATCTAACGGCAATCGAAACGGTGCTTGGTGGACAGGCGCAGCATATTGTGGTTGCAGATGATGTTGCTGCAAGAAAAGCCATTGCCTGGTTGAAACAGACCAACAAGGGACGTGCCACCTTTTTGCCGCTAGCTTCCATTCAGCCGAGATACATCGCTTCAGATTTATTGGCAAAGGTAAAACAACATCAGGGATATGTGGGCGTTGCAGCTGATCTGGTTTCTTGTAATCAGGCTTATCAAAAAGCGGTTCGACATTTAATGGGGCATGTATTAATAGCTAAAACATTAAAAGACGCAAATGAAATTGCCAAAGTTGCCATGAGAAAATTCAGAGTGGTTACCCTGGAAGGAGACGTGGTTAACCCAGGTGGTTCAATGTCTGGCGGGGCGCAAAAGAAAACGAATCAATCCTTGTTTACAAGGGAGAAAGATTTACAGGAATTAACGCAAAAGCTTGAGGAGTTTCAACAGCGGACAACGGCGTTTGCATCCGGTGTAAAAAAAGAAAAACAGACGGTTGAACAATTGGAAACAGAACTGGAGACAGGGAGAAAACAACTGGAAAGCGGGCGAAAAGCGTTACAGGATATCCAGGCAGAATCAAGAGAAATAGAGCTAAAACAAGCGTCATTAAATGAGAATTTGACGATGTATGATCAGGATAAACGCCAATTTGACCAAGACGTTGATCAGCTCAAGCAACGGGAAACAGTCTTATCCGATGAACTAACAAAAATCGAGCACCAATTAACCACTACCCAGCAGCAAATTGATGAACTAACCGAACAGGACGCAGCTTTTCGGGAAAACCAGGAACAAATGCTTACACGTTATCATGCCTATCAAGTAAGCCTTGCCGAGCAGGAGGAACGTCTGAAAAGCCAACGTGAAAAAACCACCTCATGTAATAAACAATTACAGGAACTAACCGAACAAAACGACCTGTATACAACCAAACTGGCCGAGTTAACAGATTTAAATGAAAGTGATATGACTGAAGAAGAAATAGATCAGCATATTCAGGAAAAACAGGATGAAAAAGGACAAATCACGGAAAAGATCCAGGAAATGCGAACGGATCGCACCGGACGTACCCAATGGATTCAGGATCAGGAACGGGAAATAAAAGAAGCAAATAAACACCAACAAGCGTTTGTAACTACAATCCAGGAAAAAGAGGTTAAAGCAAACCGGTTGGATGTGGAACTGGAAAATCGGCTGTCCCGTTTGCAGACAGAATATACACTTACATTTGAACGCGCCAAACAAACATATAAGAAGGCTGCGGATACAACAAAGGCCAACGAGCGTGTGGAACAGTTAAAACAATCGATTGATCGCTTGGGTAATGTAAACCTGGGAGCGATTGAAGAATATGAGCGTATTTCAGAACGGTACGATTTCTTATCGGAACAGAAAAATGATTTGGTTGAAGCAAAACAAACTCTGTACCAAGTGATCGCTGAAATGGATGCAGAAATGGAAAATCGTTTTTCAACTACTTTTTCACAAATTCAAGTGGAATTTACGACCGTATTCAAAGAATTATTCGGTGGCGGACGAGCTGCTTTAAAATTAACCGATCCGAAAAATTTGCTTGATACGGGGGTTGATATCATCGCCGAGCCTCCAGGTAAAAAGTTACAGCATCTTGGCTTGTTATCCGGTGGTGAACGCGCCTTGACCGCAATTGCTTTATTGTTTGCGATTTTACGTGTGCGGCCGGTACCATTTTGTGTGCTTGATGAAGTAGAAGCCGCTCTCGACGAAGCGAATGTCGTCCGGTTTGCCAAATATGTAAAAATGTATAGTAAACAAACACAATTCATTGTAATTACCCACCGAAAAGGTACGATGGAGGAAGCGGACGTCTTGTATGGGGTGACGATGCAGGAATCAGGTGTTTCCCGATTGGTATCGGTTCGAATGGAAGATACCGAGGAATTAATTACGACATAAAGGGATGTGTGAACGATGGGTTTCATGGATTCATTGAAAAAGAAATTCAAACAAAGTGATACAGAAGAAGTGTCAACGAAGTATAAAGAAGGAATGAAAAAGACGCGCGGTTCATTTTCCGGAAAAATAAACGATTTAATTGCCCGTTATCGGAAAGTGGATGAAGATTTTTTTGAAGAGCTGGAGGAAGTGTTGATAGCTGCCGATGTTGGTGTGACGACCGTGCTGGATTTGATTGATGAATTGAAAATGGAAGTAAAGCGGCAAAACATCAAAGATACCAAAGAAGTAAAAGAAGTCATTTCCGAGAAGCTTGTCGATATCTATTATGGTGAGGAAGATGACGAAATCGAGGGACTTAACCTGCAAGAAGGGGAATTAACGGTTATTCTGGTCGTAGGTGTCAATGGGGTTGGTAAAACGACGTCAATTGGCAAGCTTGCCTATCAATTAAAACAGGATGGAAAAAAGGTAATCCTGGCAGCCGGGGATACTTTCCGAGCCGGGGCAATTGAACAGTTGGAGGAATGGGGCAAGCGAGCCGACGTCGATGTCATTAAGCAAAATGCCGGCAGCGATCCGGCGGCAGTCATTTTCGATGGTATTAAAGCAGCCAAATCACGAAAAGCGGATGTTCTTATTTGTGATACGGCGGGACGGTTGCAAAACAAAGTCAACTTAATGAATGAACTTGCCAAAGTAAAAAGAGTCATTGAAAAAGAAGTGCCCGGTGCGCCGCATGAAGTATTGCTGGTATTGGATGCAACAACCGGACAAAATGCCATGAGTCAGGCTAAAACATTTTCTCAAAGCACAGATGTATCCGGCATTGTGCTGACGAAGCTTGATGGTACAGCCAAAGGCGGGATTGTTCTGGCCATTCGGCATGAATTGCATATCCCGGTGAAATATGTGGGGTTGGGTGAGCAGGTAGATGATTTACAAGCATTCGATGCCAACGCTTTTGTTTATGGTTTGTTTGCGGATTTGCTTGAAGAAGAGAGCGAGTAATGGTAGTATAGATTGTAAAGTGAAAGCACTTAACAAGGGGTGAGATCCAGATTGTTGGAAAAGACGACACGCATCAATTATTTATTTGATTTTTATCAGGCATTATTAACCCCTAAACAACAAAGTTATATGGATATGTATTATTTGGAAGACTATTCATTAGGTGAAATCTCCGAACTGTCCCAAGTGTCTCGACAAGCTGTATATGATAATATTAAACGGACTGAGACGATGCTTGAAACCTATGAAAAGAAATTACATTTATATGAAAAATTCGAGCAGCGCGCAAAACTGCTGGATAAATTGGAACATACAACAAAAGAAAAGTCTGTTTTGGACATTGTTAAACAATTAAAAGAATTAGATTAGGGGGACACCTTCTATGGCATTTGAAGGACTTTCCGACCGCCTGCAAAAGACAATAAAGAAAATAACAGGTAAAGGTAAAGTAAGTGAGCAAGATGTTAAAGAAATGACACGCGAAGTTCGTCTTGCTTTACTGGAAGCTGATGTCAATTTCAAAGTGGTTAAAGATTTAATTAAACGGATCAAGGAACGTGCAATCGGGCAGGAAGTAATGGATAGCCTGACACCCGGTCAGCAGGTTATTAAGGTCGTAAAGGAAGAATTGACTGAACTGATGGGTGGAGAGCAAAGCAAGATTGCTGTGGCTGAGAAATCACCTACAGTTATTATGATGGTTGGTTTGCAAGGTGCCGGTAAAACGACAACGACCGGCAAGCTTGCCAATCTATTACGAAAAAAACACAATCGTAATCCATTATTGGTTGCTTGTGATGTGTACCGCCCGGCGGCGATCAAGCAGCTGGAAACGTTGGGTACGCAATTAAATATGCCGGTATTTTCCATGGGAACCGAGGCAAATCCGGTTGATATTGTTACAAAAGCGATTGATCAGGCAAAGCAAGATCACCAGGATTATGTGATTATTGATACCGCCGGACGGTTGCATGTGGATAACGAGCTAATGGATGAATTGCAGCAAATCAAACAGTCGGTCAAACCGGATGAGATTTTTCTTGTAGTGGATGCAATGACCGGACAAGATGCCGTAAATGTAGCTGAAAGTTTTAATGAACAATTGGATATTTCCGGTGTTGTGTTAACCAAGCTTGATGGAGATACTCGAGGTGGTGCTGCTTTATCGATTAAGGCGGTAACCGATAAACCGATTAAATTTGCCGGGATGGGCGAAAAGCTGGATCAATTAGAGGCATTTCATCCGGAACGTATGGCATCAAGAATTCTTGGTATGGGTGATGTGCTCACCTTAATCGAAAAAGCGCAAACAAATGTTGATGAGAAACAGGCAAAGGAATTGGAAGAAAAGATGCGTTCCATGTCCTTTACTTTTGATGACTTCCTCGAACAAATGGGCGAAGTAAAAAAAATGGGACCACTGGAAGACTTGCTTTCGATGCTTCCTGGAGCAGGGAAAATGAAAGGTTTGAAAAATGCCCAAATCGATGAGAGTCAGCTTACTCAGGTGGAAGCGATCATTCAATCAATGACCAAAAAAGAACGGCAAGAACCTGCCATTATGAATGCAAGCCGCAAGAAGCGAATTGCCAAAGGCTCCGGCACATCCGTTTCCCAAGTTAACCGCCTGCTCAAACAATTCAGTGAAATGAAGAAAATGATGAAGCAAATGACCAATGCGCAAAAAGGAAAAAAAGGCAAAGGTATGAAGTTTCCGTTTATGTAAGCTCAAAAGCGGAGGCGCCCGGATTACCTAAACGGATTCAACATGTAATGGAAAAACCCTTTACAGACTAAAAACTTTCTGTTAGAATCTAAACTTGTGATGAACATTTTATTGGAGGTGTAAAAAAACATGGCTGTTAAGATTCGTTTAAAACGTATGGGTTCAAAACGAAATCCTTTCTATCGTATTGTTGTAGCCGATTCTCGTTCTCCTCGTAACGGTCGGCAAATTGAACAAATTGGCACGTATAATCCGGTAGCCAAACCGGTTGAAGTTAAGATTGACGAAGAAAAAGCGCTTAGCTGGATGACAAATGGTGCGCAACCAAGTGATACAGTGCGTAACCTGTTCTCAAAAGAAGGCATCATGAAGAAATTTCACGACCAAAAAAATCAATAATAAGGTAGTGTGATACCATGAAAGCCTTAATTGAATCCATTGTGACACCACTTGTCGATCATCCGGATGATATCAGCGTGACGGAAACAAAAGAGGAAGCCAAGATTGTTTACCATTTGACCGTCAATCAGGAAGATGTCGGCAAGGTGATCGGCAAGAACGGTCGTATTGCCAAAGCGATCCGTACGCTTGTTTATGCGGCACGGACAGACACGAACAAACGAATTTATTTGGATATTATGTAAAGGGAGAGGGAGACGGATACCCTTTCCCTTTTTCACTATAACATTGTTTGTTTTCAGATCGTTTCAGAGAGCGAGGAACAGATATGAAAATCATCAAAAAGGTTTTAATTAAACAAATTGTTACAGAGAAAAGCAAGGCCAAGCTACAAATGAATTTTAATCATCATAAAATGCGGCTTGAACAAGAGTGTCAACAGCTATTGTTTGAACAACGAAAGTTACAAAATAAATCAGGTGTTTCCAAACAAGAGGTTGCTGCTCGTTTTCAGCAGGAAATTAAAAATCGGAAAGAAAAAATGAAGTTGTTGGAGTTTAAAATAGAGCAGTTGGACATGCTGGAAATTGGCAGTGAAATTGTCGAAAAGGAAGTTGAAGCTCTTGTTGAGGTAGATGTTGGAACGCATTGGAATGAGATCATGGATGAGCGGGCAATTATCATAAAAGATGGTGTTGTCGTTCGAATTGACGAATAGCAGGTGGTGAAATAATGGAACAAATGTATAATGTCGGAAAAATCGTCAATACGCATGGAGTTCGTGGTGAAGTAAAAGTAAAACGAATTACTGATTTTGCGGAACGCTTTGCGATTGGTGAAACGCTTTATGTCATGGAAAATGGGGATTTCCTGCCACTGGTTATCGATGGTCATCGGGTGCATAAAGGGTTTGATCTTATTCACTTTGAACGATATGACAACATAAATGATGTCGAACATTTTAAAGGAGCATATTTGACAATATCGGAGGAACAGCTAACCGAGTTGGAAGAAGATGCGTACTACTATCATGAAATTATTGGCTGTGATGTCTATACAAACAGCGGGGAAAAGGTAGGTACTATCAAAGAAATTCTAGCCCCCGGCGCTAATGATGTCTGGGTTGTACAAAAGGCTAATGAAAAAGAAGTATTAATTCCGTATATTGAAGATGTGGTAAAAGCGGTGGATACAGATGAGAAAAAAGTGGTAATCGAACCAATGGAAGGATTGCTTGACTGATGCATATTGATGTCTTAACACTATTTCCAGAAATGATTGCAAACATTTTTAATTCCTCTATTTTAAAAAAAGCCCAGGAGAAGGGGAAATTCAGTTATAATCTAATCAATTTTCGTGATTTTACCGAAAATAAACATGGCAAGGTGGATGATTATCCATATGGTGGTGGCGCAGGTATGGTACTTACTCCACAGCCAGTGTTTGATGCGGTTGCTTCTGTCACAGAGAATGTAACCACAAATCCCCGGGTTATTTTGACGTGTCCACAGGGAGAACCATATCATCAGGAAAAGGCGGAGGAGTTGGCAACAGAGGATCATCTGGTATTTATTTGCGGTCATTATGAAGGCTACGATGAGCGGATTAGAGAATATCTTGTAACTGATGAGATTTCCATTGGCGACTATGTATTAACCGGGGGAGAGCTAGGTGCGATGGTTGTCATTGATAGTGTTGTCCGCCTGTTGCCAGATGTACTGGGCAATAAAGATTCAGCCCCAGCCGATTCTTTTTCTACTGGTTTGCTGGAACATCCGCATTATACCCGTCCAGCTGATTTTCGCGGCATGAAGGTTCCGGATGTGCTTTTATCGGGCAATCATGCGAAGGTTGAGCGATGGCGCAAAAAAGAATCTTTAAAACGTACGTATGAGCGGAGGAAAGAATTGATTGACCAGCAGGAGTTGTCACAAAATGATCGGGAAATTTTGGAAGAGATAAAACGTTCCAATCATGAATAGATGCCATCTCTGGAACAAATATGATGAAAGCAGTTGAACTCTTATGGCCATTATGGTATATTAATTGTTGTGCTTAAGTTACATACTTAAGCTGGATAAACGATGTTCCGCTGCCACATAGTGAGACATGAGCATTGGTTTGGAAGGAGTGAAGTAGGATGCAACAAATTATTGAAGACATCACAAAAGATCAACTTCGCACAGATCATCCTGATTTCCGCGCGGGTGACACTGTAAAGGTTCACGTTAAGGTTGTGGAAGGAAATCGTGAACGTATCCAGGTGTTTGAAGGTGTCGTGATTAAACGTCAAAACGGTGGAATTAGTGAAACATTTACAGTAAGAAAGATTTCTTACGGTGTGGGTGTTGAGCGTACATTCCCATTACATTCACCTCGAATTGCGAAAATTGAAGTTTCCCGTCGTGGTATTGTACGTCGCGCCAAACTATACTATCTTCGTAATCTGCGTGGTAAAGCGGCACGAATCAAAGAGCGTCGTTAATAATATGGGAACTTGTATGGGAGAGAGCTTGGTACTATTGCAAGCTCTTTTTCACTTTAATATCAAAAGTATTATAGTCAAAATGCTACATAATAGGTGGGAAATACAAAAATTCCTCATGACAATTGGGAAGTGGAATCATGGCCAAACGGAAGAAAAACGAGTGGTTAGACTGGATTTTGGCGTTATTGTTTGCGGTTGGACTCGCACTAGTTGTACGAACATATTTTTTTGCTCCCATTATTGTAGATGGTCCATCGATGCAACCAACTTTGCATAATCGGGATCAAATGATTGTAAATAAATTTGTCTATCGTCTACACGAACCGGAACGCTTTGATATTGTTGTTTTTCATGCAACGGAAGGCAAAGATTTTATCAAGCGTGTGATTGGCCTGCCAGGGGAGCATGTTGCAGTAAAGGATGAAGTATTATACATTAATGGAAAGCAGATTGATGAACCTTTTTTGAAGGAACAAAAAGAAAACCTGCAGCCGGGAGAAGTGCTGACAGGAGATTTTCAATTGGAAGATTTACCGGGGTCTTACCATACAATCCCTAAGGGCTACTTGTTGGTATTGGGTGATAACCGTAATAACTCCACTGACAGTCGGATCCTGGGATTGATTCCCGAAGATCGGATCGTCGGAACAACCAGTCTGATATATTGGCCAATCAGCCGTATCCAGATTGCAAAAGAATAGGGTGAACCAAATGCCAATTCAATGGTTTCCGGGTCATATGGCAAAGGCCCGGCGTGAAGTAGAAGAAAAATTAAAACTGGTTGATTTTGTCATTGAACTGGTGGATGCGCGTGCCCCGTTTTCATCGCAAAACCCAATGCTGAAGCAAGTCTTACAGAATAAACCAAAGATGATAGTCTTTATGAAAAAAGATTTGGCCGATCAACGTGAAACGGCGAAATGGCTTCATTATTTTCAAGCAAACGGGACGAAAACACTGGCTGTTCATATCGATGATAAAGCTGATATCAAACAGGTTATTCAACAGGCGAAAAACCTGGGCGAAGAAAATATGGAAAAATTAAAGCGAAAAGGTGTTCAACCCAGAGCAGCAAGGGCGATAATTGTGGGAGTTCCAAATGTAGGTAAATCGACATTGATCAATCGACTCGCTAATAAAAAAATTGCCAAGACAGGAGATCGACCTGGTGTTACAAAACAGCAATTATGGATCAAGGTAGGTAAGGATTTTGAATTGCTCGATACCCCAGGGATTTTGTGGCCCAAATTTGAGGATGAGCAGATTGGATACCGATTGGCAGCGTTGGGGACCATTAAGGATCAACTGTTGTCATTACAGGATATTGCCGCATTCGTGATTTCTTATATGCAAAAATATTACCCGGAAATGCTGAAGGATCGATTTGCGATTGACCATGATATGGAGGATATGTGGGAGATATTTGAAGTGATTGGCAAACAACGTGGTTGCCTGGAAAGTGGCGGCAAGGTTAATTTCGATAAAGTTGCCGACATTGTTCTCCGTGATCTCAGAACTGGCAGGTTAGGCAGGATAACCTTAGAATCCATTGAAGCGTAACTGGCATACATTTTCGGATGCATGCCAGTTTTTCTTATGCCGGTAACTTAATTTAACTTAATAAATTTAGGAATTTGCCGATAAATAAAGTAGAGGTGTAAAGATGAGTAAGCAATCTATTGATGAATTAAAGCAGTTATTTGCTAGAAATGCAGTAACGGAAACATTACTTGCGGAACTACGGTTGGATACGCGTAAAGGGGTACAACAATTAATTGCACGCCATGACCGTAATAAACAAAAAAAGCAGGAACTGAAAAAAAGATTCGTGGATATGTGCCGTTATGAGCAATTCAATTATCAAAACGGCTGTCAATATATTGCTGGAATTGATGAAGCGGGCAGAGGTCCATTGGCGGGTCCGGTCGTAGCGGCTGCAGTTATCCTGCCCCATGACTTTTCCTTACTGGGATTAAACGATTCCAAGCAACTGAATGAGGCAACACGAGAACGTTTTTTTGCACAAATCAAGGAGCAGGCAGTCAGTTATGGTATTGCGATGATCAACAATCAAATCATTGATGAGATTAATATTTTCCAGGCAACCAAACAGGCGATGTATGAAGCTATTGATCAATTGAATCCTGCTCCAGACCATGTTTTGGTTGATGCGGTACAGCTTGGAGGGTTAAAGTGTTCCGCAGAAGCAATTGTAAAAGGAGACCAAAAAAGTATCTCGATTGCCGCTGCCAGTATTTTAGCCAAAGTTACGCGCGATCAATTAATGAAACAGATACATACGGAATTTCCCTGCTATGATTTTGCGTCAAATATGGGATATGGAACGAAACATCATATGGAGATGCTCCAACAGCATGGAATTTCCCCGTACCATCGCAAATCGTATGCTCCAGTAAGAAACATAGCTACATGATGCTTGTTGGAATGAGGTGGTATCATGGACCTTTCCCACATGCAAGGCACACCAAGTGTTCATAGAACTGAAACGATTTCTGTATTAAAACAGGGCAAATTATTCAAGGAAAAGTTCTTCAGTTATATACGAACAATAAGGCGTAAATCCAGCTGCAATCACAATCAATGTTTGCCCAATTGGAGGCTCCGTTAACAGCCGGAAAAACCTATTATTTTCAGATTGGAAAGAAAGATGATCTCATACGGCTCAAAGTGCTTAAAAACAAAGTTAATGGTCAAGAGCAAAACGACACCATCGATTTGCTGCAACAATTCGGGTTAAAGGCGATCAAACCAAACAAGGCTTTTCTTGGATCACTTCTAAACAAAAAGATTCCTTTTGATATAGAACAGAGAACACGCCCAAAAAATATTACATTTTATCAATGGATTGCAAATAGATTCAGTGCAAGAGTCAGCCGGTTTCATAATGTTCAGCTCATGCGGTTGATGATGTAGAGCCTATGAAACAAGGAGTGGATTTGCGAATATGACAAAGCGGAAAAAGGCTGCGACATTACATTATGACAACAAATCTGATTATGCCCCGAATTACAGCAAGTGGTAAAGGGCTTATTGCTGAAAAAATGATTAAAAAGGCAAAGGAAAATGATTTCCCGGTACAGAAAGATCCATCTCTTGCGGAACTTTTGACAGATCTAAATATCAATGAGGATCCTTATTCTTGTGAAATTTGTTGGTTTTTAATACAATAGATTTGCAGCGAAATTTGATTGGAGGATAAAGGATGAACATTCATGAGTATCAAGGCAAAGAAATTTTGCGAAACTTTGGCGTAAACGTGCCAAATGGCCATGTTGCATATACTGTCGATGAAGCAGTTGAAGCTGCCAAAAAACTGGGAACGTCTGTTACTGTGGTCAAAGCACAAATCCATGCCGGGGGCAGAGGTAAAGCCGGTGGAGTTAAAGTTGCCAAAAATTTGGATGAAGTGCGTACATATGCTGATGAAATATTAGGAAAAACACTTGTTACGCATCAAACTGGTCCGGAAGGCAAGGAAGTCAAACGCTTGCTTATCGAGGAAGGATGCGATATTAAAAAAGAATACTATGTTGGTGTTGTTCTTGACCGTGCAACATCTCGTGTTGTTATGATGGCATCAGAGGAGGGCGGCATGGAAATTGAAGAAGTTGCTGCCGAAACGCCGGAAAAAATATTTAAAGAGGTCATTGATCCTGTTGTAGGACTCAGCCCTTATCAAGCACGCAGATTAGCGTTTAACATCAATATACCGGATGAACTGCTGTCAAAGGCAGTTAAATTCATGACCGGACTTTATCAAGCATTTATTGAAAAAGATTGTTCTGTTGCCGAGATTAACCCACTTGTAACAACTGGTGATGGACAAGTAATGGCCCTTGATGCCAAATTGAATTTTGACGATAATGCCATTTTCCGTCAAAAAGATATACAAGATTTACGGGATTTGGATGAAGAAGACGAGAAGGAAATTGAAGCATCCAAGTATGATTTAAACTATATTGCTTTGGATGGTAATATCGGCTGTATGGTTAATGGAGCAGGACTTGCTATGTCAACCATGGATATTATCAAATATTATGGCGGTGATCCGGCAAACTTCCTTGATGTTGGGGGCGGTGCTACTGCGGAAAAAGTTACCGAAGCATTCAAGATCATTTTGTCCGATTCCCATGTAAAAGGGATTTTTGTCAATATTTTTGGCGGAATCATGAAATGTGATGTTATTGCTGAGGGTGTTGTCGAAGCTACCAAACAAGTTGGCCTGAAATTACCATTGGTTGTACGTTTGGAAGGTACCAATGTTGATTTGGGCAAGAAAATTCTGGATGACTCAGGATTAAACATTACCTCTGCAGATTCCATGGCCGATGGGGCAGAAAAAATCGTTTCATTGGTCAAATAAAGATCAGATAGGCGACTGTTTAGTTATGTTAACCTGTTTGACCTTTAACCATTATTTTCAAAGTGCATCATTACGCGGAAAGGACGGACGAAAATGAGTATATACATTAATCAGGATACAAAAGTAATTGTCCAGGGAATTACCGGTGGTACGGCTAAATTCCACACAAAACAAATGCTTGAATATGGTACAAAAATCGTCGGTGGTGTGACACCGAAAAAAGGTGGTACAGAGGTAGAAGGTGTGCCTGTCTTTAACACAGTAAAAGAAGCTGTTGACCAGACAGGGGCTACGGCATCTGTTATTTATGTGCCTGCACCATTTGCAGCTGATGCCATTATAGAGGCAGTAGACGCAGAATTAGATCTGGCTATTTGTATTACTGAACATATTCCTGTTTTAGATATGGTGAAAGTAAAACGATACATGGAAGGCAAGAAAACACGTCTGATAGGGCCGAACTGTCCTGGTGTCATTACACCGGAACAATGTAAAATCGGCATTATGCCTGGATACATTCATAAAAAAGGTCACATCGGGGTTGTTTCCCGTTCTGGTACCCTGACCTATGAAGCGGTACATCAATTATCGGAAAAAGGTTATGGCCAATCTACTGCAGTAGGGATTGGCGGCGACCCTGTTAATGGCACAAACTTTATCGATGTATTATCAGCATTTAACGATGATCCCGATACCGAAGCAGTTGTGATGATTGGTGAAATCGGTGGTACTGCTGAGGAAGAAGCTGCAGCATGGATAAAAGCAAATATGAAAAAACCTGTTGTTGGCTTCATTGGCGGCGCAACTGCACCTCCAGGAAAACGGATGGGTCACGCCGGCGCGATTATTTCCGGTGGTAAAGGTACTGCTGAAGAGAAAATGCGTGTTATGCGTGAATGTGGCATTAAAGTTGCGGAAACACCAGCTGTTATGGGTGAAAAAATGATTGAAGCATTAAAAGAACGTAACTTGGACGAAAAATGTAAAACGCATTAATCATTAGGGTCTGTCTCAGAGAATGGGTCAGACCCGTTCTATCAAAGATTTTAAAAACCCAATGATATGAAGGAAGTGATGTATTGAAAATATTACGAAAAAAACTCATTCATCTTCACCGCTGCCGTGGAGTAACCAGGAATACGATCAACCGTATGCTCAAGCTCGACTGCCCCCTATCTGATCTCTACAAACTTTCTTCTGCAGAACTTGGTCAACGATACGCACTCCCCGATAAAAAAGCCCAATTACTTTATTTTGACCTTCATAATCAGCAAATCCATCAATCACTAAAACAGGATATTAATCAGTTTTCGATATTGACAATAGTTGACGAAACCTATCCGGATATGCTAAAAACTATAAAAGACCCGCCGCTGGTTCTTTATGCTTTGGGTGACCTGTCGCTGTTAAAGCATAAACCCTCCCTAAGTGTTATTGGTACAAGAAATCCATCGACAAATGCCTACCGAAAAACAGCCTTTATTCTCCAACCGTTGATGGAAAGAGATTTCCTGATTGTCAGTGGTATGGCACAAGGAATTGATGCGTATGCACACCAAATCGCACTAAAACATACCGGAAAAACAATTGCTGTTTTGGGGAACGGTTTTCATCACATTTATCCGAAACAAAACATAGCATTATTTCATAAGTTGGTGCAACATGGATTGCTATTGTCTGAATACCCACCTGATACACGACCGGAACGATATCATTTTCCGGAAAGGAATCGGATCATTAGCGGGCTGAGTTATGGAACATTAGTTATTGAAGCGCGTGAACGGAGTGGGACACTGATTACCGTTGATCAGGCGCTTGATCAGGGAAGGGAAGTGTATGCGGTACCGGATTCCCCGCTATTACCACAAACCGCGGGTTGTCATCAGATGATTCAAGATGGGGCAAAACTGGTTACCAATGCATCTGATGTAATGGAAGATTGGGAATCAATGAAGCATATTTTTATGGAAACCGAGCATAAAGATATGGGTAACCCGTGATGAAAATGGAAAAGGCGATTTCATCATGTTTGACAAATGTGGAGGATATATTTACTATTAGTGGAGATTTCCAATTGATAGAGGATTGTATACTTTAATTGGGTTACCTCAGTTTGGGAGGAGAAAGCAGATATGTCAGATTATCTAGTAATCGTTGAATCACCTGCCAAGGCAAAGACGATTGAACGATACTTGGGAAAAAAATATAAAGTAGAGGCATCCATGGGACATGTTCGGGACCTGCCGAAAAGTCAAATGGGAGTGGATACCGAAAACAACTTTAAACCAAAATATATTACAATTCGCGGAAAAGGCGATGTATTAAAAAATTTGAAATCGGCTGCTAAAAAGGCAAAAAAAGTCTATCTTGCGGCCGACCCTGATCGAGAAGGGGAAGCAATTGCCTGGCATTTGGCTCACAGTTTGAACATTGATGAACACTCAGATTGCCGGGTAGTCTTTAACGAAATTACGAAGGATGCAATAAAAGAATCATTTAAGCACCCACGATCCATTGATACCGACCTGGTAGATGCCCAGCAGGCAAGACGGATTTTGGATCGGCTGGTTGGTTATAATATCAGTCCATTATTATGGAAGAAAGTAAAAAAAGGTTTAAGCGCCGGACGTGTGCAATCGGTAGCTGTTAAAATGATTATCGACCGGGAGAAGGAGATTGAAAACTTCAAGCCGGAAGAATATTGGTCAATCGAAGCAAATTTCTTAAAGGATGGAGAAACATTCGAAGGCTCATTTTATGGGATCGATAATGAGAAACAGGAGCTAAAAACGGAAAGTGATGTTAATGAAATTTTAAAGAAAATAACAGAAGATAAAACCTTTCTTGTTGACCAGGTCAAAAAGCGGGAACGGAAACGAAATCCCGCATTGCCGTTTACAACATCATCTTTGCAACAGGAAGCAGCAAGAAAATTAAATTTCCGTGCCAAAAAGACCATGATGGTAGCTCAGCAGCTATATGAAGGAATTGACCTGGGAAAAAAAGCTGGTGGAATTACCGGTTTAATCACATACATGCGTACGGATTCCACACGTACCTCGGATACCGCCAAAGCTGAAGCGAAAGAATACATTGAGGAAAAACACGGAAAAAATTATTTGGGGGTGCAGAAAAAGGTAAAACAAAAAGAGGGATCACAGGATGCCCATGAAGCAATCCGTCCTACGTCAGTAAACCGTGATCCCAAAACACTAAAATCGATATTATCCCGTGATCAATACCGGTTGTATAAATTAATCTGGGAACGATTCCTGGCAAGTCAAATGGCACCTGCAGTAATGGATACGATGACTGTTCAACTAATAAACAACGGTGTGGAATTTCGTGCTACCGGTTCCAAGATTAAATTTAAAGGTTTTAGAAGTGTATATATAGAAGGAACAGATGACAATAGCAAACAGGAAAATAAATATTTACCCGACTTGCAGGAAGGAATGGAAGTGAAGGCTGACGACATCATCCCTGATCAACACTTTACCCAGCCACCTCCACGATATACAGAAGCAAGACTGGTAAAGACAATGGAAGAACAGGGAATCGGTCGTCCGTCTACCTATGCCCCCACACTTGATACGATTCAGCGTCGGGGGTATGTCTCCATTGATAATAAGCGATTTATTCCAACTGAGCTCGGTCAAATAGTTATTGAGCTACTGCAAGAATTTTTCCCACAGGTTATTGATCTTGATTTCACCGCTAAAATGGAGGAGGACCTTGACTCCATTGAAGAGGGGAAAGCAGATTGGATCGCCGTTTTAGACGAATTTTACCAGCCGTTTAGTAAACGATTGGAAACCGCGGAACAGGAAATGGAAAAAATCGAAATTAAAGATGAACCAGCAGGGATTACCTGTGAAAAATGTGGACATGAAATGGTATATAAGATGGGGCGGTATGGAAAATTCCTTGCATGTTCCAACTTCCCGGAATGCCGTAACACCAAGCCCATTCTCAAAAAAATTGGTGTGACTTGTCCTAAATGTAAAAAGGGCGACGTGGTGGAACGAAAATCGAAAAAGAATCGAAAGTTTTACGGCTGTGACCGTTTTCCGGAATGCGATTTTGTTTCTTGGGATAAACCAATTTCCCGACCGTGTCCTAAATGTAGCTCTCTGCTGGTCGAAAAGAAAAAGAAAAAAGAAACGCAAATTCAATGTACCAATTGCGATTATAAAGAGGAAACGCAAGGTTAAACAAGCCGCCCGATAAAATGGGCGGCTTTATTTTTGTTTAGGAAATTATAAATGCTGTGAATAACTTTGTAATCGGATGAGCCCCGTCCGGCTCCAGCGCCTGAGCGCAAGCCCGTTTTTAGTCGGCCTTCATTTGAAGAACTCGTTGGCTTGCTTTTCCGCTCCTCATGTACCTCTTACGTACACTCCGGTGCTCAAAGCTACACCGCCTAGAATTTCGACGCACTCAGACGTGCTAGTGCCGGCGTTGCAACAGGACGTTGCGAACTTAGCCGACCTCGGTCCTTTTTATCCTCCTTTTGAACACGCACTTTTAAAATGGCAAGATAATGGCGGAAACTTTTTTGCAACTGACATGTTTACTGTTTAAAACATGTGACAATTTAGGTAACTTTTTTTAATACTCCCATATAGAAGTTTTAGCCCGGCGAAATAGGGTAACATTTTTATAAAGGGAGGCTAACCATGGAACGAAAAACATACTTTGTAACAGTTGATACGGGGGAAATCCGCGATGTTTCGCTGCCTAAAAACGGTATTGAATATGAAATATATGCTACACCAGAAGAGGTAGAAGAAATCGAAATTCTATTTACAAAAAAAGGTGAAAATGCAAATGATGCAGTTAAATTTTTGGGGAAACCATTTGATGAGTGGGGTGTCGATGCGAAACGAAATAACTATGATGCGTATCTGGTTGCCATTTATCGCAAATTATACGAACTAGGCACCGATGAAACGAAGAAAAAAATAAAAAAACTACATCTGTTTTAAAAGACAAACTGATTACATTCAATGCTGATTTTGTGGCAAATAAGTGTAAATTTGCGTCTTTCATACTTGTTTGTTGACTATTCGATTCGTAACAGCTATAATTATCACTTGGTAAGCTAAATTACTTGACAGTACTATCAACCAGGATTATGATTCATTAGGCAGGACTAAGCTCAATTCAGAATCTTGCTGCTATTTTGTTAAATCTATTGCTTTCCAGAATGTTATATGATATGATTTATTCGCTGTTCAGAAATGATGGAATCATGGGCTTGTATGACTAACAATTTCGCGCTTTTCGTTTTTGATAGAGGGTGAAGTTTTGAATAGGTTTTCCGAAAGTAGCGAGGCATTTGTCGAGTATTTGCAAATTGAGAAAAATGCCTCGCCATATACTGTGAAGTATTATCTGAATGATCTGGAAACGTTTTTTCAATTTTTACATCGCGAAGGAATAGATAACCTGAGCGACGTCGATACTCAAATTGTACGACTTTTTCTAACCATGCTGTATGATAGCAATTTGAGCCGACGATCTGTGTCCAGAATAATATCCGGTTTGCGCACGTTTTATAAATTTTTGGATCGTGAAGAGGAAGTGGAAGATAACCCCTTTATCCATGTTTCCTTGCCAAAAGCAGCCAAACCCATTCCGGATTTTTTGTATGAAGAAGAACTGGAAAAGTTATTTGCAGTCAATGATACAACAGACCCATTGGGCCAACGCAATCAGGCACTGCTTGAGTTGCTTTATGCAACTGGAATGCGGGTTAGCGAGTGCCAGCAGTTACGAATACAAGATATCGACTTTTCTTTGGGGACTGCATTTGTCAAAGGCAAGGGTCGAAAAGAACGCTATATTCCTTTTGGGCGATTTGCCGAAATCGCGTTGGAGACGTATATCAGCGAGGGGCGAATAGTACTTCTTGACAAAGCGAAGACAAACACCGATCGCATTTTTTTAAATGCTAGAGGAGCCCCGATAACTACGCGAGGCATCCGAACTGTTCTGGATAAAATGATGAACAAAACGGCGTTAACTGTAAATATTCACCCGCATAAACTCAGGCATACTTTTGCTACACATATGCTAAACGCAGGGGCAGATCTTCGTACTGTACAGGAACTGTTAGGACATGAAAATTTATCGACGACACAGATTTATACACACGTTACCAAGGAACAGTTGCGTAACGTGTATATGAACAGCCACCCTAGAGCTTCTGAACGAAAATTAAAGTCAAGAGGTGATGATCGTGAATCATGAGATGCATGCAACAACAATATTTGCTATCATCCATAATGGCCAATGTGCGATGAGTGGTGATGGGCAAGTAACGTTAGGGAATGCGGTAGTCATGAAACATAACGCCAAAAAAGTTCGCACATTATACAAGGGTCAAGTATTGGCTGGATTTGCCGGATCTGTCGCTGATGCGTTTACATTGTATGAAAAATTCGAGGGAAAGCTGGAGACATTTGACGGAAATCTGCAGCGTGCAGCCGTGGAGTTGGCTCAGGAATGGCGGAGTGATAAGGTACTGCGCAAATTGGAAGCGATGCTGATTGTCATGGATAAGGAGAAGATGTTTTTGCTTTCAGGTACCGGAGAAGTGATAGAACCGGACGATGGGATGCTGGCAATCGGCTCAGGCGGTAATTATGCATTAAGTGCCGGTCGGGCATTACGCAAACATGCAAGTAATCTGACGGCTAAAGAAATCGCACAGTCGGCATTGGAAATTGCAGGTGAAATATGCGTTTATACGAATGATCATATCACATTGGAAGTACTTGACTAATGAGGAGGCCGCTTTATGGGAATCGATTTAACCCCTAAGCAAATTGTTGACCAGCTGAATAACTATATCATCGGACAGCGTCAGGCTAAAAAGTCGGTTGCAGTTGCACTCCGAAATCGTTATCGCCGCATGAAGCTCGATGAATCGATTAAAGACGAAATTGTACCAAAAAATATCCTGATGATTGGTCCAACAGGGGTTGGGAAAACAGAAATTGCCAGAAGACTGGCGAAACTTGTCGGGGCACCGTTTGTCAAAGTGGAAGCAACAAAGTTTACCGAAGTGGGTTATGTTGGCCGTGATGTGGAATCCATGGTTCGTGATTTGGTAGAAATGTCAGTAAGGATGGTAAAAGAAGAAAAAATGGCTGAGGTAAAGGGCAAGGCTGAGGTTGAAGCAAATAAGAAGCTTGTTCAGTTATTAATGCCCCAGGCCAAGAAACAATCAGGGGTGAAAAATCCGTTCGAGATGCTGTTTGCAGGCGGGTCAGAGGATGACGATGATGAAAAGGATACGGATAAAACCGAGGAAATACACAATAAACGCAAACGAATAGAGCATCAACTCGCTTTGGGAGAGTTGGAAGATCATATCGTAACAGTAGAGATTGAAGAACCAACACCTTCCATGTTTGATATGCTGCAAGGCTCCGGAATGGAACAAATGGGAATGAACATGCAGGATGCGCTGGGGCAGTTCATGCCAAAGAAAAAGAAGAAGCGAAAATTGCCGGTTTCAGAAGCGAGAAATGTTTTGACCATGCAGGAAGCACAGAAACTCGTAGATATGGAAGAAGCCGCACAGGAAGCAATTGAACGTGCCGAACAATCCGGTATCCTGTTTATTGATGAGATCGATAAGGTAGCAGCCAAACAGGACAATTCCGCCAATGTATCACGAGAAGGCGTACAACGTGATATTTTGCCAATTGTCGAAGGTTCTACCGTTGTGACCAAACATGGCCCCGTAAAAACCGATCATATGCTGTTTATTGCTGCAGGGGCATTTCATATGTCAAAACCGTCAGATCTGATTCCGGAACTACAAGGAAGATTCCCGATCCGGGTGGAGCTGGAGAAATTAACAGTTAAGGATTTTCAGCGTATTTTGCAAGAGCCTTCTAATGCACTTTTGAAACAATATCGTGCATTATTAAAAACAGAAGGTATAAATGTTGAATTTACTGACAATGCTGTAATTAGGATTGCCGAAATTGCTTACCAGGTAAATCAGGAAACGGATAACATTGGAGCGCGCAGATTGCATACAATTTTGGAAAAACTCCTGGAAGACCTGTCATTTGAGGCGCCGGAAGTGATGATGGAGACTGTCGAAATCACCCCTGAATATGTCGATAAAAAATTAAGTACGATTGTAAAAGATAAAGATTTAAGTCAATTTATACTGTAATACAAACAATTGAATGGAGGATTATCATGGAACTTTTAGATCGAGCAAGAAAAATCAATGCAATGTTACAGAAAGCTGGAGCAAAACCGGTAAACTTCAACGACATGTCTGCAACTTTACGGGATGTGATCAACAGTAACGTATTTATCGTAAGCAGGCGTGGTAAGTTATTAGGAATTGCAATCAACCAAGAAATTGAAAACGACCGAATGAAATCAATGTTGGAGGAACGTCAATTTCCGGAAGAGTACACGCAAGGGCTATTTGCAATTTCTGAAACAACATCAAACCTGGATATTGACAGTCAATTCTCCGCATTCCCTGTTGAGAATAAGGACTTGTTCCAAAATGGCTTAACAACGATTGTACCGATTGTTGGTGGTGGTGATCGTCTCGGAACACTCGTTTTAAGTAGATTAAGTGATCGTTTTAACAATGACGATCTTTTGCTGGCTGAATATGGTGCCACTGTTGTCGGTATGGAAATTCTTCATGAGAAGTCTGAAGAAATTGAAACAGAGGCCAGAAGTAAGGCAGTTGTTCAGATGGCCATCAGTTCCCTTTCCTATAGTGAACTGGAAGCAATCGATCATATCTTTGAAGAACTTAATGGCAAGGAAGGTTTACTTGTAGCAAGTAAGATTGCTGACCGGGTTGGAATTACCAGATCGGTTATTGTTAATGCGCTACGTAAATTGGAAAGTGCTGGTGTAATTGAATCACGCTCATTAGGAATGAAAGGGACATATATTAAAGTCCTTAATGATAAATTCCTGGTAGAACTTGATAAGTTACGTTCAAGATAAGATATGAACTTTTGCCCAGGAAATAAAACATGAACAACATAGATTGTTCATTAAATCGAAAGACCTAGCATGTTATTTGTTAGGTCTTTTTATCGTGGATTTAACATATCTTTGTCGAAATATGTATTCAGCCTTTTAAAATAAGGATACATACCGATAAATTAACTTTAAAATGAAAATAACGGCATGAAAATAGGCATAAAGAGATAGGGAACTTGAGTTTTTAAATATTTTTCAGGATATTTTGTCAAAAACGGATCGAAACATCATACATCATATAACCATAATCATAACAATGTTGATATGGAGAAAGAAATGACGAAACTTGCGAAAAATCAACTCTATTATCAAGGGTTGCCAGATCTTATCAATAATAAAAGAGAGGGTTGATTTAATGAGTACAACCAGATCATACGAAGCATTAGTTTTATATTACATCTCGTTACCCTAATTGCATCTATCAACTCGTAAAACAGATGAAATCCTCACACCAAAACAATACAGAGGACGTAATGGAACTTTTGGAAACTTATTTACAGGAAATCAAACAGGAAAACCGTATGTTAGAGGATAGATTTGCCAATACTGGTACAACAGAGCCTGCCACTGAAAAGAAAACGAAACAGAAAACAAAGACAAATCAGGAGAAGGATAATATCCTGTTACCAGATTTGGCTCTGAAAAATATCAATGATACCTTTGAAACATCGATGCAAGCAAGAATTCTTGAACTTTACAAAAAGGGATTTTCCTATGAACATATTGCCAGTACAATTCATTGTGGAAAAACCGAGGTCGAGCTTGCCATAAAAATTCATGAAAAAACATATATTAACGCTTGATTGCTTGGGTACCATATGATATATTTATTTTTGGTGTAAGGTCATGGTTAACGACACGTAATCATGTTTTATCACACACGTTTGCTGATTTGCCAAAGTGGTGCCATAGTAGAGGTTGAATGTAAGAATTCTGAGGTTGGTTCGAACATTTCCACTTTTGCGATGGTCCTTGTGCAAAGAGGATGCAAACGGAGGAAAAAACCATAGGAGGTAATTTTAATGTCAGTAATTTCAATGAAGCAGTTACTTGAAGCTGGTGTGCATTTTGGCCATCAGACTCGCCGTTGGAACCCAAAGATGAAAAAATATATCTTTACAGAGCGTAACGGCATCTACATCATCGACTTACAAAAAACGGTGAAAAAAGTTGATGAAGCATACAAATATGTGAAAGATCTTGTTGCAGATGGCGGAACGATTCTGTTCGTCGGTACCAAAAAACAAGCACAGGATTCTGTCCGTGATGAAGCAACACGTTCAGGCATGTTCTATGTTAACCAACGCTGGTTAGGTGGTACATTAACCAACTTCCAAACAATCCGTAAACGTATCAACCGGTTAAAAGATATTGAGCGTATGGAAGAAGATGGAACGTTCGATGTACTTCCAAAAAAAGAAGTAGTTGGACTGTTGAAAGAAAAAGACCGTCTGGTGAAATTCCTTGGCGGTATTAAGGAAATGAACAAGCTTCCAGATGCAATGTTTGTTATTGACCCTCGTAAAGAACGAATTGCTATTGCTGAAGCGCACAAATTGAACATTCCGATCATCGGGATTGTTGATACGAACTGTGATCCGGATGAAATTGATCATGTCATTCCGGCAAATGATGATGCAATCCGCGCAGTTAAACTGCTAACGTCAAAAATGGCTGACGCTGTCCTTGAAGTAAAACAAGGAGAAGAAGTTGAAGAAATCGGCGAAGTGGAAGCAGAAGAAAACGTAAAAGTAGAAGAAACTGCAGACACAATCGAGGAATAATTTTTTAAAAAGGACAGGTGATAAGAGGATAAGCCTTTTATCACCTTTTTTAGAGAATAGGAAATATTTCAGGAAGATAACGTTATAAGGAGGATGTAACATGGCAATTTCTGCAAAAATGGTTAAAGAACTTCGTGAAAAAACGGGTGCAGGTATGATGGATTGTAAAAAAGCACTCCAGGAAACTGATGGTGACATCGATAAAGCAATCGACTATTTACGTGAAAAAGGGATTTCCAAAGCTGCCAAAAAAGCTGACCGTATTGCTGTTGAAGGCTCGACATACATCGCAATGGATGGAAATACAGCAGCTCTATTGGAAGTGAACTGTGAAACAGACTTTGTAACAAAAAACGACCAGTTTAAACAGCTGCTAGCTGAACTTGGAAAGCATATTGTTGAAGCAAAACCGGCAACTGTTGAGGAAGCATTACAACAAAAGTTACATGGCGAAGGTGACACAGTGGAAACTTACATTAACTCGGCCATTGCAAAAATTGGTGAAAAAATTTCTTTGCGCCGTTTTACACTGCTGGAAAAAACAGATAACGATGTGTTTGGCGCTTACCTTCATATGGGCGGACGCATTGGTGTGTTAACCCTGTTGGAAGGTACAAACGATGAAACAGTGGCAAAAGATATTGCCATGCATGCTGCTGCTGTCAGCCCTCGTTATGTTTCCCGTGATGATGTCGCAAAAGCAGATGTCGATCACGAACGAGAAGTATTGAAATCACAAGCATTAAACGAAGGAAAACCAGAAAAAATTGTAGAAAAAATGGTAGAAGGTCGTTTAGGAAAGTTCTTCCAGGAAATTTGCTTGCTGGAACAAGATTTTGTTAAAGATCCAGACCAAAAAGTGGGAAAATATGTTGCCGATAAAGGTGCAACCGTTAAAACTTTTGTTCGTTATGAAGTTGGCGAAGGAATGGAAAAACGGGAAGAAAACTTTGCTGAAGAAGTTATGAGCCAAATCAAAAAATAACCAATGGGCTAGTGCAATTGGTTTTAAAAGGGGACACAGCTGTTGTTCCCTTTCTCATAACTTTAAGTGTGTGTTCAAAAAGGAGGATAAAAAGGACCGAGAAGTTCTAGGCGGCGTAGCTTTGAGCACCGGAGTGTACATAAAAGGTACATGAGGAGCGGAAAAACAAGCCAACGAGTTCTTCAAACGAAGGCCGACTAAAAACGGGCTTGCGCTCAGGCGTCGGCATACCCCTTTTGCAGGGACATGTCATTTTTACCGGACTTTTTGAACATCCTCTTTAAAGCAAATCCGGCAAACTAATTTCTATGGAGGTTACTATGACAACAGCACGTTACCGTCGAGTAGTATTAAAATTAAGCGGTGAAGCATTAAGTGGCAAACAAGGCTATGGTATTGAACCGGCAGTAATCCAATCTATAGCATCACAAGTAAAAGAAGTCGCCGAGTTAGGTGTTGAAGTCGCCGTTGTTGTTGGCGGTGGAAACATCTGGCGTGGCAAGGTTGGCAGTGAAATGGGCATGGATCGTGCAACTGCTGACTATATGGGGATGCTGGCAACGATTATGAATTCTCTTGCACTTCAAGACAGCTTAGAAAATATTGGCATACCAACTCGTGTGCAAACATCGATCGAGATGCGTCAGGTTGCTGAGCCTTATATACGGCGTAAAGCAATTCGCCATTTGGAGAAAAAACGTGTTGTGATCTTTGCTGCGGGAACCGGGAATCCTTACTTTTCAACGGATACAACAGCAGCTTTACGTGCGGCTGAGATTGAAGCAGAAGTAATTTTAATGGCAAAAAATAATGTCGATGGCGTATATACGGATGACCCAAAAGTAAATAAAGATGCCGAAAAATATGAAATTCTTTCCTATCTTGAAATGTTAAATGCCGGACTCGGAGTAATGGATTCCACTGCGTCTTCGCTATGTATGGATAACGATATACCATTAATTGTATTCTCGATAACTGAGGAAGGAAACATAAAAAGGGTTGTTCTTGGTGAAACCATTGGTACAACAATAAGGGGGAAATAAGTGATGTCAGATGATGTTCTAAAGGAAATGCGTGAGAAAATGGTCCAGGCTGTCCAGGCTTTTTCAAAAAGTTTGGCTACAGTACGTGCCGGCCGTGCCAATCCATCTTTGTTAGATAGTATTTATGTCGATTATTATGGAGCTTCAACACCGTTGAACCAATTAGCTTCCATTTCCGCACCAGAGGCTAGATTGCTGGTGATTTCACCATTTGATAAATCATCTGTTGGCGATGTGGAAAAAGCCATTCAAAAGGCTGATTTAGGTCTGTCTCCGTCCAATGATGGTCAAGTTATCCGGATTAATATCCCGGCACTTACGGAAGAACGACGCAAGGAATTGGTTAAAGTAGTTGGAAAGTATTTGGAAGATGCCCGTGTGCAGGTTCGTAACATTCGTCGTGATGCCAATGATCAATTAAAAAAAGCAGAAAAAAATGGTGATCTAACCGAAGATGAACTGCGCGCAGAACAAGATAAAGTCCAAAAGGAAACAGACAAGCATATAGCTAAATTGGATCAGCTTGCGAAAAAGAAAGAAGAAGAGATCATGGAAGTTTAAGTCAATTATTGGCTATCGATTTTTTGAACCAATAAGAAGCATTGCCCTCTTGTTTAAGGGGGTTTTTGTTTTTTGGAAGGGAATGTCTCACCTGTCCTGTTCCCCGTTTCTAAACAATACGAATCAAATTCGTGATATAATGAATGCATCGATAAAATAAACAACCATAAAGTACCATTTTGAACGTCTGCACAATCATATAATTCTTTTTTCCTTCTATTGATTATAGTTGAAGAACGTGTTCAAAAAGGGGGACAACTGTGCGATGTTTCATTTTTACCGGACTTTTTGAACATCCTCTTGAAAGGATTGTATAAGATATTCAACATACGCGGAGGACAAAAAATGTCATTGAAACTTCCTTTTTTTAAAAGTAAACAAAACGATGCAAATGAACAATATAGGACCGAACAAGAAAATATACCAAAACATGTTGCCATCATCATGGACGGAAATGGAAGATGGGCAAAAAAACGAGGGCTTCCCCGGATAGCTGGCCATAAAGAAGGGATGGATGTCGTAAAGGAAATCGTTAAAGTTGCCAGCGCATGTAAGGTAGAAATTTTGACATTATATGCATTCTCAACAGAAAACTGGAAACGCCCAAAATCAGAAGTCGACTTTTTAATGAAACTGCCAAAGGAATTTTTACATATTTATTTACCCGAGTTGATGGAAAATAACGTAAGAATTGAAACGATTGGTAATTTTGATGGACTTCCTGATCATACAAAAAAAGCTATTCAATATGCCAAAAAGAAAACGTGTAACAATAATGGATTATTATTAAATTTTGCTTTAAACTATGGTAGCAGAAATGAAATTATGCGGGCAATTAAGGACATTATGACAGATATTGACGATAAGAAGATATCGATTGATTCCCTGGACGAACAGATCTTTTCCGATTATCTATACACAAACGGTTTAACCGATCCTGATTTATTAATTCGTACAAGTGGTGAACAACGGCTGAGTAATTTTCTGCTTTGGCAAGTTGCCTATTCCGAGTTCTGGTTTACAGATGTGCTTTGGCCCGACTTCAATGAGGAAATATTTCGAAAGGCTCTCCATGACTATCAGCAGCGCAAACGACGCTATGGAGGTATATAGGTGTTGAGACGAAAATGAAACAACGAATTTTGACAGCGATAGTTGCATTAATTATATTTGTGCCCTTTGTCTTATATGGTAAACTGCCATTCACCTTTTTGGTCTATTTATTGGCTGCCATTGGTATAGCAGAACTGGTTAAGATGCGAAAAATGGAGAAAAAACTTATTCCGGCTATTCTCGCTGTTCTTTATGTTTGGGCAGTATTGGCAGACTTTATTATCGGAGAAACGGGATTAATTGGCTTGACAAAACATGCGTTGACCATAATTTTTGTTATACTATTATTAACATATATTGTATTGGTGAAGAATAAGTTTAATTTTGATGATGCTGCGTTTGTCGTACTGACAGCCATTTATGTAGGTATGGGTTTTTACTTCCTGATCGCTGCCAGAGAAAATGGTCTGGATTACATCTTTTACGTATTGTTTGTCATTTGGGCGACGGATACAGGGGCCTATTTTGTTGGCCGGGCATTGGGAAAGCATAAATTGTGGCCGAAAATCAGTCCTAACAAAACGATCGAAGGGGCTGTCGGTGGAATTGTTCTTGCCTGTATTGTCGGGATCATTTTTCAACTGGCTCATCCGTTCCCGTTTGCGATGATCGCCATGATTGGGATTACGATCCTCGTGTCTGTTTTTGGACAAATTGGTGATCTGGTTGAATCTGCCTACAAACGCCATTATGATGTAAAAGACTCGGGTAATATCCTGCCGGGTCATGGCGGAATTTTAGACAGGCTGGATAGTTTATTGTTTGTTCTGCCCATCTTGTACTTGCTCGGATTCATATAAGCATTAGATGATTTGAATTGGCGGTATGAACAGAGTAGAATAATGACAGTGAATAACTAAAAAGGCGTGTTCAAAAGGAGGATAAAAAGGACCGAGAAGTTCTAGGCGGCGTAGCTTTGAGCTCCGGAGTGTACATAAAAGGTACATGAGGAGCGGAAAAGCAAGCCAACGAAGAAATTCGAAGCGTCATTTTTACTGGACTTTTTGAACATCCTCTAAAACGACGCTTCACTTATATAAAGGAAGGTGCCTCATTTGACGACAGTTATTGCGTTTATAATCATGTTTGGCTTACTTGTATTCATTCACGAATTTGGTCATTTGATTTTTGCCAAACGTGCGGGAATGTTAGCACGGGAATTTGCCATTGGTTTTGGACCAAAGATATTTGACTTTACGAGGAATGAAACAGTCTATACAATCCGTCTGCTTCCTATTGGCGGATACGTCCGGGTTGCCGGTGACGATCCGGAAATGGTTGAACTTAAGCCAGGTCATCATATTGGTCTGGAGTTTAATGATGCCGGTAAAGTAAACAAAATTATCGTTAATAACAAGTCCAAACATCCAAACGCGCGCGTGATTGAGGTGGAACATGCGGATCTCGATCATGAGTTAGTGATTAAAGGCTACGAACTTGACGATGAAGATCATCAATTGCAGTTTGCTGTTGATGAAAAAGCGTTGATGGTTGTTGATGAAAAAGCGACACAAATCGCCCCATATGATCGGCAGTTTGCATCCAAGAGTGTTGGTAAACGGGCAATGCAACTGTTTGCTGGGCCGATGATGAATTTTTTGTTGGCGATCGTGATCTTCATTATTCTTGGTTTGATTCAAGGTGTGCCAACCGAGCAGGCAATCATTGATGAAGCACAACCGAATTCGCCTGCTGCAGAAGCCGGGTTGCAGCATGGTGATGAAATTATCCAAATCGAAGGGAAGACCATCTCGACATGGGAAGATTTTACAAAAACTATCCAGGATCACCCGGAAGAAGAGTTAAGCATGAAGGTGAAACGAGAAAACGGGAACACGGACGATATTACAGTAACACCGGCAAAACAGGAAGAACGGGGAATAACATTCGGACAGCTGGGTGTTACCCATTTGTTTGAAAAATCGTTCTTTGGAACATTTAAATATGGATTTATGGAAACGTACCATACTACCCAAACAATCTTAACCAACTTGTTTATGTTGATTACCGGTCAGCTTTCAATTGAGATGTTATCTGGGCCGGTTGGCATTTATGATGTAACCAATCAAGCAGTTCAGAACGGATTCAACACCTTTTTGATGTGGACGGCAATGCTTAGTGTAAACTTGGGAATCGTGAACCTTGTCCCACTGCCCGCGCTTGATGGTGGCCGACTGCTGTTTGTCGGCATTGAAGCAGTACGTGGCAAGCCGGTTGATCCGCAAAAAGAAGGAATTGTGCATTTCATTGGCTTTGCACTACTGATGCTATTAATGATTGTTGTAACGTGGAATGATATTCAGCGGTTGTTTTTATAATAAAAAGAATCAGTAGTCTGTAAAATAACTAAGAACCCTTGGCATTGTCTGAGGGTTCTTAGTATAATTGTATAAGAAGATGTTACGTACAATAAGTTATTTTTAGTTACGGGAGAGAGAGTCATGGCTATTACCAGCGCTGAAAAAATGAATGTATTATTAAACCAGCTTGACATGCCTGCAGAATATATGGATTATTTTCAGGATAGTGAACTGCTAAGGCTTGAAGTGTATAAAAAAACGCAAACATGGCACTTTCACATCCAAATTAAACAGGTATTGCCCAGTCAGGTATATCAATTAATGACCGTCAAATTGCAGGACGCATTTAAGCAAATTGCCAATGTTGATATGACTTTGTATGCAACTGATAAACAATGTGATGACCAAACAATATGTGGATACTGGAAACACTTTATTCAATCACAAACCAACTTATCTCCAGCATACCGGGATTTAGTACATAAACAAACACCAAGTGTTAACAATAATAATATTATGTTAACTGCAAGAAATGAAGCAGAGGCCAATGCACTGAAACGACGTCTTGAAGGAGGATTCCGGGCCTATTGCAAAAAAATCGGTGCTCCCGCCTATACACTGGCTATCGATGTAAAAACTGAAGAACTGGATATGCAAAAATTCCGTGAACAAAAAGCACTGGAAGATCAGCAAATCATTATGAAAACCGTTCAGGAGAAGGAAAAACGGGAGAAAAATAAGGGACAAGCAGAAACCAATCAACCGTTTGCGATCGGATATCCGATTAAGGATGAAGCTTTAAGCATGGAAGACATCCTGGAAGAAGAACGTCGGGTCACTGTCCAGGGTTATGTTTTTGCAGTAGAGGTTCGTAAACTGCGATCAGGCAGAAGTCTATTAATTGCTAAAGCTACCGATTATACCGATTCCTTACAGATTAAAATGTTTTCCAAAGGTGACGAAGATGCACTCATTTTTGAGCAATTAAAACAAGGCATGTGGATTAAAGCCAGAGGCAGTATCCAAACCGACATGTATACGAACGAACTAGCGATGATGGCCAATGACATGCATGAAGTCCAGGTAGAAACCCGAAAAGATACTGCACCTGAGGATGAAAAACGGGTTGAATTGCATGCCCATACAACGATGAGCCAGATGGATGCGGTTGTATCGCCCACCCGCTTGGTGGAACAAGCAGCGAAATGGGGGCATAAAGCCATTACAATCACCGATCATGCAGGTGTTCAGGGCTTTCCTGAAGCACATCTGGCAGGGCAAAAGCATGGCATTAAAGTATTGTATGGGGTAGAGGCAAATCTTGTCGATGATGGTGTACCGATAGCATATAATGAACAGGATCGGGATCTGGCTGATGGGACATATATTGTGTTTGATGTGGAAACAACTGGTCTCTCCGCAGTGTATGATACCATTATCGAACTGGCAGCTGTTAAGGTGCACCAGGGAGAAATTGTCGATCGTTTTGAATCGTTTGCCAATCCACATCATCCATTATCGCAAACAACGACCGATTTAACTGGAATCACGGACGAAATGGTAGAAAATGCGCCAGAAATTGGTGATGTGCTGAAAGATTTTTATACCTGGTGCGAAGATGGAATACTCGTCGCTCATAATGCAAGTTTTGATATCGGGTTTCTAAATGCTGGTTATAAGCGGATTGATTATCCTAAGGTTATCAATCCTGTTATCGATACGCTGGAACTGGCGCGGTTCTTGTTTCCGCAGTTGAAGAATCATCGTTTAAATACGATGTGTAAACATTTGGATATTGAGTTAACCCAGCATCACCGGGCGATCTATGATGCTGAAGCGACAGGATATTTACTCTGGAAACTTGTCCAGCGTCTACTAAAACAAGATATTACGAATCATGCCCATTTAAATAATCATATGGGTGAAGGAAATGCCTACCAGCGGTCACGTCCTTTTCATTGCACACTACTTGCCCAAAATCAGGAAGGGTTGAAAAATATCTATAAAATTGTTTCCCTGGCACATGTAGATTATTTTTACCGGGCTCCCCGTGTTCCACGCTCGAAATTGCAAAAGTATCGTGATGGTATTTTAGTAGGAACAGCCTGTGACCAAGGGGAAGTTTTCGAAACGATGATGCAAAAGTCGGAGGAAGAGGCAGAAAAAGTCGCGGAATTCTATGATTATATAGAAGTCCAGCCACCAACCAATTATGTTCATTTAATTGAAAAGGAGCTTGTGCAAAATGAAGCACAAGTATTAGATATTATTTCGAAATTGGTAGCTTTGGGCAAACGAATGGGAAAACCAGTGGTGGCAACTGGTAACGTGCATTATATTGAAGATCATGAAAAATTGTACCGGCAAATATTGATTGCTTCACAGGCAGGTAATCCGTTAAATCGGCAAACACTGCCGGATACACCATTTAGAACAACAACTGAAATGCTTGCGTGCTTTCAATTTTTGGGTGAAGAAACGGCCCGGGAAATCGTTGTCACAAACACCCAAAAACTTGCTGATGAAATAGACGAGGTTTCCCCAGTAAAAGATGGATTGTTCACCCCGACGATTGAAGGGGCTGAAGAGGAAATGCGCAGTCTCTGTTACACTAAAGCAGAGCAAATCTATGGCAATCCGATTCCGGAAATCGTTACGGAACGGTTGGAAAAGGAATTGAGCAGTATTATTGGGCATGGTTTTGCTGTTATTTATTTAATTGCCCATAAACTGGTTAAAAAATCCCTGGATGATGGTTACTTGGTTGGTTCAAGGGGTTCTGTCGGTTCTTCTCTGGTTGCAACGATGTCTGATATAACCGAGGTTAACCCATTACCACCGCACTATGTTTGTTTGAACTGTCATTACCACGAATTTATAACGGATGGTTCTGTCGGCAGTGGCTTTGATTTACCTGACAAACAATGTCCAAACTGTGATACGCCCTTAACAAAGGATGGACAGGACATTCCGTTTGAAACATTCCTTGGTTTTAAAGGGGACAAGGTACCAGACATTGATTTGAACTTCTCTGGTGACTATCAGCCAAAGGCTCATAATTATACGAAAGTATTGTTTGGTGAAGATAACGTATATCGTGCGGGAACCATTGGCACGATCGCGGACAAAACAGCTTATGGATATGTGAAGGGGTATGCTTCCGATAAGTCGCTCGTGTTTAAAAATGCCGAGGTGGACCGGCTTGTTCAAGGATGTACGGGTGTGAAGCGGACGACCGGGCAGCATCCAGGTGGGATTATTGTCGTTCCTGATGATAAGGAAATTTATGATTTCACACCAATTCAATTCCCGGCGGATGATCGAAATAGTGAATGGCGAACCACCCATTTTGACTTCCATTCGATTCATGATAACTTATTGAAGCTGGATATCCTTGGTCACGATGATCCAACCGTTATCCGGATGTTGCAGGATTTAAGCGGGATTGATCCGAAAACAGTTCCGACTGATGATGATGAAGTGATGAAAATCTTTTCTGGTCCCGAACCACTTGGGGTTACCGCAGAGCAAATCAATTGTAAAACCGGAACATTGGGTGTACCTGAATTTGGAACAAAATTTGTTCGCCAAATGCTGGAGGATACGAAACCGACAACGTTTGCCGAGCTCGTGATTATTTCCGGTCTTTCCCATGGAACCGATGTCTGGCTGGGTAACGCCCAAGAACTAATCAATGACGGTATTTGCGAACTGCCCGATGTTATTGGCTGCCGGGACGATATTATGGTCTATCTGATGCACAAAGGTTTAGAGGCATCACTGGCATTTAAAATTATGGAGTTTGTCCGTAAAGGCAAAGGGCTGCAGGATGAATGGATCGTGGAAATGAAGAAACATGATGTGCCAGACTGGTATATTGAATCATGTAAAAAGATCAAATATATGTTTCCGAAAGCACACGCCGCGGCTTATGTATTAATGGCAATCCGGATCGCTTATTTCAAAGTTCATCATCCGATTCTTTTTTATGCCGCATACTTCTCGGTTCGAGCGGATGATTTTGAGCTGGACACGATGATTAAAGGGTCAAATGCGATTAGGAAGCGGATCGAAGGCATTGTGGCTAAAGGAAACGATGCATCACCAAAAGAAAAAAGTTTATTAACCGTATTGGAACTCTCGCTGGAAATGTGTGAACGTGGATTTTCGTTTGAAAAGGTTGATCTTTATCAATCTAGTGCAACTGATTTTATCGTAAATGGTGATTCATTAATTCCGCCGTTTAATGCAGTCGATGGTTTGGGGACAAACGCTGCACTAAATATTGTCAAAGCACGTGAGGAAGGCGAGTTTCTTTCAAAAGAAGATCTTCGCGAACGCAGCAAGATCTCGAAAACGGTTTTGGAATATCTGGATAATCACGGATGTTTAGAAGGAATGGCAGCAGAAAATCAGTTGTCTTTGTTCTAGAATAGGAAGCGGCTGACACGATTGTTTTGCCAGCCGCTTTTTTAGGTTCATACATTGTGATACTAATACAAAAATAATAATCGCTCATTTTTAAATTTTAGTTGATTTGAACCCCACGATCCGCATCATTTTCAAGTGATATACGATGGACTATATATGAAAATAGGTTGAAATGGAATTCATATCCTTGCAAGAATATTTTTCTTATGGTATAGTTTTACTGGTAAGTCATGATACGAACGGTCAAAAGAGTGGGTCTTCCCACTCTTTCTTCTTACTGGAAAATCTTTTTCACCAACTTCTCCCTTGCCACAACTCCCGGCAAGGGTTTTATATTGATGGAAAAGCGCAGGCGATCAGGGGATTGTTCGACTACGAATGCCCTGTGGCAACATTGAATTGATCTGCATCCAGCATGCCTAATGGAAATGAAAATAATTGACTATAATAAGGAAAAAGGATAATCGAATAAAGGAGGATATGGCTTGAGTTCACAGGTAGTAAAAACAACTGAAGAATTGATTCAGCCAATCTTGCAAGAAAATAATCTTGAACTGGTCGATATTGAATATGTAAAAGAAGGAAAAGACTGGTTTTTGCGTGTGTATATTGATAAGGATGGCGGTGTAGATATTGATGAGTGTGGAAAAGTGTCGGAACAGTTAAGTGGGAAATTGGATAAACTGGATCCGATCAAAGAGGCTTATTTTCTTGAGGTATCATCGCCTGGTGTGGAGCGTCCGTTAAAAACAATTGAAGATTTTACGAAGCATATTAATCATAATGTTTATGTGAAACTCTATGAACCGATTGACGGGGAAAAAGAGTACGAAGGTATTTTAACAGCATTTCAGGACGATACTGCAACGATCGAGTACAAGGTTAAAACACGAAAAAAACAGGTGGAAATTCCATACAAAAAAATAGCGAAGGCAAGGCTCGCTGTAACACTATAAAGGGGGAGAAGACGTGAGCAGTCAGTTGTTTGACGCCATAAATTATTTGGAAAAAGAAAAAGGTATCGATAAGGACATATTGTTGGAGGCTTTGGAAGCAGCACTGATTTCTGCGTATAAGAAAAATTTCAAGTCAGCTACGAATGTCCGGGTTGATCTTGACGAAGATGCTGGTACAATGCGTGTCTTTGCCAGAAAGACGATCGTTGATGATGTGGAAGATTCCCAACAGGAAATAGGGTTGGAAGAAGCCAAAAAAATTGATCCGAATTATGAAGTCGATGATGTTATTGAGGTTGAGGTTACACCGAAAAACTTTGGCCGGATTGCTGCACAGGCAGCCAAACAGGTAGTTACACAACGAATCCGTGAGGCAGAACGCGGTGTTATTTTTAACGAATATGTTGACAGGGAAGACGATGTCATGACCGGGATTATTCAGCGTATGGATTCCCGCTTCATCTATGTTAATGTTGGCAAGATTGAAGCAAAATTATCAGAACAGGAACAAATGGCTGCAGATGATTACCATGTTCACGATCGTTTGAAGGTATACGTTACAAAGGTTGAAAATACAAGTAAAGGCCCACAGGTTTATGTATCACGATCCCATCCAGGCCTGTTGAAACGGTTGTTCGAAATGGAAGTTCCAGAAATTTATGATGGCATTGTAGAAATCAAATCCGTTTCTCGTGAAGCTGGTGACCGTTCGAAAATTTCAGTTCATGCAGAGGATCCGGAAATTGACCCTGTTGGCTCTTGTGTCGGTCAAAAAGGGCAACGGGTTCAGGCGATTGTCAATGAGCTAAAAGGCGAAAAAATTGATATCGTTGAATGGTCGGAGGATCCGGTTATCTACGTCTCCAATGCATTAAGTCCGTCAAAAGTAATTGATGTGCTTGTTGATGAAGAGGATAAAGCAACAACGGTAATTGTTCCGGATTATCAATTATCGCTGGCTATCGGAAAACGCGGGCAGAATGCAAGACTTGCTGCCAAACTTACCGGCTGGAAAATTGATATTAAGAGTGAATCCGAAGCAAGGGATGAAGGGTTGATTACTGATAATTTCACTCTGGATGATGATGAAGACAATGATACTTTTGAAACCTATTCCGACAATGTCGATGATTTGTTTGAATAAGGGGGACACACCTGATGGCACAAAAAAGGAAAATTCCGCAACGAAAATGTATTGTAACAAATGAAATGCGACCTAAAAAAGAATTGATTCGGATTGTCCGCACCAAAGATGGTGATGTGTTTGTCGATGAAACCGGCAAGAAAAACGGGCGTGGTGCATATTTATCCAGGGACAAAAGCGTTATTGACAAAGCGGAGAAAACAAATGCACTAAGTCGTCAATTTAATGGTGAAGTAGGACCAGAAATCTATGATCAACTAAGACAAATCGTTGATGGTAAGCAACATGAAAAAAAGTAATTATTTAAATATCATCGGTTTGGCTTACCGGGCGAGAAAATGCTCTCTAGGTGAAGACACAATTGTCAAGGATATTCAGCAAAAACGAGCGAAACTGGTTCTTTTGGCCAATGATACGGGTCCGCAAACAAGAAAAAAAATAATGAATAAATGTAAAACCTATGATATACCTTTTCGAATAGTTGACGACCGTCAAACATTGTCACATGCTATTGGAAAAACACAAAGAGTAGCAATTGCCATCTTAGATGCAGGATTTGCCGCTAAGATTGAATCGTTACTCGGGTAAATAAATTCGGGGGTGAACGTATGACGAAAATGCGTATATATGAATATGCCAAAAAAAATAATACAACTAGCAAAGATGTGATCGGACACTTGAAAAAACTGAATATAGAAGTTTCGAATCATATGTCAACAATATCTGATGATGTAATTGCCAAACTGGATTCACGATTTTCTGCAAAGCCGGCAACAGGTAAGAAAAAGATGAATAAACCTAATCAAAAATCAAATCAAAACCCAAATCAAAATCAAAAACAAAATGAAACTGCAAATAAACAAACAAGCACTACGAACAATAAGAAGGATGCAAATAGGAAACCCAACAGAAACCAGGGGCATAACAATGGGAATCGATCACATGCTTCACAGACAAAACCAAATAAGAAAAACACGCAAATGAGACAACAAAAAAATAAAAAAGGAAGACCTAATCAGAAACCTGCGCATGTGCAACCAACCCAAAAACAGCCGGTAAAGGAAACGCCAAAAGAAATTAAATATAGTGGAACATTGACGGTGAGTGACCTTGCCGAAAAATTGCATAAAGAGTCATCCGAAGTCATTAAAAAGCTGATGTTTCTCGGGGTTATGGCGACGAAAAACCAGGATCTTGACGACGAGGCTGTGGAATTGATTTGCGATGAATATAATGTGGCAGTTGAAAAAGAGGTTATTTTAGAAGATACGGATTTTGATAAATACCGGAAAGAAGACAGTGAGAAGGATCTGATCGAACGTCCCGCTGTGGTAACGATTATGGGACATGTTGATCACGGAAAAACAACATTGCTTGATTCGATTCGTCATACCAAGGTACAGGCTGGAGAAGCCGGTGGTATTACCCAGCATATCGGTGCCTATCAAGTAGAGAATAATGGTAAGAAAATCACTTTCCTTGATACACCTGGTCATGCTGCATTTACAAGCATGCGCTCAAGAGGTGCTCAAGTTACTGATATCGCTGTTTTAGTTGTTGCTGCTGATGATGGTGTTATGCCACAAACAGTTGAGGCGATCAATCATGCGAAGGCTGCAGAAGTTCCAATCATCGTTGCCGTCAATAAAATTGATAAAGAAGGTGCCAACCCCGACCGGGTTATGCAGGAACTAACCGAATATGAGTTGATTCCTGAGGATTGGGGCGGCGATACAATTTTCGTGCACCTGTCTGCCTTTAAGAATGAGGGTATTGATGACCTGCTGGAAATGATTTTACTTGTTTCTGAAGTAGAAGAACTAAAAGCAAATCCAGATACAGATGCGTTTGGTACGGTAATTGATGCCCAGCTTGATAAAGGAAAAGGACCGGTTGCCACCTTACTTGTTCAAAATGGCACACTGCATGTCAGTGATTCAGTTGTTGTAGGTAATACATTTGGGCGTGTTCGGGCAATGGTAAACGATATCGGTAAACGTGTAAAACAAGCAGGACCTTCTACACCAGTGGAAATTACCGGTCTACACGATGTACCACAAGCAGGCGATCAGTTCTTGGTATTTGCCGATGAGAAAAAAGCACGGCAAATCGGGGAAGCACGCCAGCAAAAACACATTCAGGAGAATCGATCCGAACAAACAAAAGTAAGTCTTGATGACTTGTTTGAGAAAATTAAACAAGGGGAAATGAAAGAAATTAATATCATTATCAAGGCTGATGTGCAAGGATCCGCCGAGGCATTGGCATCCTCTTTACGTAAGATAGAAGTAGAAGGGGTAAAAATTAAAATCATTCATACGGGTGTTGGCGCTATTACGGAATCGGATATTATTTTAGCGTCCGCTTCAAACGCGATTGTCATTGGATTTAATGTCCGGCCTGATGCAAATGCCAAGAAAGCGGCTGAATCGGAAAAGGTGGATGTTCGTTTGCATCGAGTGATTTACAAGGTAATTGAGGAAATTGAAGCAGCAATGAAAGGTATGCTTGACCCGGAATATGAAGAAAAAATCATTGGTCAGGCCGAGGTACGTGAAACCTTCAAAGTATCACGAATTGGTACAATTGCCGGTTCGTATGTAACCGACGGGAAAATCACTCGTAATGCCGGTGTTCGGCTAATACGGGAAGGCATCGTCCAATTTGAAGGGGAAATTGATACCTTAAAACGCTATAAAGACGATGTGAAGGAAGTCTCCCAAGGTTATGAATGTGGGATAACAATTGTAAATTTCAATGATATTAAGGAAGGCGATACAATCGAAGCGTTTGTTATGGAGGAAATTGAGCGCAAATGATTGTCTATGCAGAAGTTGAATGTATGCTGTATGATGGGCATTCACTGAAACAAAAGCGTTCGGTTCTAAAACGATTGATCAAGAGGCTCCAACAGGATTTTAATGTCGCTGTGACAGAATTAGACTACCATGATCTGTGGCAGCGGACAAAACTGGGAATTGTGACTATTTCCAGGGAAACGGCATATGCGGAACAAGTCATTCAAGCCGTATTAAAAGTAATCGATACATTTACGGAACTGGAGCGAACCATAACAAATGTTGACCATCGATAGTTGTTCTCGCAAAGAGGTGAAAATGAATGAGTGATTTACGAGCAAATCGTGTTGCAGAACAAATGAAGAAGGAACTTGGCGATATTCTCAGTCGCAAGATAAAGGATCCGCGCGTTGGTTTTGTAACAGTTACAGATGTTGAGGTAACAGGGGATCTGCAACAGGCGAAAATATTTATATCCGTCCTTGGCGGTGAACAGCAAAAACATGATACACTTGTTGGTCTTGCCAAAGCAAAAGGATTTATCCGAACAGAAATTGGACACCGGATTCGTCTGCGCAAAACACCAGAAATAGCATTTGAGTTCGATAAAGCCTTAGAAAAAGGTAATCGGATCGAAACGATTTTGCGCGACTTAAATAACAAGTAATAGAGAGGTAAAAAATCTGACCCGGAAGAATGATGGAGTCGGATTTTTTACCATATGTTTACATATAATTTGTTCAAAAAAGGATCGAGGTCAAGGTGCATTGTTTTGAACTTCCTCTTTAATAACAAGATTATAGGTTGGAGGCAACAGGTATGGACGGAATCATTCCATTATGGAAGCCAAAAGGGTTTACCTCACATGATTGTGTCATTAAAATAAGAAAGCTGCTACGCACAAAAAAAGCGGGTCATACTGGCACACTTGACCCGGAGGCGGAAGGGGTGTTGCCAATCTGTCTTGGAAAAGCGACAAAGATTGTTCCATTTTTAACAGAAACAACTAAAACATATGTCGCTGAAGTATCTTTGGGCACAGCAACGGAAACAGAGGATGCAACAGGTCATGTAGTGGAGCAGCGACCAGTTAACAACCGTCCGTCCCAACAGGAAGTTGAAGCTGTATTGTCTTCATTTACCGGTGACATTACGCAAATTCCGCCAATGTATTCGGCTGTGAAAGTTAACGGCAAGAAATTGTATGAATATGCACGGGCCAATCAACCGGTCGAACGCCCGGAGCGAACTATAACGATTATCAAATTGGACTTTTTGGGTTTTACCGGAGAGAGTTCATTCCGAATTCGGGTTATTTGTTCCAAGGGGACGTATATCCGGACTTTGTGTGTTGACATTGGAAAGCAATTGGGCTATCCGGCACATATGTCTGATTTAACCAGAACAGCAACAGGTTCGATTGAAAAACAGGACACGGTTACATTTCAGGACATTGCCAATGCAGCCGAAAAAAAAGAGATTGAAAAAATATTATTGCCTATTACTAGGGGATTGACCCATTTGGATAGTATAATAGTAGATGGCAAAATGAAAGAACGCGTGTTGTTTGGACAAAAGCTTGCAAAACCGGATAACAAACCTAAAACAGACCCGTTTGTGATGATGTACCAAGGGCAGGTTTTAGCCATTTATCAAATCCATCCGGAAAATGATAAACAAATCAAACCAGTTCGTGTTTTCTCGTAAAATTAGCAGAAAAAAGTGTAGGTGAAAAATGTTGCGAACAATTGAATTAACGTACCCCCATTCTTTAACAATGGATCAACTTCCTGAAACGGTAGCCGCAATTGGTTTTTTTGACGGTATCCATCTGGGACATCAAAAAGTGATTAACCATGCCATATCAGAGGCGAAAAAGCGAGATATGGAAAGTGCTGTTATTACGTTTCATCCGCATCCTTCTGTTGTGTTGAAAAAGGATGTACAACATGTGCAATATATCACACCATTAAAAGAAAAGCAGGAAATATTAGAAAAACTTGATGTTGATCGGCTATACATTATTACGTTTAACAAGGAGTTATCATCGCTGTCACCACAACAGTTTATCGATGATTTTATCATTGGACTGAATATCAAGCATTTGGTAGCAGGATTTGATTATTCGTTTGGTTTCAAAGGAAAAGGAAACATGAAAAATATAGCCGAATATACCAGGGACAAATTTACTTTTACGACGATTGACAAGGTAGAAATGGATAATGAAAAGGTTAGTTCAACTAAAATTAGAGGATTGCTTCAAGTCGGAAATGTCGAAGAAGTTCAAAGACTACTTGGAAGGCCTTTAATAGTAAGCGGCACGGTAGTAGAAGGAGACAAACGTGGCAAAAAACTTGGCTATCCGACTGCTAACTTACATATCCATCCGGATGCATTATTACCGAAACCGGGTATTTATGCGGTTAAGGTTAAGTATAAACAGGAATACCTGGAAGGGATGGCAAGTTTAGGCTATAATTCTACGTTTACAGCAGATCGATCTGATTTGTCGATGGAAGTAAACATTTTTGATTATAAAAATAATTTATATGGTCAACAATTACAAGTAGAATGGTGGAAATATGTGCGGGAAGAGATCAAATTTGACCATGTAGAGGCACTAATTGATCAAATGGCTGATGACGAACGTGAGATTCGCGAATTTTTCTCTAACACAAAATAGGATTCAAGCAGAATGATGATTATCAATAATCCTTGCAATTCAGCACAGAAAGTAGTATTCTTGTAAACGTAAAACCATCGCTTGGCAAATCGAGACTCCGACGTTTGCTAGGGGATAGGGGTTTTGAATAAAATAGGAGGTGAACAGGATGGCTATCACAAAAGAACGTAAAAATGAAATTATTTCCGAGTTCAAGGTTCATGATACAGATACCGGATCACCGGAAGTACAAATTGCTGTCCTTACAGAGGAAATCACGAAGTTAAATGAGCATTTACGCGTTCATAAAAAAGACCATCATTCTCGTCGTGGTCTATTAAAAATGGTTGGTAAACGCCGTAATTTGCTTAACTATTTACGTAACAAAGATGTTACACGCTATCGTGACTTGATTAAGAAACTCGGTTTACGCCGATAATTGCCAGAAAAAAGCAGGAGTAATCCTGCTTTTTTTGCAGTTAAGAAAGGAGAACGTTGGCCTGCTTCGATTGCAATAAAAAGGTTCGTGTCCGGCCCAGTACCTGCTTATCTGCAGCAAAAATTTACATTTACCACCATAAATTATAAAATGAAGGTAGTTGTGCATATGCAAGTGGTTCTGTTAATGGGTAATGATAAAGAAAGTCCCCATATATGGTTATTCCACTAGCATGTGATTGAAAGGAGTACTAGTACTAATGGCAGAAGAAAAACAAGTTTTCTCCACGGAAATAGCCGGTAAACCATTTATCGTAGAAGTTGGAGAATTAGCGAAACAGGCCAATGGTGCATGTATGATTCGCTACGGGGATACCTCGGTATTGTCTGTAGCAACTGCATCACAAGAGCCAAAAGATTTACCGTTCTTTCCGTTGACTGTTAATTATGAAGAACGGTTGTACGCAGTCGGGAAAATTCCCGGAGGCTTTATCAAACGTGAAGGCCGGCCAAGTGAAAAGGCAATCCTTGCTTCCCGGTTAATTGACCGGCCTATCCGGCCACTGTTTCCGGATGGCTTCCGTAATGAAGTACAGGTAATCAGCACTGTTATGAGTGTTGATCAGGATTGTTCCACAGAAATTGCTGCCATGATTGGTTCATCCATCGCCTTGAGCGTATCTGATATTCCCTTTGAAGAACCAATAGCCGGTGTTCACGTTGGCCGGGTCGATGGTGAATTTGTTATTAATCCATCTGTTGAACAGGAAGAAAAAAGTGATATTGATCTGACAGTTGCGGGTACGAAGGATGCCATCAATATGGTAGAGGCAGGTGCCAATGAAGTACCGGAAGAAGTAATGCTTGAAGCAATTATGTTCGGTCATGAAGAAATTAAACGGCTGGTACAATTTCAAGAGGAAATTGTAAAAGCTGCCGGCATGGAAAAGAAAGAAGTTGCATTATTTCAGATTGATGAGTCACTGGCAGAACAAGTTACTAACCAGGCGAAAGATAAATTAATTGCCGCCATTCAGGTTAAAGAAAAACTTGCCCGTGAACAAGCCATTGATCAGGTGAAAGAAGAAATTACCGCTTTGTATGAGGAAGAAGACGAAGAAGTTGTAAAACAAGTGAAGTCTATGCTTGACAAAATGGTTAAAGAGGAAGTACGCCGTTTAATCACTAAAGAAAAAGTGCGTCCGGATGGTCGTAAAATTGATGAAATCAGGCCACTGTCATCTCGCATTGGTGTACTGCCAAGAACACATGGATCCGGATTGTTCACCCGTGGACAAACACAGGCTCTAAGCATTTGTACCCTTGGCGCATTAGGAGATGTACAAATTTTGGATGGACTTGATTTGGAAGAGTCGAAACGATTCATGCATCACTACAACTTTCCACAATACAGTGTCGGTGCAACAGGACCGATTCGTGGACCTGGACGCCGGGAAATTGGTCACGGAGCATTGGGTGAACGGGCATTGGAAAAAGTGGTTCCATCAGAAAAAGTATTCCCATACACCATTCGCCTTGTCTCCGAGGTATTGGAGTCAAATGGCTCAACATCACAGGCAAGTATTTGTGCAAGTACAATGGCCATGATGGATGCTGGAGTACCAATTAAAGCACCAGTTGCCGGAATTGCCATGGGACTTGTGAAATCTGGTGATGACTATACGATCTTAACGGATATTCAAGGAATGGAAGATGCCTTGGGCGACATGGACTTTAAAGTTGCTGGTACAGAACAAGGGGTTACTGCCCTGCAAATGGATATCAAAATTGATGGATTATCACGGGAAATTCTTTCAGAAGCATTAACACAGGCGAAAAAAGGGCGCATGCAAATATTGGATCACATGCTCGCGACAATCAAAGAACCAAAACAGGAGCTATCCGAATACGCACCGAAAATTGTAACCATGAAAATTAACCCGGATAAAATTCGTGATGTGATTGGTCCAAGTGGTAAACAAATCAATCAAATTATTGATGAAACAGGTGTTAAAATCGATATCGAACAAGATGGCAGTGTATTTATTTCATCGACTGATATGAAGATGAATGAGCGTGCTAAACAAATTATAGAAGATCTTGTTCGGGAAGTCGAAGTAGGACAAATTTATTTGGGGACTGTAAAACGGATTGAGAAATTTGGCGCGTTTGTGGAATTATTTAAAGGAAAAGACGGGCTTGTGCATATTTCCGAATTGGCGGAAGAACGGACCAATAAAGTGGAAGATGTGGTATCAATCGGTGATCAAATCATGGTGAAGGTAAAAGAAATTGATAATCATGGCCGCATTAACCTTTCTCGAAAAGCGGTGTTAAAAGAAGAACGGGAAAAAGCAAAATCCAAATAAAACACAAGAAGCTGGAAAAACCAGTTTCTTTTTTTATCCTTCAAAAACAGAAATCACCTGTTAACTTTTTCTGAGCATACCTTGTCCTTGCCGGTCATATAGATGATTGAGGAGGGATTTGGATGTATCGGAAGCAGCTTATCCATGTCATTGTATTTGTCATCATCGTGGCAATTTCCTTTCAAAATAGCTATAATCCATTTGAAACGAATGATGTTACGACTTTTTCTAATGAAGTTCAGCAAGTATCGAAAAAAGAAGACGCACTCTATAGGGAGATCCAAACAAAAAGCGCTCAATTTGCAAAGGATCCGCAGAATGCTGTGATTGACCGAGTTTGGAAGAAAACCCCCGGAAGAAATGGATTAAAAGTGAACGTGGACAAATCCTATGAGCAAATGAAGAAAAAAGGGACATTTGACAAAACATTACTTGTATATGATGAAATTGCCCCCGAGGTCACGTTAGCCGATTTGCCCCCAGCTCCAATATACCGTGGTCATCCGGAAAAACAAATGACTGCATTAATGATAAATGTTTCCTGGGGAACGGAATATATCCCCACTATTTTAAACGTATTGAAAGAAAATAATGTCAAAGCAACCTTTTTCATTGAAGGAAAGTGGGCAAAAGAAAATAGTGATTTCGTGAAAATGATTGCTGAACAAGGGCATGTTATTGGTAATCATGCATATAACCATCCAGACATGGCTCATCTCTCAAAAACAGAAATGACAGAACAAATTCAAAAGACCAATGATATTATTAAAGCCATTACAGGTAAAGCGCCAACACTTTTTGCACCACCCAGCGGAAGTTTTAATGATCAGGTGGTAGATGTTGCTGATGAAATGGACATGGAAACAATCCTATGGACAGTGGATACAATTGATTGGCAGAATCCGACTGTTTCTGTTATGGTGAATAGGGTGAGTAGCAAGATTCATCCTGGTGCAATGGTACTCATGCATCCAACCTCACCGACAGCCCAGGGACTCGACTCGTTGATAACTGTTATCAAAGATAAGGGATATAAACTTGGCACTGTTGATACATTATTAAGTGAGGAACGATAAAACGCATCAGTCGCTAAACGTTGGATTTGAACAGGGAACATAGGAGGATTAAAACTTGATTGATAAACATACATGCAAGAATGGATTAAGGGTTGTTATGGAACAGGTTCCCGCCGTCCGTTCCGTAACAATCGGGATTTGGGTGTTAACCGGATCCCGCAATGAAAATGAACAAAATAACGGGATTTCCCACTTTTTAGAGCATATGTTTTTTAAAGGTACCAGGGAGCGTTCGGCTAAAGATATTGCCGAAGCATTTGATGCAATTGGCGGACAGGTTAATGCCTTTACGTCCAAAGAGTATACCTGTTTTTATGCAAAGGTATTGGATACACATAAAGAATTGGCACTAGACATTTTAGCTGATATGTTCTTTAACTCTTCTTTCGATAAAGAAGAAATGGAACGTGAGAAAAAGGTAGTGCTGGAAGAAATAAAAATGTACGAGGATACACCAGATGATATTGTCCATGATTTATTGGCGCGCGCTTCATACGGAAACCATCCATTGGGTTATCCTATCCTGGGAACGCAAGAACATCTAGCATCATTTACCCCGGAAACACTGCGGGATTATATACAGGAACAGTATACACCAGATAATGTTGTTGTCTCGGTTGCCGGGAATGTGGATCAAGCTTTTGTCAACAAAGTGGATCATTATTTTGGTACATACGGGTCTGCAAATAAACGGGAAACGATAGAGAAACCAGTCTTTATTGCCGATAGTATTGAACGGAACAAGGATACGGAACAAGCGCATTTATGCTTGGGTTTCGATGGATTAGCGATCGATGATGAACATATGTACAGTTTAATTATTATGAACAATGTTCTTGGCGGCAGCATGAGTTCACGTCTGTTTCAGGATGTTCGCGAACAGCAAGGATTGGCCTATGCTGTGTTTTCGTACCATTCTTCTTTTCTGGATAATGGCTTATTAACAATCTATGCTGGCACCGGAAAGGAACAGCTGCCACAGTTGCAGGATACAATGCAAAAAACAATCGATACATTGGTTACAGGCGGGCTGACGGATAAAGAATTAACAAATAGCAAGGAACAATTAAAGGGTAATCTGGTACTTGGTTTGGAAAGTACGAATAGCCGTATGAGTCGTAATGGAAGAAATGAGTTATTATTGCATCGTCACCGTTCACTGGATGAAATGATTCGGGAAATTGATGCTGTCAATCATGACTCCATAAAAACCGTTATTGATCGGGTTTTTAAACAATCAACTTCCAAGGCACTTATCGCACCCAAGATCATGTAGGTCACTTTCGTATTGTTTTCTTACGTTATACGTTTATGAACATCAGTTAGCATATCCGGTTATCTAAGGCATAGGATGACAATACGGAGGTGGTGTGATGCGTTATAAGGATATAAGCAGCAAAGAGATCGTTAACATCAGCCAAGGGTCAAGACTTGGTGTTCTTGGTCAAACCGATTTGGAAATTAATGAACACACAGGTCAAATTGAAGCATTTATTATTCCGAATTATAAATGGTTTGGTTTAAAAAAAGAAGGAGCAGAAACAAAAATCCACTGGAAATCCATCAAAAAAATTGGCGAAGATATGATTATGATTGAATGGAATGAATAAAGTGAGCCGGTGAAAGTTTCAGGAAAGAGCGCACCTTACTTGGAAGACAACAACAAGAAGTCAATCCATTTACTTGAAAATAACGTCGGGAAATCAAAGTGATATAAAAAGCCAGCATTATTATTAAAATAGTGCTGGCTTTTTTGTGTTTTACACGAAACACTTATCACTAAGATACATTACCTACATAAGCTGTAAAAGGAAGTATTAAATAGCGTGTATTTATATGATGAGGGGTGTAGAACTTACATGGATCAATTCATAGCCGTATTGGGTGGAGATGGCAGGTATTTGGAGTTGATACGTCAATTACAGCAATTGCCCGATACAACCATTTCTTTGGTGGGTTTTGACAAACTGGAACAAGGATTCACCGGCTTAAAGCAAGTGGATTTTAACGAATTGGAACCAAAAAATTTGGATGTGGTAATTTTACCAATTACGGGTACTAATCCTGAAGGTGAGATAGAAACTGTGTTTTCCGATCAGCAAATCACACTATCAAGAGATTGGTTTGCACAGTTACGACCAAACACGCTCGTTTTCACCGGGATCACCAATGATTATTTGACGAAAATGGCAAATGAACTGAATTTGAATTTGGTAGCCTTGTTTGATCGTGATGATGTAGCTATTTATAATTCAATTCCAACCGCAGAAGGCACGATAATGATGGCCATTGAACATACTGATTATACGATTCATTCATCGCGGGTCATTGTTGTTGGTTTTGGCCGGGTCGGCAGTACTGTAGCAAATAAATTTTCTGCATTGGGGGCAAAAGTTTCTGTTTGTGCCCGCAGTATTAAAGACCTCGCCCGGATAACCGAAATGGGGCTGACGGCAATCCCTTTGGATGAACTTGCCTATCATACAGAAGACTGTGATTTACTCATTAATACCATTCCAGCGTTTGTTATTAAAAAGGAATCCATTCAACAATTACCGTCCCACGCGCTAATCTATGATTTGGCTTCCAAGCCCGGTGGAACCGACTTTGATTACGCGGAAAAACGTGGAATTAAAGCAATATTGGCTCGCAGTTTGCCTGGAATTGTTGCACCGAAAACATCGGGAAAAATTCTGGCAGATGTAATTAAACAATTTTTACAAGAAAGAAAGGAGCAAGCATAAAATGACACTGGAAGGAAAGCGAATCGGATTCGGCATCACCGCCTCACATTGTACGTATGAAAAGGTATTCCCCCAATTGGAAAAACTAATGGAAGAAAAGGCCGACGTTATTCCAATTGTGACATATACTGTAAGAACAACCGACACAAAATTCGGCAAGGCAGCTGATCATATAGACAGGATTGAGTCAATCACCGGTAAACAAGTAATTACAACAATGCCGGAAGCGGAGCCGCTTGGCCCAAAAGAACCACTGGATTGTATGGTGATTGCACCGCTAACAGGCAATTCGTTAAGTAAGCTCGCCAATGGACTGACAGATTCTCCCGTTTTAATGGCCGCAAAAGCAACGATGCGAAACCAATCGCCGGTCGTATTGGGTATTTCCACAAATGATGCACTTGGATTGAATGGCGTCAATTTAATGCGGCTGATGGCAAGCAAATTTATTTATTTCATTCCATATGGCCAGGATGACCCCTACAAAAAACCAAATTCTCTTGTTGCAAATATGGATTATTTATCCGCTACCATCGAAAAAGCACTCGATTATCAGCAGATTCAACCGGTAATTATACCTTATGAGGGTTAAAGTGTGTTAAAATAAATAACAATAATAGAGGTTATACAGGAGGTACTGACTTCTGCTAAAGTCGCCCACAGGACGTGGGCAACTTTAGCAGAAGATCCCCTATCTGAGGTCATTTTACCGGACTTTTTGAACATCCTCTAGCTTTAAAGAAATGAAGGGAGAACTTTAAATGGCTAAGAAAACAGTTTATAATGTAGCAGTGGTAGGAGCAACAGGAGCCGTTGGTCAAAAAATAGTAAAGTTGCTGGAAGATAAAAACTTCCCGGTAGAACAATTAAAGCTATTATCATCGTCAAGATCAGCTGGTAAGAAAGTGTTATTTCATGATCAGGAAGTAACTGTAGAGGAAGCAACTCCGGATAGTTTCGCTGGTGTTGATATTGCTTTGTTTTCGGCTGGTGGATCTGTTTCAAAAAAACTTGCACCAGAGGCAGTGAAGCACGGTGCAGTTGTGATAGATAACACGAGTGCATTTCGCATGGCAGAAGATGTTCCGCTTGTTGTTCCGGAAGTTAATGAAGCAGACTTGCAACAACATCAAGGCATCATTGCCAACCCAAATTGTTCGACCATCCAAATGGTTGCGGCCTTAAAACCGATTCAGGAGGCATTCGGTCTTCGTCGGGTGATTGTTTCCACCTATCAGGCAGTTTCCGGGTCTGGTACAAAAGCATGCGATGAATTGGAGCAGCAAACGAAACAATTTATCGAAAACAAGGAAATGACGGCGGAAATTTTGCCGGTAAAAAGTGAACAAAAACATTATCCAATTGCTTTTAATGCCTTACCACAAATTGATGTGTTCCAAGAGAATGGCTATACATTTGAAGAAATGAAAATGATTAACGAAACCAAAAAAATCATGCATACACCTGAATTACCTGTTGCAGCAACGTGTGTACGCCTCCCGTTTTTTACATCCCATGCCGAGAGTGTATACGTTGAAGTGGAACAGGACGGTGTAGAAGTGGCTGACCTGTGGAAGGCATTGGATCAAGCTGATGGTGTCATACTGGAGGACGATCCAAATACACAAACTTACCCAACTCCGCTAAGTGCTTCTGATAAAGAAGATGTGTTTGTCGGCCGGGTCAGAAAAGATTTGGACACACCGAATGGCTTTCATTTATGGGTTGTTTCCGACAATTTACTAAAAGGCGCTGCATGGAATACTGTACAAATTGCTAAATGTTTGATTCAGCATAACTTAATTGGAAAGTAATCAATTTGATCTTATGTAAGAGGTGTAATAATTGCAGATATTAGTTCAAAAGTTTGGCGGCACATCTGTTCAAACAAAAGAAAATAGAAACTATGTTATCCGACATATTAAAGAAGCACTAATAAATGATTATAAACTAGTTGTTGTTGTATCTGCATTAGGGAGGAAACCGGATCCATATGCAACAGATACACTCCTGGATCTTGTCGGGTTCCCGGCTAATCATAATTCTGCCCAGGAGTTGGATTTATTAATGTCATGCGGGGAAACAATTGCGTCGGTGGTTTTATCGAATGAGTTGCAGCGTCATCATATTTCTGCCACGGCCTTGACTGGTGCACAGGCTGGCTTTGTTACAAACAATGACTTTACCCAAGCCAAGATTAAAAAAGTCAACCCCAAACGTATCCTGGAAGAGTTCGAGCAGAATGATGTCGTGGTTGTCGCAGGATTTCAAGGACAAACGGAAACCGGGGAAGTCACTACAATTGGCAGAGGTGGCAGTGATACCAGTGCAGCGGCATTAGGTGCAGCACTCCAAGCGGATGAAATACAAATTTTTACCGATGTTAATGGTATTATGACCGCAGATCCTCGTGTTGTTAAGGGCGCACGTCCATTAGATGTTGTCACTTATACGGAAATTTGCAATTTAGCCTATCAGGGAGCAAAGGTTGTTCATCCCCGTGCGGTAGAAATTGCGATGCAGGCAAAAATTCCAATGCGGGTCAGATCTACCTATTCCAATGGCCAGGGTACATTGGTGACGGCATCAAGAATCCAGGAATTAGGAAGTGACATTCCTGACCGGCTGATTACCGGAATAGCCCATATGGACAGAATAACCCAGATCAGGGTACAAACAAAAGAAGAGGCAATACGCCTTCATTCCGAAGTTTTTAAAGCGATGGCTGAATCAGGTATTTCCGTTGACTTTATTAATATATCGCCAAATGGTGTATTGTATACTGTTCCAGAGGTTTTTACGAAGAAAGCTGTTCGTGTGTTGCAGACGCTTGGTTTTCAACCGGAAATAACGGAGAATTGTGCAAAGGTTTCGGCTGTTGGTGCGGGAATGACCGGCGTTCCTGGTGTGGCATCAAAAATTGTGCAGGCATTAACCAATCGGAATGTGCAAATTTTGCAATCAGCAGACAGTCATACGACTATCTGGGTACTTATTCATGAGAAAGACTTAGCCACCGCCGTCAACGCTTTACACGATGCATTTGAATTAAGCCGGACAAAAGAAACGGTATGATATGCAGATCAGGGAAAGAAAGGAAGTAAGATCATGAACTTTGGCAGTGTTTTGACCGCAATGGTGACACCGTTCAATGCAGAGGGAAATATTGATTATGAACAGACAACAGTTTTAATTGAATATTTGTTGAATCATGGAACACAAGGTTTGGTCGTAGCTGGCACAACAGGGGAGTCTCCAACATTAACCGAGGATGAAAAAGTCAATTTGTTTACCCATGTTGTTCAAGTTGTTAATAAACGTGTACCAGTGATAGCGGGAACGGGGAGTAATAATACGCAAAGCTCCATAGCTTTAACAAAAAAAGCAGAAAACTGTGGTGTGGATGGGATTATGCTTGTCGCTCCATACTATAACAAACCGAATCAAACTGGTATGTATGAACATTTTAAAGCAGTTGCGAGTGTTACATCCTTACCGATTATCCTTTACGATATACCAGGTCGTTCAGTCGTAACGATTAGTGCGGAAACGATTATTAAACTGAGTAAACTGGATAATATTGTTTCTGTAAAAGCGGCAAGCGGTGACTTGGATCAAATCGCGGAAATTATTGAACAAACAGACGATGATTTTACTGTTTATTCCGGTGAGGATGGTGTAACCCTGCCAATGCTTGCTATTGGTGCAACCGGTGTGATATCAGTGGCATCTCATATTATTGGTAATGATTTAAACGAAATGATTCAAGCATTTCAACATGGCGAAGTGAAAAAAGCAGCATCCATTCACCGTCGGATGTTGCCGGTTATGAATGCCCTGTTTAAAGCACCGTCACCGGCACCCGTTAAGGCAGCTTTGCAAATGAAAGGGATTGACACAGGATCGGTACGGTTACCACTCGTACCGCTTTCTGAAACAGAACAACAACAATTAAAACAATACATTGACAGGTAAATCGGTCACATCCGGTTTACCTTTTCTTATTGCATGGTTCTTCCTCCTTTTGTTCATACTATGTATAGTGTGATGTAAAGAAAGGAGTGCTCGGAAATGAACCAAAATGATTCAAATAATGAACAACAGCCACAGGAAGACCAAAATAAAAGTTCGGAGTTAGTTGAAAAAATTCAACATCTTGGGCAATCTAATCTGCCACAAGCACCGGATTCCAATATCCATGTGCTGTCTATTATTGGCCAAGTTGAAGGGCATGTTCAGTTGCCGCCGCAGAATAAGACAACCAAATATGAGCATTTACTGCCACAATTGATTGCTATTGAACAAAATCCTAAAATTGAAGGACTAGTTGTCCTGTTAAACACTGTTGGCGGGGATGTTGAAGCGGGACTGGCCTTATCCGAAATGATTGCTTCGCTTTCCAAACCGACTATTTCTGTTGTGCTCGGTGGAGGACATTCGATCGGAGTACCGATTTCTGTAGCCACCACCTATTCGTTTATTGTTCCAACAGCGACCATGACAATCCATCCAATCCGTCTAAATGGAATGGTGATTGGTGTTCCGCAAACGTTTGAATATATGGAAAAAATGCAGGAGCGTGTGATCAATTTTGTTGTTAATCATTCCAATATTAAAGAGGAAAAGTTTAAAGAGCTAATGTTTGCAAAAGGAAATCTGACACGCGATATCGGCACAAATGTTGTTGGGACTGACGCTGTAGAATACGGATTAATTGATGGAGTTGGTGGTGTGAAGGAAGCCATGGGAAAATTAAATGAGTTAATCAAAGAGAATAAAAATGAAGATGAGCAGGTGATTCAATAATGCTATATACACCACTTTCAGAATTGGATATCTTCCCTAGCTCTGAGAAACATTACGCAAAACGTCAGTGTGTTTCCTATAAGGGGCGGGCACTTTATGTTGAACAACAAGATGATGGATCTTATCAGCTATTACAGCTGATATCCTCCGACCCACAGGATTTTTTGGACGGAACATTAACCCCTGGCACTATTTTACGCTAAACTGGTAATATCTTTCATCCATTTATGCTATAATTGTTGATAAATGACAGCTAACCCTTGTCGCTTTCATGGCAGGGGTTTCTCCATTAAACATTGGGCGAATGGAGGCGAAAATGAATGGCTAAGAAACGAAAAAAACGAAAAAAACAGCTGAAAAAGCAAGTGAAATTTGAATTGCTCGGGTTATTGTTTATTTTTATTGCGATCTTTGGAAGCGGTGCTGCTTCGATTAGTGATGGAGCAATACCTGGTTTCCTGGAAAATATATTCCGTTTTTTCTTTGGAATCTGGTATTTTATTGCTTCTATTGTTCTATTAATCATTGGGATATTTTTACTAGTGAAGCGAAAATATCCGGATTTCACCCACAAAAAAATGATCGGATTTTATATTATTCTGGCGGGTGGATTGCTGTTGACCCACATTCAAACGTTTGAACGGATGTTATTACTGATTGGGGACACATCCATTCTTAAAGCAACATGGGACAATTTCTTTCACTATGCAAATGGAGAGGGAACTGCAGCACAAACAGGTGGCGGAATGATTGGTGCGATTCTATTAGCCTTTTGTTACTACCTGTTTTCTGCGGTTGGAGCCAAGATTGTGGCGGTATTTTCCATATTGATCGGGATTATTTTTATGACAGAGTTTTCTATGGGCGATTTTTTTTCCAAGCAAAGCAAAAAGCTTGGATCAAGCTGGAAAAAACTGAAAGAACGCTGGGGAAATCATCGCGAACAGAAACAGGCTGCAAAAGAAGAACAGCGAATTCTTGATGAAGTGGATGCCGATAAAGACACGATAAAAAATGAGGAACCGGTTATTCAGGATTTCCCGGATGTGCAATATTCATTTGAAGCAACTCCATCGGCAAATCCAGCGAGTGAACAGCACGAGCAAATATCCGAACCTGCACCAACGGACAGCAAATCCTCTGCTGATGATATTGATCTCTCTGCAATGCCAATGACCGAGGTGGAAAACTATGAATATATCTTACCATCTCCTAACTTATTGGCCGAACCAGCACACAATTCACAGCAACAGGAAAAATCACAGATTCAGGCAACTGTACGAAAACTGGAACGTACTTTTCAAAGTTTCGGGGTCAAGGCCCGTATCACGAAAGTAAATGTAGGCCCGGCGGTAACCAAATATGAAATATCGCCGGAAGCGGGAGTTAAGGTTAGTAAAATAGTTGGTTTGCACGACGATTTGGCCCTTGCCTTGGCTGCAAAGGATATCCGTATTGAAGCACCAATTCCCGGAAAATCAGCTGTAGGAATTGAAGTGCCAAATCAGGAGGTCGCCATGGTGTCATTACGTGAGGTTTTGGATACAACCATGAAGCAGTCAAGTAAACTGTTATTTGCATTAGGACGAGATATATCTGGTGATGCGGTCGTTGGGGAATTAAACAAGATGCCCCATTTGTTAATTGCCGGGGCAACAGGCAGCGGGAAAAGTGTCTGTGTGAACGGGATCATTACGACCATTTTAATGCGAGCCAAACCACATGAGGTTAAAATGATGATGATTGATCCGAAAAAGGTGGAATTAAATGTCTATAATGGCATACCACACTTATTAGCACCGGTTGTGACCGATCCGAAAAAAGCATCACAAGCATTGAAAAAAGTAGTCGCTGAAATGGAACGGCGGTATGATTTATTTTCGGAGACAGGTACCCGAAATATTGAAGGGTATAACGAGTTCATCCATAAATATAATCAAACTAATGCCGAAGAAGACCAACAACCGAGTCTGCCGTATATAGTTGTTTTAGTTGACGAATTGGCCGATCTGATGATGGTTGCATCAAATGATGTAGAGGATTCTATTACACGGCTTGCCCAGATGGCCAGAGCGGCAGGAATTCATTTGATTATCGCTACGCAAAGGCCGTCTGTTGATGTCATTACCGGAGTGATCAAAGCAAATATTCCATCCCGAATTGCTTTTAGTGTTTCCTCGGCAACAGATTCAAGAACCATTCTGGATACCGGCGGTGCAGAAAAACTGCTTGGACGGGGGGACATGCTGTACGTTCCTGTCGGTGCATCAAAACCGACCAGGGTGCAGGGGGCTTTTCTTTCCGACGAGGAAGTCGAGCGCGTTGTGGATCATTGTATCGATCAACAAAAAGCCACCTACCAAGAAGAAATGATACCGGAAGATAACCCGGAAGTTTCTTCTGAAGTTGATGATGACTTGTATGATGACGCGGTCCAACTGATTACTGAAATGCAGAGTGCCAGTGTATCGATGTTGCAGCGGCGTTTCAGGATTGGTTATACTCGGGCGGCAAGACTCATTGATGCAATGGAAGATCGGGGGATTGTTGGTCCTTATGAAGGAAGCAAACCGAGAAAGGTACTTGTGTCGCAAAACGCCGAGGAAAGATCCTCATAAAAACTTGGGAAAGGCAATATTACTTTTTGCAGTAATATTGCTTTTTTATAATTCAAATGGGTTGGTTTTTTGTTTTTTGGCATAAATAGCCTATAATAATTAAGAGAACAGCATAACCTATATGTAGATAATAAATAAGATAGTACATAAATGGGAGGTTAATCAATGAATAAATTAAAGGAACAAGTCTTTTGGGAAAATGGATTTCATTTGCATGTGATTCCCAATCAAAAATACAAAACAATCGCATTTGCGGCGAAATTTAAAGCTCCTTTAAACAAACAAACCATTACCAAACGTGCGCTCATGCCATTTGTCCTAAAACAAGGTACAAAAACATATCCAACAAGAAGTAAATTGCAGGAGCAGCTGGATCAACTATATGGAGCGGTTTTATCAATTGACAGTATGAAAAAGGGAAATCAGCATATTCTCAGTGTCCGGCTGGAGGTTGCTAACGATAAATTTATATCTGGTGAGTCTGCTGTTATGGAAGATGCACTTGATTTATTAAATGAAGTGATTTTTCATCCCCATACTGCAAATGGGTCGTTTGATAAATCCATTGTCGACCGGGAGAAGGAAACATTGCTGCAAAGAATCCACGCGCTTATTGATGACAAAATGAGTTATGCCAATATGAGGTTAGTGGATGAAATGTGTGCAGATGAAATCTATCGTTTGCATGTACACGGATATGAAGAGGATCTCAATAATATCACCCCTGATAATCTGTATCAGTACTATCAGGAGATGTTAACCGATGATCAGCTGGATATTTATGTATCAGGTGACGTGGATAGCGAGCTTATCAAAGATAAATTGACGCAATACATGGAGCGTAACACTACGAGTGCACAGCGTGGAAATGACATTGATGCAGCAGATGTCGCCAAGGAACATGGCAACCCACGTACGGTTGTTGAAAAGCAGGATGTTCAGCAAGCTAAATTACACTTGGGTTACCGGACGAATATTACCTACCGTGACAATGATTATTTTGCACTTCAGGTATTTAACGGAATGTTTGGCGGTTTTCCTAACTCCAAGTTATTTCTGAATGTACGGGAGAAACACAGTTTAGCTTATTATGCATCATCACGGATTGAAAGTCACAAGGGTCTGTTGTTTGTGTTTAGCGGGATTGCACCTGGTGATTATGAACAGGCAAGAGAAATCATTGAACTGCAAATGCAGGCGATGAAACAAGGGGACTTTACCGAGGAGCAAATCGAAGAAACCAAAGGATTAATCGTGAACCAATTACTGGAAACAATGGATAATCAACAAGGAATTATTGAGCTGCTCTATCAACAAGTGGCAGGTAAGCGTGAATTATCACCTGATCAGCTTATTGAGGGAATTAAGCAGGTTACCAAGGATGAGATTATTCGGGTTGCCCAAAAAATTGAATTGGATACGGTTTACTTATTAACCACAAATGGGGGGAAGTCCGATGAATAAACAAACCTATCAAGATATTAAGGAAACCTTATATTCAGAAAAACTTGATAACGGGTTAACCGTATTTTTGTTACCAAAGCCGGAGATGGCCAAAACATATGCCATTTTTTCAACCAACTATGGGTCAATTGATCAGACCTTTGTCCCGATTCAGCAAGATGAAGAAATCACAGTTCCAGAAGGGGTTGCGCATTTTCTGGAACATAAAATGTTTGAAAAAAAAGATCGTGACGTGTTTGCTGATTTTGGTAAACAAGGGGCTTCAGCCAATGCCTATACATCATTTACGAAAACGGCGTATTTGTTTACCGCTACTACAAATGTGGAAACAAATGTAGAGACATTGCTTAATTTTGTGCAGGATCCTTATTTTTCCGAACAGTCGGTGGAGAAAGAAAAGGGGATTATTGGTCAGGAAATTAAAATGTATGATGATCAGCCGGATTGGCAGGCATTTATGGGTGCAATAAAAGGGATGTTTCAAAAACATGCCGTGAAAATCGATATTGCCGGTACAGTCGAGTCCATTAGTGCGATTACCAAAGATGATTTGTATACATGTTATAACACATTTTATCATCCTGAGAATATGACTCTGTTTATCGCGGGTAATTTTGATCCAGAGAAAATGATGCAATTAATTAAACAAAATCAGGCACAAAAGGATTTTCAAAAAATGGATGAAATCGAGCGTAATTATCCAGCAGAACCCCGGGAAGTCGCAACAGCTGAACATACCATAACCATGCCAGTTTCCGTCCCCAAATGCACCATTGGTATAAAAGAATCCGCAACCGAATTAAACGGCGATGCATTTTTAAAAAAAGATCTGTTGCAAGGCATGATTTTGGATCATTTCTTTTCAACAGGCGGCCCATTTTATCAAAAGCTGTATGAAGAAAAGTTGATCGATTCCAGCTTCTTTTATGAAACCAGCCTGGAGAAAAATTTTGGTTATTCTTTGATTGGCAGTAATACACACGATCCAAAACGATTTGCCGAAACAGTGAAACAGCTGTTAATCAGCACCAATGACATGAATTTAACAGAGGAAGAATTCACTCGAATGAAAAAGAAAAAAATTGGTCAATTATTGCGTGGCATGAATTCGTTAGAGTATGTTGCCAATAAATTTATCCATTACCATACAGTCGGAGCTGATTTATTTGACCTCATTCCAACGATCCAATCGTTTACATTGGATGAGGTTAACCAGTTTATTCAAAATTGGATTCATCAAGAACAGTTAACCGTATGCAACATTGCAGGAGCATAGGAAACTATTATGGAAAAAAATGTGCTCATTATCGGAGCGAGTGGTGCCATCGGGAGGGCGATTGCAACAACCCTTGCCGACGATGGCTGCCAGCTAATGCTCCATTACAATCAGAATAAACAGGCAATCGAACATTTACGGAATCATGTCTTGCCAGAAAAGATATTGCTGGAGGTACAGGCGGATCTTACCACCACTGATGGACTAACAACACTTTTGGATCATTTGGTGTTTCCGGTTGATGCACTTATTTTTGCCAGTGGTACCGCTTATTATGGATTGTTCCAGCAAGCAAGTTCTGCTGAGATGGATGACATGCTGCATTTGCATGTAAAGGCACCATGGCTGATAACGAAATCCATATTACCAAAAATGATTGCCAGACATGCAGGATCGATCATTTTTATTACGTCTATTTGGGGGCGCACAGGAGCAAGTAATGAGGTAATGTATTCATCAGTTAAGGGTGCCCAAAACAGTTTTGTAAAAGCATTAGCCAAAGAAGTTGCCATCAGTGGTGTTTCGGTCAATGCTGTTAGTCCGGGATTTATTGATACCAAAATGAATAATTCCCTGACCGAACAAGAAAAAGAAGCTGTTGTGGAACAAATCCCCATTAACCGGGCAGGTAAACCCGAGGAGATCGCCAATGTTGTCCGTTTTTTGCTTGATGAGAAGTCAGCCTATATTCAGGGAGAAATTATCGAAGTAAATGGCGGGTGGTAAGCTTTTCAGCATTTCTTTATTTTTTTCATGTATAGACTAAAGATGATGCTAAATACTAAATATGAAAAAAAGGAGGGCTGGACCAATGTCCGTTTTAAACAACTTCGACAATTGGAAAGACTTTTTAGCGAATCGTTTGCAACAGGCCAAACAAAATGGCATGAGTCAGGAAACCATTGATAATTTAGCGTATGAAGTAGGCGACTATCTTGCGGATCACGTAGATGCTAAAAATGATGAAGAAGCAGTATTACATGAATTATGGAACGCCGCTTCCGAAGATGAGCAACATGCGATTGCCAGCTCAATGGTTAAGCTTGTTGAACAACAAGGAAATTCACATTAAATGTTTCATGAAAAGAAGCTGGAGGAATAGTCATTCAGCTTCTTTTTTCCGTCTGCAGGATACAGGTGAGTCAACGTTAGCCAACTGGGAAAGAGCAACCCTCTAAATTATCTATGAATCTTATATAATTTGCTTTTCAGATGGCGAAAAATCATTTATTATAGAGTAGAATGTGCTTTACAGTTTTGTAACAAAGGAGCAGACTATGGAAAAAAAAGAATGGTATTTTGAGTATGAAATTCAAGACAACCGCCCTGGATTATTGGGAGACATCTCCTCTTTATTGGGAATGCTATCGATTAACATTGTCTCGATAAATGGTGTGGAAAATTCCCGGCGCGGAATGCTGCTTCTATCAGAAAGTGATGAAGAAATAACCCGTTTAAAAACAATTTTACAAACAATGGATACCATAAATTTAACGAAATTGAGGAAACCTAAGTTACGTGATAAGTTGGCGGTAAGACATGGCCGATATATTCACAGTGATATCGATGACCGTAAAACATTTCGATTTGTTCGAAATGAATTAGGCTTATTGGTCGATTTTATGGCTGAATTATATAAAAAAGAAGGCCATAAATTAATTGGAATCCGGGGAATGCCACGTGTTGGAAAGACTGAGTCAGTAGTTGCGGCAAGCGTTTGTGCGAATAAACGCTGGTTATTTGTTTCAAGTACATTACTTAAGCAAACCATCCGGAATCAATTAATCCAAGATGAATATGGCAGTGATCATTTATATATTATTGATGGTATTGTTTCAACGAGAAGAGCCAATGAAAAACACTGGCAATTAATCCGGGAAATTATGCGGATCCCCGCTGTCAAGGTTGTGGAACATCCAGATATTTTTATTCAATCGACTGAATATGAACTTGATGATTTTGATTACATCATTGAACTGCGCAGCAATCATGATGAGGAAATTACATATGACCCGGTGGAAAATAAGCAATTTGGTCAGGGGAATGGTTTTTCTATGTTTGATTTTTAAAATGGATGGTGTTATGTATGGAAATAGGCGAAAGATTAAGAGAGGCGAGAATCGGGAAGAATTTATCATTGGAAAGTATACAAGAAACAACGAAGATCCAAAAGCGGTATTTAACGGCCATTGAGGAAGGGAAATTTGATATACTTCCAGGTAAATTTTATGCACGGGCATTTATCAAAGAATATGCTGCCGCTGTGGGGTTGGATCCCAATGAACTATTAGATGAATTTCAAGAGGAGATTCCGCAAACGGAGGAAGATGACAACGTACAGTATACGCGGATTCAACGTTCAAGAAGAGAAAACGCAGCAACAAAAAGTCCAACATTTTTATCCTTTTTACCAACGATTATTGTTATTGTATTAGTCGTAGGTATTGTGTTTGCAGCCTGGTATTTTTATAAAGAAGCAACTGCAGGGGGCAGCGGTGAACCAGTTGATAGTCCGGACGATAATGAAATAACCTTCAATTCCGATGACAATGACGAGGGAAACAAAGAAACAGATGATGCGGACGATGATTCCGATGAAGATCAAGATAATGCCGACAAGAAGGAAAAAAGCGATACTGATGAGCCGAAGCTGACCGTAGTGGAAAAAGGGACAGGTGCAAGCCCTGAATCGACTATGAAACTGGAAAACGCGGACGACAAAGTCAAAATACAGTTGAAAGCGGATGAGGCGACCTATTTGGGTGTGCAAAATAGTGATGGGGAATCATATTTTGAACAAGAACTGTCAGCGGACAATTCACCACAGGAATTTGATGTCTCAGATGATGGCCGGATCCACTTGAATGTTGGCAATGCGCCTGCGCTTACAATTACTGTAAATGGCACAGAATTGGAATATCCGGTTGATCCGGAGCAATATGTCCATCAAAAAATATGGATTGATTTAAACCCGGATTCGGAATAATTGGAGATGCGGTCTATGATACGTATCGAACTAAAGACCGCATCCATCCCGTGATTTGTTAACCCTTCCCTTCAATCAAAGCGGAAGGGTCTTTACAAGCAACGGTCGATTCATACATAGGAGGCGAACATAATCATGAATATACCCAATCGAATTACCCTTTCCCGGATTTGTCTGATTCCGATTTTTATCATCTTGCTTAGTGTCCCATTCCATTGGGGTGAATGGCAAATGGGTGAGACGGTTTTACCGGTTGTGGATTTTGTTGCGGCATTGTTATTTATTGTTGCATCGACAACTGACTGGATTGATGGAAATTATGCAAGGAAGCATCATTTGGTTACTAATTTAGGAAAGTTTCTTGATCCATTAGCGGATAAATTGTTGGTATCGGCAGCACTTATTTTATTGGTGGAAATGGATCTTGCCCCTGCATGGGTGGTCATTATTATTATCAGCAGGGAGTTTGCGGTAACGGGATTACGACTGGTGGCAGCAGGCGAAGGGATTGTGCTTGCGGCAAGTAAGCTTGGTAAATTAAAAACAGTTACCCAACTTGTGGCCATTATTCTATTGCTCCTGCATAATTTCCCATTTGCATTTGTCAACTTCCCATTTGATATGGTGATGTTATATGTAGCATTATTCTTTACGATTCTTTCAGGATATGATTATTTTGCTAAAAATTGGAATGTAATGAGGGATTCGAAATGAGTAAACAGATCAAATCAGAAATTATTGCAGTTGGAACAGAATTATTACTTGGTCAGATTGCCAATACAAATGCACAATGGATTTCCCAGCAGTTGGCACTGGCGGGAATGGATATTTATCATCATTCGGTTGTTGGTGATAATCTTGACCGTGTACGGGCGCAATTTGCCCAGGCACAAAGCCGCTCGGATGTCATCATTGTGACGGGCGGTTTGGGGCCAACAGATGATGATTTAACAAGAGAAGCATTTCAAAGCCTGACACATTTGGAAATGGTGGAACATAAACCATCAATGGATAAGATTACCGCTTTTTTTCAAAAACAACATAGCAGTATGACACCGAATAATACAAAACAGGCACGCGTTTTTGCCGGAGCGGAAGTGATTCCAAATCGTGTCGGGATGGCACCAGGAATGATCGTTTCCCATGAAGGCAAGATGTGGGTATTCACACCAGGTGTCCCAAGGGAAATGAAACCTATGATAACGGATCATGTGCTCCCGGCTATTTTAAAGCAGACAGGAGAACGTACGGTTATTCAATCCATTATGCTGCGGTTTATCGGGATTGGTGAATCTCAGTTGGAGCATGAGCTAAAAACAATTATTGAACAGCAGACAAATCCAACCATTGCGCCGTTAGCCCAAGACCCCGGTGTTTCCATAAGGATTACAGCTAAAGCAGACACAACTAAATCGGCAGCACGTTTAATCGAAGAAACCAAAAAACAGATCATGCAAAAAGTTGGTACGTATTGTTATGGTGTGGATGACGACACATTGGAAGGTAATGTGTTTCAACGGCTTAAGCAAAAAGGATGGACACTGGCAGCAGCCGAAAGCTTGACTGGCGGCAAATTTTCTGACCAGCTTGTTGCAGTAGAAGGGGCATCTGCCGCTTTTGCCGGTGGTATCGTCTGTTATGATACGCAAGTGAAAGAAAAAGTATTGCACGTTTCTCATCATACCATTCAGGAAAAAGGGACAGTCAGTGAGGAATGTGCCTTGGAAATGGCTTTGAATGCCAGCAATCAATTGGATGCAACGGTTGGTATCAGTTTCACCGGGGTTGCCGGACCCGATACAATTGAAGGGAAAGAGGCTGGTACCGTTTATATTGCATTGATTAACCGTGATGGATATCGACAGGTAAAAAAATACACTTTTGCTGGTAATCGTCAAGCAGTAAGAAAAAAATCAGTTATCAAAGGCTATGAACTTCTTTTTCACTATCTAAAATAGTAAAATGAAGGCATTAGATAGGGTGAAAATCTTATTTTTAAGCCAACTGTTACATTAAAATATGTTTTTCGTGCAAAAAAGTCGGATAAAACACAAGAACGTTTATTCGACTTTTTTGTTGGCAAAACCCGAAAAACAAGTTATGATAGATATAGTTGATTTTAAGGGGAGGTACGACCATTGAGCGATAGAAAACAAGCTTTAGATATGGCATTACGTCAAATCGAAAAGCAATTTGGAAAAGGCTCGATTATGAAGCTGGGTGAAGAACCGATACGAAAGATTGAAACCATTCCAAGCGGTTCACTTGCATTGGACGTAGCATTAGGGATTGGCGGTTACCCACGTGGACGGGTAGTCGAAATTTACGGGCCGGAATCATCAGGGAAGACAACTGTAGCACTTCATGCAATCGCTGAGGCACAGAAAAAAGGCGGACAAGCAGCGTTTATAGACGCGGAACATGCACTCGATCCTACCTATGCCCGTGCCTTAGGCGTTGACATTGATGAGCTGCTGCTATCCCAGCCAGACACTGGTGAACAGGCGCTGGAGATTGCCGAAGCACTGGTAAGAAGTGGTGCAGTAGACATACTTGTAATAGATTCGGTTGCCGCTTTAGTTCCGAAAGCTGAAATCGAAGGCGAAATGGGAGATTCCCATGTTGGTTTGCAGGCACGGCTTATGTCACAAGCACTGAGAAAGTTATCCGGTGCAATTAATAAGTCAAAATCAACAGCAATCTTTATTAACCAAATACGCGAAAAAGTTGGCGTGATGTTCGGTAATCCGGAGACAACTCCCGGTGGCCGCGCATTAAAGTTTTATTCATCTGTACGATTGGAAGTCCGCCGTGCCGAAACGCTGAAGCAAGGTAATGATATGGTAGGTAATAAAGCCAGAATCAAAGTAGTTAAAAATAAGGTGGCACCACCGTTTAAACAGGCGGAAGTAGATATCATGTATGGCGAAGGAATTTCCAAAGAAGGTGAAATCCTAGATATTGGTTCCGATTTGGATATCGTCAAAAAGAGTGGTGCATGGTATTCGTATAATGAGGAACGTCTTGGTCAGGGACGAGAAAATGCCAAGCAATTTTTAAACGAAAACGAAGATATGGCTGCAGAGATTCATCATGCGATCCGGGAACACTATCATTTGGACGAAATAGATGAAGAATCTGCTGATGCTGAACAAGAGCAAGGCACATTGGATGTTTAATGTCAATCTAAAGTTTGCTTGAGGGAATATAGGTATGATCAAATAAGTCCTTTGTCCATTTTAGTGGCAAGGGGCTTGTTTTTTGCAGCCCCATTTTTACCATACCAAATATATTGTGACGTTTCCTTGACATAGGCTGTTATGACGCTTAAAATTAGTATGTATAATTTTATATCTTATATTATACAATTTCTGTTATTTATTTATTGAACATGGTACATGCCGACAATAATGAATAGTAGAGCGTGTTCAAAAAGAGGATAAAAAAGTCGAGGCCGGCTAACGTCTCAGGCGCCCTGTTGCAATTCCGATTTTCCACAGGACGTCAGCACTTAGTCGAGGTTTCCCCTATCTCGAAGCGTTATTTTTACCAGGATTTTTGAACATCCTCTAGTACAACTTTATAGCAAGGGGAGGTGAAATTATGGACATCACTTACATTATCATCTCCATTTTGCTTGCCCTAATCTTTGGTATTGTTGGTTATTGGATTCGTAAATCGATTGCTGAAGCCAAAATTTCCAGTGCGGAAAATCTGGCTAATCAAATCGTTGATGAAGCACACCGAAATGCGGATGCCGCCAAGAAAGAAGCACTTCTTGAGGCGAAGGATGAAAATCATAAACTTCGTCAGCAGACAGAGGATGAGTTAAGAGAAAGAAGAAACGAAATACAAAAGCAGGAAAACCGTCTGACACAAAAAGAAGAAAATCTGGACAGAAAGAGTGAAACACTGGACAAGCGAGAACTCTTGTTAGAGAAGAAGGAACAATCGCTTACCGAAAAACAACAACAAATTGAAGAAATGGAAAGCAAAGTGGAAGCTATGATTCATGAGCAGCAAACGGAGCTTGAACGCATTTCAGGATACACTACCGACCAGGCAAGGCAGGTTATTTTAGAGCGGATTGAACAAGAGGTATCACACGAAACAGCTTTAATGGTAAAAGAAGCGGAAAATCGTGCGAAAGAAGAAGCTGATAAAAAAGCAAAAAGTATTCTTTCCCTTGCGTTACAACGTTGTGCTGCAGACCACGTTGCTGAAACCACTGTATCTGTTGTAAACCTTCCCAATGATGAAATGAAAGGCCGTATCATCGGACGTGAAGGCCGAAATATACGTACGTTAGAAACATTGACAGGGATCGATTTAATCATCGATGATACTCCAGAAGCAGTTATTTTATCAGGGTTCGATCCAATTCGGAGAGAAACCGCTCGTATGGCATTGGAGAAACTCGTACAGGATGGCAGAATCCATCCAGCCAGAATTGAAGAAATGGTGGACAAAGCCAGACGCGAAGTTGATGAATATATACGAGAAGTTGGTGAGGAAACAACATTTGAGGTCGGGGTGCATGGCCTGCATCCGGATTTGGTAAAAATACTTGGTCGTCTAAAATACCGTACAAGTTATGGTCAAAATGTGTTAAAGCATTCCACAGAAGTGGCATATTTAACTGGGCTGTTAGCCGCTGAGCTAGGAGAAGATGAAACACTGGCAAGACGGGCCGGATTACTTCATGATATTGGTAAAGCAATCGATCATGAAGTAGAAGGCAGCCATGTGGAAATTGGCAAAGAACTGGCCATCAAGTATAAAGAACATGACGTGGTGATCAATTCCATTGCTTCCCATCACGGTGATGAAGAACCGACATCAATCATTGCTGTACTTGTGGCGGCAGCCGATGCACTATCTGCTGCACGTCCAGGCGCCCGAAGCGAGACACTCGAAAATTATATTAAACGTTTGGAAAAACTGGAAGAGATTTCTGAATCCTTCACTGGAGTAGAAAAATCATTTGCTATCCAGGCGGGAAGAGAAATTCGTATTATCGTAAAACCGGATGAAGTTGACGATATTGAGTCGGTACGGATTGCCCGGGAGATCCGGAAACAAATTGAGGGTGAACTTGACTATCCGGGACACATTAAAGTGACCGTGATACGGGAAACAAGGGCAGTGGAATATGCAAAATAGGATTTTATATAAAAGCGGTCGATCTGACCGCTTTTATTGTATTTTCAGGGTCTAAATTTTGACAAGTACATTTTTATTATGAAACACTTATAATATAATATTGGATAGGATGAGTAGGAAGAATGAAAATTTTGTTTATTGGTGATGTTGTTGGATCACCAGGACGTGATATGGTACAGGAATATTTACCCAAGTTGAAAGAAAAGTACCGTCCCCACATGATTATTGTCAATGGTGAGAATGCTGCATCCGGAAAAGGAATTACTGAAAAAATTTATAAGCAATTTTTGGAATGGGGTGCCCAGGTAATTACGATGGGCAATCATACATGGGATAAAAAAGATATTTTTGCATTTATCGATGATGCCAGATATATGATCCGCCCAGCCAACTTTCCTGAGGGAACACCTGGAAAAGGGATCGTGTATTATCATTTAAACGGGATTAAGGTTGCAGTGCTTAATCTGCAAGGGCGAACCTTTCTACCAGCTTTGGATGATCCGTTTCGAAAAGTGGATCAATTAATTGCTGAAGCTAAACAACAGACAAATCTCATTTTTCTGGACTTCCATGCTGAAGCTACCAGTGAAAAACAAGCAATGGGCTGGTATGTGGATGGGCGGGTTAGTGCGATTGTTGGTACCCATACACATACGCAAACAGCAGATGAGCGTATTCTGCCGCAGGGAACCGCATACATTACAGATGCAGGTATGACAGGACCTTATGATGCGATACTGGGCACGGATAAAGAGGCAGTGTTGAAGAAATTTTTAACCAGCTTGCCAATACGTTTCGAAGTGGATAAAAAGGGAAGAACACAGTTAAATGGTGTCATTACGACCATTGACGAGAAAACAGGCCAAGCATCCCGTGTAGAGCGAATTTTGATTAATGATGATCATCCGTTCTTCGGTTAATATTTGAATTATTTGAATCATTCCTGCATAATAAAGGTAATAAGCTATCAACTCCGGGAATATAGTTACAATAGGACGACATTAGTAAATGAAGGAGGTACTAGTAATGGAAATATTAAAAGTGTCAGCCAAATCAAGTCCAAATTCAGTAGCAGGTGCACTCGCGAATGTTTTACGAGAACGTGGTTCAGCAGAGATTCAGGCAATCGGGGCGGGAGCATTAAATCAAGCTGTGAAAGCGGTAGCAATAGCCAGAGGGTTTGTAGCACCCAGTGGAGTTGATCTGATTTGCATTCCAGCCTTTACCGATATTATGATTGATAACGAGGAACGTACAGCGATCAAGTTAATTGTTGAGCCCAGATAATAATACGGTTTTATTTTTGTAATTTATGGATGACGATAAGTGTTACGTAACAAACTGCGTAACACTATTTTTATGGAGAAATACAAAGACACCAAAACGAATGGAAAGTTTTCATTTGCGGTTTATCTGCTTATGTTGTTTAATGTGGATATAGGTATTATACTGTAATAATGAATGCACAAGTTTAGAATCAACTTTTAGTTTAAAAGGAGCATCGTTATGAACGAACAACAGCGAAAAGAACAATCGCAAATCAAGCAGGTGAATACTGCGGACAGAAAATCCGGACAGGATAAACCGCTTAGTGAAAAAACGAGCGCCGATTTCGCAAAATACTTTGAAACAACCTATGAACCACCAAATTTGAATAAAGCCAGAAAACGCGGACGTGATGAAGTAACCGTACATTACGATTTTTCGATTCCTGAGGATATGGAAAATATTGGAGAGGGCAAAAAGTTTCTTATTCGTACATATGGCTGTCAAATGAATGAGCACGATACAGAAGTGATAGCAGGTATTTTAACGGATATGGGGTATGAATCCACATCAGACACCAATGAAGCCGACATCATTTTATTGAATACATGTGCGATTCGTGAAAACGCCGAAAATAAAGTGTTTGGCGAAATTGGTCATCTGAAACCATTGAAACTGGAGAAACCCGATTTAATTCTGGGTGTTTGTGGTTGTATGTCCCAGGAAGAATCAGTTGTCAACCGGATCATGAAGAAACATCCGCAAGTGGATCTTATTTTTGGTACTCATAATATCCACCGATTACCACAGTTATTGAAAGAAGCCATGTTTGGTAAGGAAAAGGTTGTTGAAGTGTGGTCCAAGGAAGGCGACATTATTGAAAATCTGCCAAAAGCACGAAAAGGTAAAATAAAAGCATGGGTAAACATAATGTATGGCTGTGATAAGTTTTGTACGTATTGTATTGTACCGATGACGCGCGGGAAAGAACGAAGTCGCCGACCGGAAGATATTATTCAGGAGATCCGGCATCTTGCAGCACAAGGCTATCAGGAAGTAACACTGCTTGGACAAAATGTGAATGCTTATGGAAAAGATTTCACCGATATTACTTATGGCCTTGGTGATCTGATGGATGACATTCATAAGATTGATATTCCGAGGGTTCGATTCACCACTTCCCATCCGCGTGATTTCGATGACCGGCTGATTGAGGTACTGGCAAAGGGAGGTAATTTGCTTGATCATATTCATTTGCCAGTCCAATCTGGAAGCAGTCAGATATTGAAAAAAATGAATCGTAAGTATACCCGGGAAGAATATTTGGAACTGGTGCGCAAAATTCGCCAGGCAATGCCAAATGCTACGCTGACAACGGATATTATTGTTGGATTTCCGAATGAAACAGATGAACAATTTGAAGAAACGATGTCACTTGTAGAAGAAGTCGGGTTTGAGTCCGCCTATACATTTATTTATTCACCGCGGGAAGGTACACCGGCAGCACGAAAAAAAGACGATGTAACGGAAGAAGTCAAAAAACAACGCCTGTATCGTTTGAATGAACTGGTAAACAAACAGTCGGCGGAAGCAATGAAAAAGTATGCCGGAAAAACAGTGAAAGTGCTGGTGGAAGGGGAAAGTAAGAAAGACCCTGATGTACTTGCCGGATATACAGAAAAAAATAAACTGGTTAATTTTAAAGGACCAAAGTCGGCAATTGGCAGTATTGTTGATGTGAAAATAACCGAAGCAAAGACATGGTCATTGGATGGCGTGATGGCAGAAAATACGGTCGAGGTGAAATAAATGGCGGAATATACACGTTCACAAGTATTGGATCAGGCAAAAAAACTGGCAAACATGCTGGCCAGTACAGAAGAAATTGATCGTTTTAAACAAGTTGAGGCGAAGATAAACGAGAATCAAAAAGTACAGCAGTTAATTACACGAATTAAAGCATTGCAAAAACAAGCGGTTAATTTTCAAGCCTACGAAAAGAAAGAGGCGTTGAAAAAGGTTGAAGCCGAAATTGACCGATTGCAGCAGGAAATTGATGCTATTCCAGTTGTTCAGGAATTCAAAGAAACGCAAATTGTTGTAAATGATGTACTACAACTCGTAACCGGCACAATTGCCCGTGAAGTAACCAATGAAGTTATTGAGTCGACTGGAGGGGACCTATTGTCAGGAGAAACGGGTTCAAAAGTCAGAAACAGTCCGGCTTGCAATCATTAAAAAAGGATGCACACCAGCGTGTGCCGGAACACAAAAGACAGACCGCATATAGGTCTGTCTTTTATCACGCATTAACGGGCTGTAATACCCCAACCTCCATAAGTGAGAGTAACTTAAAACTCAGAAGGTGGGGGATAAACAGCCCGTAAATTCCTGATTCTGTTCAACTAACATTAGTGGGGGAGGAAAGGAAACCCCCACTAAATGAAGTTTCACTTTATATTTTCGTAACACTTTCCTTTATTTTTCGTAGGCTATTGCAAGGTACTTTTCCTGGGCTGCATGAAGCTATGCACTTTAGGTATTTGTCTTGCATAAAATGACTATGAAAAAAGAGGAGGTAAACGTAATCATGAGTTTTCTTGAACAAGATTACAGGGAAATCATTACCAGAGCCGTTTGTGGAAAGGGACGCAAATTCACCCAGGCAACACATTCCGTCACCCCGTCACATAGACCGTCAAGTATTCTGGGTTGCTGGGTTATCAACCATTTATATAATGCCAAGAAAAAATCAGAAGATATGGTAGAGGTAAATGGCAGCTACGATATTAATATTTGGTATTCGTACAACGACAATACGAAAACAGAAGTCGTTACGGAACGGGTAACCTATTGCGATTACATTCCATTGTCAATCAAAGATGATAATTGCCTGAGTGATGAATACGATGTAATTTGTAAAGTAATCCAACAGCCAAATTGCCTGGAATGCAAGATTGCTAATCAAGGTCACAAAATTGTGGTTGAAATTGAGCGGGAATTTGTTGTGCAGGTCATTGGCGACACGAAGATATGTGTTCGTGTAGATCCAAAAGGCTGTGACAATGACGATGATGATGAGGATTGGGATGACTATGAAATCACTGATGAAGAATTAAGTGACGTAAATCCAGAGTTTTTAAACGAAAGTGGCAACAGTTCAAAAGATTAACGAATTTACGAGGGAGTAATTCTCTCGTAAATTTTTTTACCATTTAATAACGGGTAATGCCTCCACCTATGAGCGTGGGTCATACCCAGCATTTAATTTCCTGAGTATGTGTCGCTGGATTCTTTTTAAATATGCTATAATATAACAAGATATATCGTTTTTGGAGGATTATCATGGCAAAATATACACCAATGATGGAACAATATTTACAAATTAAGCAAGCACATAAGGATGCTTTTTTATTTTTTCGTCTAGGCGATTTTTACGAAATGTTTTTTGATGATGCGATTAAAGCTGCACGTGAACTGGAAATCACCTTGACGAAGCGGGATGCCGGCCAAAAAGAACCGATTCCAATGTGTGGTGTTCCGTATCATTCATCGGATAGTTATATTAAGAATTTAATCGATAAAGGCTATAAGGTTGCGATATGCGAACAGGTCGAGGATCCGAAGACAGCAAAAGGGGTTGTGAAGCGGGAAGTTGTTCAGTTGATTACCCCTGGGACAGTAATGGAAACCAATATGTTAAACGAGGGAGAGAATAATTATATTGCTAGTCTTTCCCATTTTTCCGATGGCAGCTTTGTCATTGCTTATAATGATCTATCTACCGGCGAAAATCGGATTATAATGATCACCGATGGTTGGGATGCGGTTATCCATGAATTGTATAACCAGCCAATCAGCGAAATAGTCATTTCCTCCAAATTACCGGAAAACTGGCAGGAAGCATTACGGATAAAATTGAATGTAACCCTGTCCTATCAAGATGAAACAACATTTAATGGCGAATTTCGTGATTTATGTGAGGAGCTGGATGATGAGCGCTTCATTGCGGCATTTAGCAGGCTATTAAACTATATTCAGGATACGCAAAAACGCTCGCTGGATCACCTGCAACCGGCAAAACGGATTGAATTACAAGATTATCTAACACTGGATATGTATTCGAAACGCAATCTGGAACTAACGGAGACTATGTTGAAGAAGAAAAAGCATGGAAGTTTGCTATGGGTACTTGATAAGACAGTAACGGCGATGGGTGCCCGGCTTTTAAAAAAATGGCTAGAACGTCCGCTAATGAATCGTAAGCTCATTGAAGAACGATTAGCGATCGTCGACGGTTTTTATCAAGGGTTCATGGAACGTGATACATTAAGGGAAACCCTGAAATCTGTGTATGATTTGGAACGGCTGGCCGGCCGAATTGCATTTGGTAATGTCAATGCCCGGGATCTTGTTCAATTGAAACAATCCCTTGCCAAAATACCAGAACTAAAAGCAACGTTACAGCAATTTTCCGAGGAACGCATTCAGCAGCTAAGTGAGATGATCGCCTGGCCGGAAGAAATTGTTAATCTTTTAGAGAAGAGTTTGGTAGATGAGCCGCCGGTTTCTATTAAGGAAGGTTCGATTATCAAAGATGGCTATCATGAGACATTGGATAATTATCGGGATGCATCACAAAACGGGAAACAATGGATTGCCGCATTGGAACAAAAAGAGAAGCAAGAAACCAACATCAAGTCGTTAAAAATCGGCTATAACCGGGTATTCGGGTATTATATTGAGGTAACCAAGGCCAATTTGCATTTGCTGCCAGAAGGTCGATATGAGCGCAAACAAACGTTAACCAATGCTGAACGTTATGTTACACCTGAATTAAAGGAAAAAGAACAACTGATTATGGAAGCAGAAGAAAAAAGTGTGGAACTGGAATATCAGTTATTCATTGAAATTCGCGATCAACTAAAAGAACAAATTCCACTCTTGCAAAACATTGCGGAAGTGATCAGCCAGATTGATGTCCTGCAAGGTTTTGCCACTGTTAGTGAAGCAAATAATTATAAACGGCCAAATTTTGTCAAGGATACGCTGTCCGTTAAAAACGGGCGTCATCCCGTTATCGAGCAGGTGATGAACGATGGCTCTTTTGTTCCTAATGACATTACACTTGATCCACAAACGGAGGTACTCTTAATTACCGGGCCAAACATGTCTGGTAAAAGCACGTATATGCGACAATTGGCCTTAACTGTTATTATGGGACAGATTGGTTGCTTTGTTCCTTGTGAGGAAGCGGATTTAATCATCTTTGATCAAATTTTTACCAGGATTGGGGCTGCAGATGATTTAGTTTCTGGTCAGAGTACCTTTATGGTGGAAATGCTTGAGGCGAATCATGCGATAGCGAATGCAACGAACTCCAGTTTAATCCTGTTTGACGAAATTGGGCGAGGGACAAGCACATATGATGGTATGGCACTGGCCCAGGCGATTGTTGAATATATTCATGATCACATCCATGCCAAAACACTGTTTTCTACCCATTACCATGAACTAACGACATTGGCTGAGTCATTGGATAAATTAAAAAATATTCATGTGCGGGCGGAAGAAGATGAGGGGAATGTCGTATTTCTGCACCAGATCCAGGAAGGTGCCGCTGACAAAAGCTACGGGATCCAAGTTGCCAAATTGGCCGCGTTGCCAGATGATTTAATTACCCGTGCCAGTGCAATATTGCATGATTTGGAAAATAATCAACCAACTGAGCAAAAGCAGACACGAAATGATCCACAGCAATTATCGTTTTTTCCCGAGGAAGCGGCTAAAAACACTGATAATCATAGACAGACAAAATCCGAGTCAAAAGTTGTACAAGAACTGATTGCACTTGATATATTTGATATGACACCAATGGATGCTATGAATGCTTTATACCGATTGCAAAAACTTGCAAAATCACGGAAGAATGGTTAGCAGTGGAAAGGATGGTAGTTTATGAGTATCGTACAAATGCCTGATACACTTGCCAATAAGATCGCGGCTGGTGAAGTAGTGGAACGTCCGGCTTCAGTTGTCAAGGAATTGGTGGAAAACAGCATCGATGCCAATAGCAACTGGATTAAAATCGATATTCTTGACGCAGGATTACAACAAATTAAGATTACGGACAATGGAGACGGAATGCAGGAGGAAGATTGTGAACGGGCATTTTTACGACATGCGACTAGTAAAATAAAGAATGAAACAGATTTATTTCATGTAAAGACACTTGGTTTTAGAGGCGAGGCATTGGCGAGTATTGCAGCGGTCAGTCGTTTAACGGTGAAAACCTCCCAAGGAGACCATGCTGGTACTTTACTGAAACTGGAAGGTGGTAAAGAAACACACAAAGAAAAAAGCGATGCCCGCAAAGGTTCGGAAATTACCGTGGAAGATTTATTCTTTAATACACCAGCCCGGTTAAAATATATGAAGACGATTCACACGGAGCTTGGCCATATTACCGATTTATTAAACCGGTTGGCATTATCCCATCCATCCATACGTTTTGAAGCGACCCATAATGGCAAACAACTGTTTAAAACGACCGGGAATGGGGACATGCTGCAAGTTATTGCCCAAGTATACGGTATGAGTGTAGCAAAGAAAATGCTGCCAATTAAGCATAAAACCCTTGATTTCCAGATTGAAGGTTTTATTGCCAAACCGGAAATCACCCGGGCATCAAGAAACTATATTTCTACGATCATCAACGGACGGTATATTAAAAGTATTCCATTAGCCAAGGCAATCGTTAATGGCTATCATACGTTACTGCCAATTGGCCGGCAGCCGATTGCTATAATAAATATCGACATGGATCCGATTTTGGTCGATGTCAATGTCCATCCGACAAAATTGGAAGTTCGTTTCAGCAAAGATAAAGAATTGTTTCAAGCGATTGAAGAAACTATCCGTTCCAAATTTCGGCAAACAACATTAATCCCGGAAATGGAATATAAAGAAAAAAGACAGCCAGAATCTGTGCAGCATACACTACAATTTGATCATGTTACCCAGCCGAATACTGTCTCGCCTGAACAGACAGAACAGCAAGCCGATCAAATGTACATATCGGATGGGCGGACAGAACAACAAGTAAACGAAAAAAAAGTATGGTTTACCAATGATACGGGACCCATTGATTTGAATGATAATACTGAACCACCTATAGAAACAACGATACCTGGAGATACGCCTTCTATTAGCGAAGAAATTCCAGATGATTATATAGAGGAAGTATATCAGGAGCCACTTAAGACCGGTAGAGACCGTGTACCAACCATGTACCCAATCGGTCAATTACAAGGAACATATATTTTGGCACAAAACGAAAAAGGTTTCTATATGATTGATCAGCATGCCGCCCAGGAACGGATCAAATATGAATTCTTCAAACAAAAGCTGGGAAAAACAACAAACGAGTTACAGGAATTATTAATCCCGTTGACCTTTGATTTTTCCAAACAGGAAGCCATTTTTATTGAGAACTATCGGGATGAATTGGAACGAGTTGGTTTGTTTCTCGAACCATTTGGCGGGCAGTCGTATATCATCCGCTCTCATCCCACATGGTTCCCAAAAGGGTTTGAAGAGGAAGTCATCAGAGAAATGATTGACCAGATCATGGAAGAAGAGAAAATCAACATTGAGGCGATTAGAGAAGATGCTGCTACTCTCATGTCCTGTAAACGATCGATTAAAGCAAATCATCACCTTAATCATGACGATATGTTTCGGTTATTGGAAGATTTACGCTCAACAACTGATCCATTTACATGTCCACATGGCCGGCCTATTATTATTCATTTTTCCACGTATGAATTGGAAAAAATGTTTAAGAGAGTGATGTAGGGTAGTATAAATATGGATGCATCCGTCAAGGCTAGGAAAAAAGACTGAGTTATTGCGTTATGGTCGTAACAACATGGGGTGTATATATGGAAAATCAACGTTTGGTTAATTTTTTGAATCAGTTGTTGTCCAATTATTTCTTGATGTATGTGAAATTGCATCGGTACCACTGGTTTGTACAAGGCAGACACTTTTTTGAATTACATCGGCAATTTGAAGAAATGTATCAGACCGTGGCCGATGATCTTGATGAAATTGCCGAGCGTATTTTAATGATTGAAGGTAAACCACTGGCAACGATGAGTAAATATCTAAAGGAAACAACTTTAGCAGAGGCTACTGCTGACGATAAGGAAAATGAGATCATGGTGCAGTTACGTCAGGATTATGAACAAATGATTCATGAAATAAAAGAAACCGGCTTATCACTTGCTAAGGAACTCAAAGACGAACCAACAAGTGATTTGCTTATTGGATTGCAAAAAACATTAGAGAAATATGTATGGATGCTCAGAGCTTATGAAGCATACGAATGAATAACAGGGGAGTAGGAATGAAACAAAACATTATTGCAGTGGTTGGGCCGACAGCGGTTGGAAAAACCAGGCTTAGCATTGAAATTGCCAAAGCTTTTCATGGTGAAGTAATCAGCGGTGATTCCATGCAGGTTTATCAGGGATTGGACATTGGTACTGCCAAAATAACCAAGGAAGAAATGCAGGGAATCCCGCATTATATGCTTGACATTAAAAAACCCGACGAACCTTTTTCAGTAGCAGACTACCGGGATCACGTCCAGCATTACATCCAACAAATTGCGGCACATGGTCACCTGCCAATTTTAGCGGGTGGCAGTGGACTGTATATCCAGGCGGCCTTGTTTAATTATCAATTCTCCGAGCAGCGGCGTGATCCCGCCCGTACAAAGCAACTGGAAGAAATGATCCAACGTGATGGACCGGATCAGTTATATATGTATTTACAAAAGATTGACCCGAATCAGGCAGCAAAGATCCATCCTAATAACCATCGCCGATTGATTCGAGCGATTGAAATCTATGAAACAACTGGCAAAACCATGTCAGGAAATAAACAGGGGCAGGGTGAATCGCCGTACAATCCACTTTTTATTGGATTGGAGATGGATCGAAAACAATTATACGAACGAATTAATCAGCGGGTGGATCAGATGATGGCGCAGGGATTGTTGGATGAGGTGGCGAACTTGTACCAACAAGGACTGGAAAATGAACAATCGATGAGGGGGATCGGCTACAAAGAGTTTATTCCCTATCTAAAAGGGGAACAATCACTTGAAGATGCGATTTCGCATGTCAAGCGTAATTCCCGGCGATTTGCGAAACGGCAATTTACATGGTTTAAAAATAAGGTTGATGTACACTGGTATACCGTTCAACCCGACACGATTGATCAAAAATTTCACACTATTTTAGCTGATTTAGCAGGATTTTTGGAAGAAATATAGAATAAGAATATATACAGATAAAGAGGAGGAAAATGGGATGGCACAATCCGTAAACATTCAAGATAATTACTTGAACCAGCTTAGAAAGGAACACATTTCGGTTACGATATTTTTAACCAACGGATTTCAACTCAGGGGAGTCGTAAAGGCTTTTGACAACTTTACCGTTTTATTTGAAACAGATGGTAAACAACAGCTGATTTTCAAACATGCGATTTCCACATTTGCCCCAGTTAAAAATGTAAATCTCGAAAAAGAATAAGCGAAATAAGCGGATACTTGTTACTGGTATCCGCTTATTTTTATCATGCATTAACAGCCCATAAATTCCTTAATTAATGGGGGAAGAGCACCCCACTAAATGAAGTTTCACTTTATCCATTACCTTCAAATTCCATCCTCTACATAGGCGTTTGTCACACCTCCATCTTATCGTACGTATACTATCGTGACGAAGGGGTGATGAAGTGGAAACGCAAATGGTACGCAATAAAAATGGGCAAATCAATATTGTTTTTCATGATAAGAAAGCAGAGCGGCAGAATAAAGACCAACTGAATAATGGCCCATTCGCGCATATTGATCAGGAATTCTCATCCTTCATTGGAATGGAACGTCTAAAAAAAACGATTAAAGAAATATATGCCACCATCGTGATCAGTGAGAAACGAAAAGAAATTGGCCTTTCCGCCAGCAAACAAGTACTTCACATGCTTTTTAAAGGGAATCCGGGAACAGGGAAAACAACGGTGGCCAGAAAGCTTGCTAAAATGTATCTGGAGATGGGATTGTTATCGAAAGGACAATTTATTGAAGCGGAACGGGCAGATTTAGTTGGTGAATATATTGGGCAAACCGCACAAAAAACAAGATCGATTATTCAGAAGGCCATGGGTGGCATGCTGTTTATTGATGAAGCATATTCATTAGCCCGGGGTGGAGAAAAAGATTTTGGCAAAGAAGCAATTGATACACTTGTTAAACATATGGAGGATAACCAAAATGATTTTGTACTGATTTTGGCAGGATATCCCTATGAAATGGAACGTTTTTTACTACTTAATCCGGGGCTAAAATCGCGATTCCCATTCATTTTGGATTTCCAGGATTATGATGTTGACCAACTGATGGACATCGCCAAGCAAATGGTATCGCTTCGGGAATATCGCTTATCACAGGATGCACAACGGAAATTACAAGACCATCTTTATCGAAAAACCCGGGAAGGAGAACGGAATTTTGCGAACGCACGATATGTCCGTAATATGATTGAACAGGCAATACGACGGCATGCGGTAAGAGTACTCTGCGAAAAGCACTATACCGCAGATGATTTAATCCGTCTGACCGGTAGTGACTTACAGCTATACGGTGAGGATTAAACGTATCATTGACGATTTTTTGCCATGTCTTACACCAGCACCCCAGAGCGCTTTTGGATTTCGATACAATTGTTTCATCTTTATTTCTTTGCTATGATATAGGCATATGTAAACAGAAAAAGAGGGTTGACATGGCGGAACAAATTTTTATTATCGCGGTGAAAAAGCCGCAACAGACAAACGAACATTTTAGCACCTCACTGGATGAATTAGTTTCCTTGAGTCAAACGGCGGGAGGTACGGTGTGCCAGATATTTACGCAAAATCGCCACCATATCCATCCCGCTCATTATATTGGTGAAGGTAAAATTGAGGAAATCACTGACCAACTTGAAGCATTTGCGATTGATTTGGTGATTGCCAATGATGAACTGTCAGCTGGACAAATTCGCAATTTGAGTGAACACTTCGGCGTACGCGTTATTGATCGCAGCCAGTTGATCCTGGATATCTTTGCGCAGCGTGCACATACAAAAGAAGGAAAGCTGCAGGTAGAACTGGCCCAATTGGAATATTTGCTGCCGCGGCTTCGCGGACAAGGAGTAGCCATGTCCCGATTGGGTGCAGGGATTGGAACACGTGGTCCAGGAGAGACAAAATTGGAAACCGATCGACGTCATATCCAACAGCGGATTTTTGACATCAAAAGGCGCTTGAAAATGGTGGTCGGCCAGCGAGAACAATACCGGAAACGACGAAAAGCCAATCATGTATTCCAAATTGCTATTGTTGGCTATACAAATGCTGGAAAATCAACGTTATTTAATCGCATCACCAACAGTCAAACTTTGGAGGAAAACCAATTATTTGCCACGCTTGATCCATTAACACGGCAAATTCAGCTTCCATCTGGCTTCAGATCATTGATTACGGATACAGTCGGGTTTTTGCAAGATTTACCAACCGCATTGATCGCTTCGTTTCGTTCCACATTGGAAGAAGTAACCGAAGCCGATTTCATTTTGCATGTTGTTGATGCTGCAAACCCGGATATGGAGCAGCAGCAGGATACAGTAATGGCTTTATTAAAGGATTTGGGTGCTCATACCATCCCGATGTTAACGGTATATAATAAAAAGGATCGTTTAACAGCTGATTTTATTCCGTCAAACTATCCATCTATTCTGGTGAGCGCAACAGAAGCCAGCGAGATCCAAAGAATTCTGGCTAAGGTGGAAGAAATATTAAGAGATGAGTGGCAATGGTATAATGTTTGGCTTGACCCGGATGAAGGTAAGATCATGAGCCAATTTGAACAAGAAACAATCATGGATGAGCGCCATTTTGATCCGAAACTGATGAAATATCGAGTGAAAGGTTACATCCGGGAAGATCATCCATTAACAAGTTATATAAAGGAGCAATAACATACGAATGATAGAAGTATATATGAAGCAAGCAGAGCAGGATTGTCAAAGCAAATATAATGAAATTGCAAGCATTGTAGAAATCAACCAAAAACGGGTGCTTGATGCGTTTAAACATAATCGGGTAAGTGACAGCCATTTTCATTCCACAACCGGTTATGGGTATGATGATATGGGTCGGGAAACATTGGAAACGGTATATGCCGAGGTGTTTGGCGGGGAAGATGCATTGGTACGACCGCAAATAGTTTCGGGTACTCATGCGATATCCACCGCATTGTTCGGCTTGCTGCGGCCAGGTGATGAACTTGTTTACATAACTGGAAAGCCGTATGATACCCTTGAAACAGTTATAGGCAAACATGATCTGGATTCAGGGTCATTACAGGACTTTGGAATTAATTATCAGGAAGTGTCACTGCTTGATGATGGTTTGATTGATTATCAACAGGTTAGTCGGACAATTACAGCAAAAACAAAGGTGATTGCTATTCAGCGTTCAAAGGGATACGATGATCGCCCTTCATTTACAATCACCCAAATTCAGGAAATGGTACAATTTGTGAAAGAAATCAATCCCAAAATTTTAGTATTTGTGGATAATTGTTATGGGGAGTTTGTCGAGGATAAGGAGCCACTGCATGTCGGCGCAGATTTAATCGCTGGTTCGTTGATTAAAAACCCGGGAGGCGGAATTGTCCGAGCCGGGGGATACATCATTGGAAGGAAAGACCTGGTACTCCAATGCGGGCATCGCTTAACGGCACCTGGTCTGGGCAAGGAAACAGGAGCCACCCTGAATATGCTACAAGAAATGTATCAGGGTTTCTTCCTTGCTCCGCATGTCGTTGGTGAAGCATTGAAAGGCGCGGTGTTGACATCACGATTTTTGGAATTAATCGGCTATACTACATCACCACATTATCAAGCTGACCGTACAGATTTAATTCAATCGGTGACATTTCCGGATGCTGAACAAATGATTGCCTTTTGCCAGACAGTTCAAGCGAATTCGCCGATTAATGCATTTGTTTCCCCCGTGCCAAGTCCAATGCCCGGATATGACGACGATGTAATTATGGCAGCCGGTACATTTATCCAGGGTGCGAGTCTGGAACTAACAGCAGACGGTCCGTTACGCGCACCGTATACGGCTTTTGTCCAAGGTGGCTTAACGTATGAACATGTGAAAATTGCTCTAAAGGAAGCTGCTTGTCAACTGGTCGATAAAGGTTTATTAAGCCTAAAATAGGGGAGAAAAAAGAGGCTGGGACATAACTAGCCAAAAATAGTAAATAAAAAGGTTCCAAGCAATAAAAAATTTGCTTGGAACCTTTTTTGAGGAATTTCTCCATCTCCCGGTACTATTTTACCGTTAATGGCGGCTTTTTTTCTCAAATTCACCGCCATCAATGCGAAGGCTAATTCATTTTTCACCTTCTGTTTTCCTCTGACAGAAAAACGAGTAAAACCCAAATTAGCCTTCAAGAAACCGAACGCTGGTTCTACATCAATTTTACGTTTTCCGTAAATTTCACCAGTTTTCTCGTCTGAAAGCTTCGTACGTACATATTCTTTTTGGGACTCCCACTTTTCATTCATGTAGACTTTTCGGTTGTTTCCTTCTTTTGCTTTCGTACATAAATCGCGGAGTGGACAGCCCAAACAGTCCTCACATTCGTACACTTTAAATTCACGGGTGAATCCGTACCTGTCTGTTCGTTTGGAATGATGACTAAACCGTATTTTCCGTCCATTTGGGCACAGAAAAGTATCTTCGTCCTCATTATACTCCCAATTATCTACATGAAAAGCGTTGTTCTTATGCTTCTTTTTCTTCTCCTTTCGATATTGATTGTATGTAATAAGTGGCGTTCGATTTCGATTCTCGATGATATCTTCATAATTCTGTTCACTGCCATATCCGGCATCCGCGACAATGTGTTCCGGCAGTTCGAAAAAGTTTTCTTCAATCGAGTCGAGAAAAGGAATTAAAGTGCGTGTATCCGTCGGGTTTGGGAAAACATCGTAAGCGAGCGCGTATTGACCTTCCGTTGCAATCTGGACATTGTAACCAGCTTTCAATTGACCGTTCTTCATGTAGTCATCCTTCATGCGCATAAACGTCGCATCTGGATCCGTTTTTGAGTAACTATTGCGATCACCAAAAATCTCCATATCGTTTTGATACTTTTGCTTACGAGTGATGAAATCGTTAAACTGCTTGCGAGCTTGTTTTGGAAATTTACGTTCGGAACGGATTTTCTTTCGTTCGCTACCAACTTCACAAGCTTCGATTTTTTTATCGTATTCCTCAACCTTTTCATCTAACTTTTCGACTACTTCTTCCATTTCTTTAACGGAAAGTTCCTCTTCTGTTTCTCGCTCTATTGCCGGGATGATCTCCTTCTCCAACAGCTCATCATACAGTTGATTGGACTTTTCGATTAGCTTATCACTATATCTTTCAACGGATTTCCGCCACACAAAGGTGAACTTATTGGCGTTCGCTTCAATTTTTGTACCATCAATAAAAATGGCTTCCTCTTCAATCAATTCCTTTTCCACGAGCTGATTTCGGAACTGGACAAAGCATTCACGCAATAACTTTTCGCTGTGTGGATTAGAACGGAATCGATTGATCGTGCGATAGCTGGGTTCATGTCCTTGAGCCAACCACATCATGCGGATACTATCCTGTAATAAAGCTTCTATTTTACGACCAGAAAACACGGATTGCGTATACCCACACAAAATGACTTTCAACATCATGCGAGGATGGTATGCAGGACGGCCGGTTTGTCGTATAAAGTCATCGAAAACCTCTTCGGGAATACTCTCGACAAGATCATTGATCGCAAAAGCAATATCATTCTCTTTCAATTTAATTTCTAAATCTAGCGGCAAAACTACCTGATTCATGGTATAATGTTTAAACATAAGGACACCTCCAAAATTATTGTTTGGTCACTTTAATTTTATCAAAAGGTGTCCTTTTTGTTTACTAAAATAATGTCAAAAAAGGCGTGGGGCCTACACTTTTTTAGTGTAAGCTCCTACGCCTTAATTTTTATTTACTGGAGTTTTGTCCCAGCCTCTTTTTTCTTTTGTCATATATGTCAGGAAACCTTACATAGGATTGACAGAAACACTGACATGAGATAAACTACTACTATTCATAGCTAAAGGGGGTTTTTAACATGAACGATCAGGATCGTCGTTTAATGCCCTTATTCTCCATAGGTATGGTGAAGAAATTAACTGAACTAACTGCAAGACAAATACGTTATTATGAAGAACATGGTTTAATTGAACCGGAAAGGACGAACGGGAATCAGCGGTTGTTTTCCTTTAACGATGTAGACCATTTGCTTGAAATAAAGGATCTGCTTGATAAAGGCATCAACCTTGCTGGTATCAAACATTTATTGAAAGAACAGCAATTATTACAAGAACAACAGAAACAAGCAGAACAAGATGCAATATTATCAGATAAAGAGTTACGAAAAATGTTAAAAAATGAACTTCATGAGGCGGGCAGAATGGGAAAAACAAGCTTAAGGCAAGGAGAGCTTGCAAGATTTTACAATAACTTTTACCAAGGCACACGAATTTAAATTTTCAACCATGACTATTTAAATTATTATATATTAGGTGCATCCTGGAAGTTGGGGTTCAACCTATTTAATACAATCAATTAGGAGGAACATTCATGGGATCAAAGTTAACAAGGGAACAAATTTATCAACGAATAGAGGAGGAAAATGTTCAATTCATCCGCTTGCAGTTTACTGACATGCTTGGAACCATTAAAAATGTGGAGATTCCATTAAGTCAGCTGGAAAAAGCGTTGGATAATAAAATGATGTTTGATGGCTCCTCAATTGAAGGATTCGTCCGGATTGAAGAATCAGATATGTATCTATATCCGGATTTGGATACGTTCGTTGTATTCCCTTGGACATCTGAAAAAGGGAAAGTCGCCCGATTCATCTGTGATATTTATAGTCCGGATGGAACGCCTTTTGAAGGGTGCCCACGTTATAATTTAAAACGTAATTTAAAAAAGATGGAGGAACTGGGATTCACAGCATTCAATATTGGAACAGAACCAGAGTTTTTTCTGTTCAAATTGGACGAATACGGAGATCCTTCCTTAGAGCTTAATGATAAAGGCGGGTATTTCGATCTGGCACCAACTGACCTGGGTGAGAATTGCCGTCGGGATATTGTGTTGGAACTGGAAGAAATGGGATTTGAAATTGAAGCTTCTCATCATGAGAGCGCGCCAGGTCAACATGAAATTGATTTTAAATACTCGGATGCTGTAAAACATGCGGATGACATCCAAACATTTAAACTTGTGGTAAAAACCCTTGCCCGAAAACACAATTTGCATGCTACCTTTATGCCAAAACCACTATTTGGCGTCAATGGATCCGGCATGCATGTCAACATGTCATTGTTCCAAAACGGGGAAAATAAATTTTTTGACCCTGAAGGTGATATGCAATTAAGTGATGTAGCGTATCAATTTACTGCCGGTATTATTAAGCATGCAACTAATTTTACAGCAGTGACCAATCCAACGGTGAACTCCTACAAACGACTTGTTCCAGGGTATGAAGCACCATGTTATGTAGCTTGGTCTGGGACAAATAGAAGTCCGCTAGTCCGGATCCCATATTCGCGGGGTCTAAGTACCAGGATTGAAGCAAGAAGCGTTGATCCAGCTGCAAATCCGTACATGGCCATGGCGGTATTGCTTGCAGCGGGCCTGGATGGGATCAAACATAAACTAACTCCGCCAACACCAATTGATCGCAACATTTATGTGATGGACAAAGCAGAACGTGAGAAAAACGGGATTAAAGATTTACCAGCAACTTTAGCGGACGCCCTGGTAGAATTACAAAAAGACGAGGTGGTCATCGAAGCACTTGGTGAACATCTTTATGAACACCTTGTCGAAGCAAAGGAAATCGAATGGGATATGTTTAGAACGACTGTACACCCTTGGGAGAGAGAACAATACCTGTCAGCCTACTAGTATTGATATGACTGGGTTTATGGTCGTGAGTGGTCTGACTAAATTCAGTTTAAAATGTTCGCGCCCACGAAACACCCACAAAAAACATTATTTTAAAATACTGTCCATGTAACTCTCAAATTGGGCAGTATTTTTTCTTCCATTTTCTTTGAGACGTGTGAGTAAACATCGACAGTGATCTCATAGCTGCCGTGTCCAAGTCTTTCCTGCAAATACTTCATGTCAGCACCTGCCTCAAACTGTAATACGGCATGAGTGTGGCGTAACGAATGTATAGGCAATGGAGGAAGTTCGGCCCGTTTCAATATCCGGCTGAAAGCATTAAACAAGCTGGACTTAGGCATGAAATTCCCATCTTTTCGACATAGTACTTTATAGTATGTTGGATTATGTATTTTTATTCAAAAATACATATACAAAATTAAGAAGGTATTATTTACCTTCTTAACCTTTTTTAAATAATTTTACTTGTGATAAATCATTTAATTCCCTTATAGAGGGTCTCTTGCCACTACGAGAAAAACTTTCTAATTTTTTTACAGCAGCTTTAAATTCACTATTAGAGATTTGTTTTGATGCTAAAAGTGTACATAACATTGCGTATGCAATAGGGGTAGTATCAACCGTAACCTCTACATCTACATCTGAATTACCACTATATCCAATTGTGGATAACGTGTCATTTTTGAAGTCTATGGATCGAACATTGTTTTTTGCATTCTCCAAATTTATCTCTCCCTTCAAGGAAAAATAGTGGGATAAAAAATTATCCCACCCAAATTAACTAATAGTCTTTTTTACGTTTCTTGTCGTCATCTTCATCGACATTGACATCAACATAAGAATTGCCACTTCTAGTGACCTTTGCAATATTAAAATTACGGTTTTTGTTTTTTAATTCATTATCATTATCATTATCATTGTCGTTATCTACATGGATGTCACTGTCGAAATCGACATCAGCTCTTGCATCAGCATCAGCTTTAGCTTTAGCCTCAGTGAAACTAAATTCTTGGTTTCCATTTTCATCGAATTTTTTCTTGAGCTTCCACATTCGATTTTTCCCTCCTTTCATTACAGGTCTAATTTAATGTATTCAGTATTAGCTTTAATGAGTTGGCGAGTGGCTTAAGGCGATCGTTTGTTTTATTTCAAAATAAAAATGCCCTTCACAGCGAAGGGCCATAAAGAAGAGGGAAATGTCCATCCCTTATTACCTGGATTCCCGTTATCACATAACGATGAATCGGGCAAAAACGCAAAAATGTCGGGCTTTGTTTCATACTCGTTATGTGTTACGATGCACATAACGGGGAGGCGATTAAAAATGGCTACCATAGTCTTTCAAACAGATAAACGATCTGGGATCACGTATGCGTATGAATCCATTTCCTACTGGGACAAAAATAAGCAACAATCCCGATCCAAGAGAACCTTGATCGGACGGGTGGACAGTAAAACCGGAAAAATCGTTCCGACAGACGGCAGAGGACGCAAAAAGAAAGAGGGGCATGCCGAGACAAAGAGAGGTCCTGTTCCCTACAGTAACAAAGTAAGTTGCAATAGCGAAGGGAAGAAAAAATACGGCTGTTGCCCATCCCCTGCGTCTTTATAGGCGTCCCCCATTGTAAAAAAAGTATAAACAAGGGTTAAAACATGAGCCATTGGTAATCGGCTTGTTGAATGGCTTCTTCAACCTGTCCATGAAAACTAAGTAAGATGATCTTATTAAAATTTGATTGAATACTGATTAAAAATTCTAAAAAAAATAAGCGGCAACCCTTTATATAATTTACCGTTAAGCAGTTGACCAAATCCAGGAAGGGCTATGCTCCAAACAACTTTTCCATAGGGCAAAAAGAGCATCAAAGATCCATTTTTGGTGGTTCCTCAAGCCATCCCTTAGACATCATGAAACCAACACCTTCTCGTGTGTATTCAAATACATCTTTTGCTTGTACCCCTGTTTTTGGTATCAAGTCATTACGCCATAACAAAGCACTACTAAAACCCAGACCTCCCAGACCTATACCAGCCAAAAGATAATTGCAAAACATCATGAGTCTTTCTGAAAATGGAGCTATGGTTGAATTGGTAACTGTTCCTCCGGGTGTAGCAGGGGGTTGAATATTATTTTGTAGAAAGATATCTCCATTTTCTTTTAAAATTTCTTTTGAAAGTTCCATGCCTTTTGTAAAATACTTTTGCACTTCCTTATCATTGGCACATTGAGCAAAACCTTGCAATAATTGCATTCCTGTAATATTGGATTCAATTGATCGATACAATACGCCGAATTCAACAGTATTTAATGGTCGCTTATAACCCAAAATGTTGGTGCCCTTCATGTATTGTTTATCAGTTATGAAATCAACTGACTTTGGCATGGCGACATAATTCGGACGCGGCAGTATCGACTTTTTAAGAAGATATTGTGTAAACAAATTATAATATGTCTCTGTTATTACGGTAACTTGATTATAAAAATTAATAATGTCTTCCCTATACGATATTGTTAAATGAAGTGCATACAACCCCGTACTAATTTCCTTTAGAACCCGGCTGAACATAATATCAAAGCCATTTTCCCATAACTTTGGTGCTTCTAGATTGACATCCTCTTTGGTGAAGCCTTCCGGACATGCTGCCCCTTCATTTTCAAACATGGCTTTCATTTCGGCAACCTTTGGATGAAGTTGTTCCCACAATCCTGACATTAGGTTTTTGGCTTCTTCATCATCGGCTTTCTCAATGAAATACTCCAACATTCGCAAAATCAGTGTCTTTTTTTGGTATGTCAACCATAGTGAACCCAGTTCAGCGGAACTCATTTTGGGTTGATTAGTCAATATATAAACCTCCAAAATACGTATTTTAAACGTATTTTCTCCCTCACATCGACATTTATGCACCAACGACAATAGGTTAAAGGAAAATTAAATATTATAAGCTACAAAAAGGGACGACTGATCTTGCCCCGAATCAGCCATCCCATCTAGGGGTTCCAATTGCAGTATATGTATCAGCGAGTATGTTTAATTCGAAATTATTGCTACGATGCATTGTTTGTTATTGTGCCCCAAAACATGCCTCATTCATGCCTCGAAGTTTTCGGAATCAAATGTTCTACTTTGATAAGATAGATGAACCGCCCCCCCTTAAATACAGGGTTAAAAAAGTCTAATACTGTAGATTCTGCACGATTGTTCATCCATGGGAGCGGAAACAGTATTTGTCCGACTATTAATGAAATGCGAAAATGACCGTTATATTTAACGGTCATTTTCGTGTATCCTGAAAAATTATTCGGTTATACGAGAGTCAATCTTACTAACAGATTTTTTTCTATTTTTAAATGTCACCCATGAAGTTTTTAATGAAGCATAGGTGCCCACGGCTGCCGCGCTATAAAAGCCACCCATAAAAAAGCCGGCCCATAAGTCATGTCTGTGACTATAAAAAATAGAAATGGAAAACCCGAGGATCGATGCAATCGTCGGGAAATACTGCCGAGGTATCGGAAATATTTTAAATAGCTGTGTGATAATAACGATCAGTGGCACAGCAATAACGCCATCCCAAAAATTTGTATGTATCACCGGAAATCCCATATTGTTGTCTCCTAACATGAATGATATGATCTTTTGCAGTTTGAGTTAAGTTTTTGTTTATTTGAAGAAAATATGTAATTAAAAGAGGATGTTCAAAAAGTCCGGTAAAAATGACATGCCCCTGCAAAAAGGGTATGCCGACGCCTGAGCGCAAGCCCGTTTTTAGTCGGCCTTCCTTTGAAGAAGCTCGTTGGCTTGCTTTTCCGCTCCTCATGTACCTTTTATGTACACTCCGGTGCTCGAAGCTACGCCGCCTAGAACTTCTCGGTCATTTTTATCCTCCTTTTTGAACATGCACTAAAATAATGATTAGTGGAAATAAAGAACGTCAAAAAATAGATTGTCTCATATATCATACATCCATTCATTACAAGCAGGGGATTCTGCAAACGTTCCAAAACGATGAATTACATGGTAGAATAAACATATCCGTTTTTTAAAACCGGTTGCTGGAATGGGGGATGCAAGGTGAGGCAAAAAATAGCTACAATAGCATTCATGTTGTTGATGTTTTTTGCAATAGGTCAATCGATGTACATGACATCACAAATAGATGTAAGCTCAATTGATGAGCCGGCAATTGGTGCAGCAACTACCGTATCAGATATCAACGCCGCTCATATAACGGAAACTCCTACACTCCCGGTTGTGCACGAATATAAAACGGATTTAATTTCTCATCCTTACAAAACGATTGTATATTATCCTGCACCTATCATCCGTTCATTCCATTTTCTCCCCCATGATATGGAATCGTATGGGTTTTTGGACGTAAAGAAGTATCAATCAAATTACCTCTCCTGATACGAAATCAAATCTTAACTTGGTGCTTTTAGCTTTCTGCCAGGATTAAGTTTTTATTGTTTATTCATGATATGTATCAAGTATGGAGGGTAATAATTATGAAAAAGAACAAACCATATTGGAAAGAATCGCTCGAATGTTATTTGTTTGTTACAATAACCATGATCCTGTTTGTTGCAGGTATTGTTGTAAGTGGTCAATTAACAGGAACGGATTGGATTGGTTTGTTAAAATAGTATTGTAGTAAGACCCCTTGATACATTGATAACGTATCAAGGGGTCTTTTTAATGAATGTTCCGATACAATCCAATTACTTTACCCAAAAGCGTTACATTTTGATAGATTAACGGTTCCATTGTTGCATTTTCCGGTTGCAGGCGGATATGGTCTTTTTCCTTGAAAAATCGTTTAACTGTTGCTTCATCCTCATCAGTCATGGCTACCACAATGTCACCGTTTTGGGCAGTGTTTTGTTGTTTGACGATGACTTTATCCCCATCCAATATACCGGCTTCAATCATACTTTCCCCTTCGATGACCAGCACATATAAACTCTCATCCGGTCCTGCGCTTGAACTTGGCAGTGGAATGAACTCTTCAATATTTTCGACTGCAGTAATCGGGATACCAGCTGTAACTTTACCAATAACCGGAGCATATCGCGCTTCATCTTTTGGAATATTGTTTTCTTCAAATGGATCTAAAATTTCAATGGCCCTTGGTTTGGTAGGGTCACGTCGAATATAACCTTTACTTTCAATTCTTGCCAAATGGCCGTGAACTGTTGAACTCGATGCAAGCCCAACAGCACCTGCTATTTCGCGGACAGATGGCGGATACCCTTTCTTGTTAACCTCATCTTTAATGAAATCCAGGATCATCTGTTGTCTTTTGGACAGCTTGGTCATGGAACTAACTCCTCTCGCATAGGATTTATTAATACTAGTTTATCATTGTAGTATAAATTTATCAAACATTCGTTCGAAAAAATGTTGACAAGATCGTATGTTCTGATATAAACTAATTATTAACTACAGCGAACAATAGTTCTTATTTGTTGAGAAGGAGCGGATTGATATGTTTGAAAAACTTACCAAGACCGATGTATTCTATTTAGTGACTTTTGCTTTCACATTAGGGTTTTTATATTTTTCCCTAATTATGAGTGCATAGGTTATAATAAAGGATGAAGGTGTTTTTAAGTGAGGGCGATTCTATACTGCCGGATTAGTACGAATAAGGAGACACAGGAAACATCATTAAACAGGCAAAAACAAGAGCTTTTACAACTTGCAAAAGCTTATGATTTTTCGGTTGTTCAAGTCATTGCAGAACAGGCAAGTGGATATGCAATTGATCGGGACGGTATATTTCAATTGCTTGACCTCTTTTCAGCCGACAAGGCAGATTGTTTACTCATTCAAGATGAAACGAGGTTGGGGAGAGGCAATACGAAAATCGCTTTATTTCACCAGTTAAGCAAACTCAACATTTCTATTTATACGGCGATTCATGGGGGACAGCTGGAACTGTCGGAATCAGATTCCATGGTTCTAAAGATTGTTGGTATTGTCGAGGAATACCAGCGCCAGATCCACAATAGCAAAATTAAACGTGGCATGAGAAAGGCAATCAGTGAAGGGTATGATCCGAGTAAAAATCTGACCAATCGAAATCAGGCACCAGGACGGGAACGAAAAACTTTTCCAATTGAAGAAGTAATACGGTTACGGCAAAAGAAGCTAACTTTTGAAGAAATCGCTCATACATTAAACGGGATGGGATATTCCGTCTCCAAAGCAACGGTACATAGAAGGTATAAGGAGCATCTCAACACTTGAAAGTACTTGCCAGGAAGGGTATGATGGGAAACCAAGGACATGTAGGTTTGTCCTTGGTTCTTACATGCTTTGGAGGAGGATCTCTTTTATGATATCAAAAGAAAAGCTGAATCGAATTAATGAATTGGCTCATAAAGCGAAAACAGCAGGATTAACTGATAAAGAGCAAAAAGAACGTCAAGCGCTAAGACAGGAATATTTGCAAAACGTCCGTAAATCGTTTAAAAACCAGTTAAAATCAATGACAGTTGTGGATCCTGCAGGTAATGACGTGACTCCGCAAAAATTACGTGATATGCAAGAGCGAGAAAAGAAGCACTAATTAACATGATAAAACGTGTTCAAAAAAGGACAAAGAGGATCGGGCACTTAGTCTGGGTCCTTTAATGCAAAGGTCACTTGGACTTTTTGAACATCCCCTTATACTTGTGAGAATATGAACTTCATTATAGAATAGGAAGAGATACAATTATTTGTAGAAACGGAAGGAGAGCACGCATGTCAAAAAATGTAGAACAATTATCCATTAATACAATACGTACATTAGCAATTGATGCCATTGAGAATGCTAATTCCGGCCATCCTGGTTTGCCAATGGGTGCAGCACCGATGGCATATACATTATGGACTGATTTTATGAATCATAACCCGAAACATTCAAAATGGTTTAACCGCGATCGTTTTGTTCTTTCAGCAGGACATGGTTCAATGCTGTTATATGGTTTATTACATTTATCCGGCTATGATGTATCCATCGATGATTTAAAAGGTTTTCGTCAGTGGGGCTCCAAAACACCGGGACATCCGGAAGTCCATCATACAGACGGTGTAGAAGCAACAACAGGCCCATTAGGACAAGGAATTGCCATGTCGGTTGGTATGGCAATGGCTGAAGCACATCTGGCAGCCACTTATAATAAAGATGATTTTGATATAATCGATCATTATACTTACGCATTAGTCAGTGATGGCGATCTGATGGAAGGCATTTCACATGAAGCAGCATCTTTAGCCGGACATCTTCGTTTAGGTAAATTAATTGCTCTATATGATTCGAATGATATTTCCCTGGACGGTGAACTAAACCGCTCCTTTTCCGATAATACCCAAGAGCGTTTTAAAGCGTATGGCTGGCATGTGATGACGGTAGAGGATGGTAATGATGTGAATGCGTTGCGGCAGGCAATTACCGAGGCGAAGGAAATTACCGATCAGCCAACGTTAATTGAGGTTAAAACTGTTATCGGGTATGGAGCACCGAATAAATCAAATTCCGCAGCTTCTCACGGCGCTCCACTCGGTTCCGATGAAGCAAAATTAACGAAAGAATTTTATCAGTGGGAGCATGACGCATTCCACGTTCCAGAAGAAGTGTACGCCGACTTTAATGAAAAAATCGTTAAAAAAGGTGAAAAAACAGAACAAGCTTGGAATGACCTATTTGCTAAATATAAAGAAGTATATCCTGAATTGGCTGATCAACTTGAGAAAGCGATGAAAGGTGAGTTGCCTGCAAATTGGGATAAAGATCTTCCAGTATATGAACCGGGAAAAGATAAATTGGCTACAAGGGCTTCTTCTGGAGAGGTGTTAAACGCGATTGCCAAATCCGTACCATATTTCTTTGGCGGAAGTGCTGATTTAGCCGGTTCCAATAAGACAACGATAAAAGAAGAAGCGGATTTTTCGCGTAATGATTATGCGGGACGCAATATTTGGTTTGGTGTTCGGGAACACGCAATGGCAGCAGCTTTGAACGGAATGGCATTACATGGCGGATTGAAAGTATTTGCCGGCACATTCTTTGTGTTTAGTGACTATTTACGTCCAGCTGTTCGTCTGGCATCGATTATGCATATGCCGGTAACATATGTATTCACTCATGATTCGATTGCAGTTGGGGAAGATGGTCCGACGCATGAACCGATCGAACAATTGGCTGCGATGCGAGCTATGCCAGGACTTTCTTTAATCCGGCCGGCAGATGGTAATGAAACACAAGCTGCATGGCGTCTGGCACTCGAATCACATGATCAGCCAACGGCTCTTGTGCTGACAAGACAGGGATTGCCAACCCTGGAAGGTACAAAAGAACGTGCGTATGAAGGTGTTAAGAAAGGTGCATATGTGATCAGTAAAGCAACCAAGGATACACCAGATGCGCTACTGCTTGCAACCGGTTCAGAAGTGCAATTGGCTGTCGAAGCAAAGGAGACGTTACAAGCAAAAGGCATTGACGTAAGTGTTGTCAGCATGCCTTCATGGGATCGTTTCGAACAACAAGATGATGCATATAAGAACGAAGTCATTCCAAAAGATGTAAAAGCTCGTATTGGCATCGAAATGGCCTCCGCATTTGGCTGGGATCGTTATGTCGGTGATCATGGAACAGTACTTGGCATTGACCGTTTTGGTGCCTCCGCAAAAGGGGAAACAGTCATTGAAGAATATGGGTTTACAGTTAACCGTGTTGTTGAGGAAGTCGAAAAACTAGTAAAATAAATAGCGAAAGTAAAAACAGGTAACCTGCTTTTGTGCCGGGGTACCTGTTTTTTTAATCTTTCCTCTACTTTTATGCCGCTCGACAAAACTAGTATTATTTTGCTTCACGGATTGACATTATTTTCATAGAGCGTGCGTATAATAGAATAAAAGAGGAGGGATTTCATTGGGACATTATTCGATCTATTGGATCAAGAAAGAATTTGCCTATCGATATTTCCATAACAGTGGCATATTATATCGTTTTTTTAAGGAGTATAAGAATCATGCAGAAGATGCGGATCTTCACAAACAATACCATTTTATAACCAATGCTTTTTCCACCGCCTCATTGGTAACCCACTTAAAACGTAACTTGCAACCACAGCAAACACTTATCGACCATGGTACGTATGTGGAAATAAGCGGTGAATCGTCACATATTGTTTTACATATGTACGAAAAACAGATAAACTTTCGGTGTGACACTTTACACGATGCGGAAGATTTATTGTTCCCGGCGCTTCGAACATTTTATCCGTTCTTGTTTACCATTCGCAACGACTGGGGTAATTATGGATGGGTAGACCCTGTTCCTACAGAAAGCGCGCATTTGCATGGACAAGTATTGTATTCTTCCTCTTGATTTACTATACTGTATGGGAGACAACTTGAAGGAGGAAAGCTTGCATGAGCACAATTTGGGTCGTGTTAATTGCTATTGTTGCTCTAATTGCTGGTGTCGCTCTTGGATTTTTTATCGCCAGAAAATATTTGATGAATTATTTGAAGAAGAACCCGCCAATTAATGAGCAAATGCTTCGAACACTAATGATGCAAATGGGTCAGAAACCATCACAGAAGAAAATCAATCAAATGATGCGTGCAATGAATAATCAGCAGGAGAAAAAATAACGTTTCCTTAAAAAGATAAAACGTTTTGTAATTGCATTTATTGCCGGAATTCATATTTGATTTTTTCTTAGCCATTATACAAATATATGGTTATTCTTGGAAGCCACTTTTTCTGTTCGGTGAAAGACAGAAGGAAGTGGCTTTTGATATCAGTTGGAGAATAATTGATCCGGAAAATGTTATTCTTGAATTAAAAACGAATCCAAATAACAAAAAATCATTGCAGATAAAATGATGATCATATAATAAAATAACCTACTTCAAAACATGAGCCCGAAAAGTTTTGGTTAATTGTCAAATTCAAATGCTTTGCCACAGGTCAGAATCTGGTAAAATGAAGAAGTAAAAGGTTGCTGGGAGGATTATTATGTCTGATATAAACATTTTTATTGCATTCGGTGCCGGATTTTTATCCTTTATTTCACCCTGTGTACTTCCACTTTATCCAGCCTTTTTATCCTATATAACAGGTATGAGTGTATCGGATTTAAAGGATGATAGTAAAAAATTTAATACGAAAAGTGTTTTACATACCATTTTCTTCTTGCTGGGTTTTTCCTGTGTCTTTATTACGTTAGGGTTTGCAACTTCCGCCATATCCGAATTCCTAATCACTTATAAAGATGTCATTCGTCAAATTGGTGCGATTCTGATTGTCTTTTTCGGCCTGGTGATTGTTGGTATACTCCGATTTGATTTCTTGATGAAGGACAGGAGGATTACGTTTAAAAATCGCCCAGCTGGTTATATTGGTTCTTTTCTGATAGGACTTGCTTTTTCATTGGGATGGCAACCATGCATGGGTCCGATTTTAGGAATTGTCATTACTTTGGCAGCCCAGAACCCGGATATTGGTATGATAATGATGATCGGTTATATCTTAGGTTTTTCACTTCCATTTCTGATTTTATCTTTCTTTATTGGTAAATTGAACTGGATCAAACGTAATAGTCCCATTCTGGTAAAAATTGGTGGGTATATTATGATTTTTATGGGAATAGCTTTGTTTTTTGACCTAATGACTAAATTAACGTCATTCTTAGCCGGCTGGTTCGGTTTTACTGGTTTTTAAAATGGATTTTTCCATTAAACTGTATTATTATATAACTATATCTATTCATATGTAAACTTAGATCTGCACAAGGTTCAAACTGCAGACGGAAAAGGTTATAATTGCTGTTCATATTGGATAAATTCGTAACCTAAGAAAGAGTTGATTTACATGTTTTGGGTTATAGCAAGTACGCTTGTTGCCTGTTTTATGGCTATTACCATGATATTTGTTCGCTTGAAGGCTTCAAAAAAGCCGGCGTCAGTGAAAAAAATTATTTTACCACCGATTTTTATGAGCACGGGTGCCTGTATGTTTTTTATTCCGGAATTTCGGGTTCCATGGGTACAAGTGTTGGAAGCATTAATAGTTGGGATGATATTTTCGATATTTCTAATTAAAACATCGAAATTTGAAATTAAAGAGGATGACATTTACCTGATCCCGTCCAGATCATTCGTTTTTATTTTATTTGGTCTGCTAGCGGTACGTATGGTGATTAAATTGATTATCGGCAGTACGATTTCGTTGGGAGAAACGAGCGGAATGTTCTTTTTGCTTGCGTTCGGTATGATTGTTTCCTGGCGGCTGGCCATGCTTTATAAATATAAAAAATTGGAACAACACCTGAAATATCAAGAAGTATAAAAACACGCCCGCACATTTACGGTCGTGTTTTTATTTTGTCAAAAAAATATGAATATAAAATTGCAGCCATATTAACCTGGTTCGGTATACCGCTATCTTAACTATGATTTCTTTTTGGCATAACGATCACGAACCCCATCCCGATATTCTTTGGGGGACAGTTCAAACAAGGGCTCGTATGGTGTCACATCAATATTTTTTTTGCGCAATGTTTTTCGCAAAAACTTATGATCTCGTTTTGGTGTAGCAATGATATAGCCCTCTATCAGTACATCGCGGGTTATTTTGCTTTGCTGTTTTTCCAATGCAACCTCACCAATTTTACTGGCAATCTTCTGCCTTGCCACATCACGGAACAATTCCGGTACAGGTGAAACCAATTCTTCCAGTAATTTTTTCTCATCAGCTCCCCACATATGCCGGGTTAATTCCATATAATATTCTTCCCAATCAAGTATCGAATTTCCATCCTCTTTTGGCAGCCGTTTTAAAAATTTCCGGAACATAAAAAATCCGCCAATTGCCATTAAAGTAATCAGCAATATTCCCCATAAAATAATAAAATAATCCATAAATATTGACATATTATCACCTTCATTTAATGTCTGTACTATTATGTAAACAATTGCAATGATTTATTTTTTTTGATTTTTATAGTAAGATACAAATACTTGGTGCTTTCATTTTTAATTTTTGTTGTTTGGTGCATTACAGCTACTATTATTATAATAGCAGTTTTCATGACAAACAAGTGTCATAATTGCTAGAGACAAAACATATGAGTAATGATAAAGGGGAGATATGTTGGAATTTGCAAAAGGGGGTAAAGTTATGAAACAAGAAACAAAAAATAGTGAAGCAAGTATGGAAACAACGGGATGTACAGAAAACAACCATAATGATCTCGTGTTTCCGGATATAGCCAGTCTGCCTAAATCGATGGTTGATTGGATTGACTGTCATCAAAGCGATTTGATCACCGTTTGGGATAACAGTGGAAAAGTATGTTTTGTATCGAAGTCTGTTGAACAATTACTGGGGTATAAGACAGCAGAATTTCAAGGAACTTTTTGGTATGAGCAAATTTCACCAAAGGATTCCGAATATATCAAAAACCATTTCAGCGATTTGTCCGGGAATGAAAAACCGTTTAATATTCATGTCAAAGCTAAGGATGGGAAATATATCTGGACCGAATGCAAGGTGGGCAGGGTGAAAAATGATGATGGGAAGATATATTATATATCCACGTTGAGGGATATTTCGGACAAAAAAGAAATGGAAGAAATGATGATTCGTTCGGAACAGATGTCCATTGCCGGACAATTGGCTGCCGGGGTTTTCGCAATCCGCTCACCTCGTTAAAGGGATTTATCCAGTTGTTGCAGGCGGGAGTTAACCGAAAAGATGAATATTATAAAATTATGGTCGATGAAATTGAAAAAATGGAGACCATTACTTCGGAACTTTTGTTTATCTCCAAACCATTGACCGATAAAAAGCAAAAGGAATCCGTAGCAAAGATGTTACAAGATGTGATTGAATTACTAAAACCGCAAGCAAAATTGAAAAAGATTACGTTTGAGTGGGATCCGCTGCAAGATGTCTTTATTCATTGTGACCGATCGCAAATGAAACAGGTATTCATTAATCTTATTAAAAATGCTATTGAAGCAATGGATGAGGGCGGAACGATTCAATTATTTACATATCAAACGGAGACCAACGTAGTGATTGATGTTGTTGACCAAGGCCCAGGTGTACCAGAGGAAATCATACATAAGCTGGGCGAACCTTTTTTCACCACCAAACAGAATGGCACCGGATTAGGATTAATGATCACCAAGCAGATTTTGGACCAACATCAAGCTTGCTTGAAAATTGTAAGAAATGCCGATAAGGGAAGTACGTTCAGCGCTGTTCTACCAAGGATAGAATAATAAGTTTGGTCTGCCACTTATTATTACACCGGCTGATAGAATGATGAACACACACCATTTGGTTACCGATTTTGGTCCGTTTGATAAGTATTTGTTATCATTTTACATAAATTTTTACTATATGATGTAAAGTCGCTATTAGTTGCTTTTTTTGATACAAATCATTTACTATATAATAGATGTGTATGGACTATTAATCTACTTTGGGGAATGGTCAGAACAGAAGAAAGGGGTTAAGCTTACATGACCAAACAAAATGCATTCGATGCGAAGAAGCAATTCGAATTAAATGGAAAAACGTATAACTACTATCATTTAAAAGCACTGGAAAATGCCGGATTGGGAGATGTTACACGGTTACCGTTTTCCGTCCGCGTGTTATTGGAATCACTTATCCGCCAGCATGATGGACGTGTCATTAAAGATGAACATGTCAAAGGTTTGGCAAAATGGGGAACAAAAGATGGGGAAGGGGTAGACGTACCGTTTAAACCTTCACGCGTTATTTTACAGGACTTCACTGGTGTTCCCGCTGTTGTCGATCTAGCATCATTACGTAAAGCAATGGTCGATATGGGTGGTGAACCGAATAAGATTAATCCGGAGGTACCGGTTGATTTGGTTATTGACCACTCGGTACAAGTTGATCAATACGGAACACCCAATGCATTAAAGGCGAATATGGAACTTGAATTTGAGCGTAATGCTGAACGTTATCATTTCTTAAACTGGGCACAAAAAGCGTTTGAAAATTACCGGGCTGTTCCACCAGCAACCGGAATTGTCCACCAGGTCAATCTGGAATATATCGCAAGCGTTGTACATGGTTTGGAAAATGAAGACGGCACATATGATGCATTCCCGGATACATTAGTAGGCACGGATTCCCATACTACAATGATTAACGGTTTAGGTGTACTTGGCTGGGGTGTAGGTGGTATTGAAGCAGAGGCAGGTATGCTTGGCCAGCCATCTTATTTCCCTGCACCAGAGGTAATTGGGGTTAAGTTTACCGGCAGTTTCCCACAAGGAACAACTGCAACCGACTTGGCATTGAAAGTAACGCAAACATTGCGTGAGAAAAATGTTGTCGGCAAGTTTGTTGAATACTTTGGACCGGGACTAAAGGATATGCCACTTGCTGACCGGGCAACCATTTCCAACATGGCTCCGGAATATGGTGCTACATGTGGTTTCTTCCCTGTAGACGAGGAATCATTAAGCTATTTACGGTTAACTGGACGCAGTGAAGAACATATTGCCCTTGTTGAAAAGTATTGCAAAGAAAATAATTTATGGTATTCTCCTGATCAGGCGGATCCGGAATATACTGAACTTGTGGAAATTAATCTGTCTGAACTGGAACCAAACCTGTCTGGTCCTAAACGTCCACAGGATTTGATTCCATTATCAAACATGAAGAAGGAATTTAACAAAGCAGTTACAGCTCCTGCAGGTAACCAGGGACTTGGACTGGATAAATCTGAATTCGATAAAGAAGTTACTATTGACCATCCAAATGGTAAATCTTCTGTTATGAGAACAGGTGCCATTGCTATCGCAGCGATTACATCATGTACGAATACATCCAACCCATATGTTATGCTTGGTGCCGGTTTGGTTGCCAAAAAGGCAGTTGAAAAAGGCTTGCGTGTTCCAGAGTATGTCAAAACTTCCCTGGCACCAGGATCTAAAGTTGTAACACGTTATCTGGACGATTCTGGTTTACAGCAATACCTCGATCAAATTGGGTTTAACCTGGTCGGCTACGGCTGCACAACGTGTATCGGTAACTCCGGTCCATTACGTGAGGAAATTGAAGCAGCTATTTCCAAAAACGATTTAACTGTTGCCTCCGTATTATCAGGTAACCGTAACTTTGAAGGAAGGATTCACCCATTAGTAAAAGCTAACTATTTGGCTTCACCACCATTAGTTGTTGCTTATGCACTGGCTGGAACAGTTGACATTGATCTGACAACTGAGGCACTTGGTACAGATCAGGATGGTAAACCCGTCTATATGAAAGATATCTGGCCAACAATGGAAGAAATCAAAGAGCAAGTAGAAAGTGTTGTGACACCGGAAATCTTCCGTAAAGAATATGAAAATGTCTTCAATTCTAATGAAAAATGGAACGAAATCGAAACAACGGATGAACCATTATTTGAATGGGATGAAAACTCAACATATATTCAAAATCCGCCGTTCTTTGAAGGTTTATCAAAAGATGCAGGTTCGGTTCAACCATTGAGCAATTTGCGGGCGATCGGCAAATTTGGTGATTCCGTAACAACTGACCACATCTCACCTGCTGGAGCAATTGCTAAAGATATGCCTGCTGGTCAATATCTGCAAAGCAAAGGGGTTTCACCAAGGAATTTTAACTCATATGGTTCAAGACGTGGTAACCATGAGGTAATGATGCGTGGTACATTTGCCAATATCCGGATTCGCAATCTGCTTGCACCTGGAACAGAAGGCGGCTATACAACTTACTGGCCTACCGAAGAAGTGATGCCGATCTATGATGCTGCCATGAAGTATGAGCAAGACGGTACCGGTTTGCTTGTTATGGGCGGCAAAGATTATGGCATGGGCTCTTCTCGTGACTGGGCTGCCAAAGGAACGATCCTGCTCGGAATTAAAACCGTCATTGCTGAAAGCTTTGAACGTATCCATCGCTCCAACCTGGTGATGATGGGCGTCTTGCCATTACAATTTGAAAAAGGTCAAAATGCCGATAAATTAGGGTTGACTGGTAAAGAAACATTTACTGTTGACATTGACGAGACGGTTCAGCCACATGACCTTGTAACAGTTACTGCTGTTGATGAAAATGGCAAGAAGACTGAATTCCAAGCCATTGCTCGTTTCGATAGTGAAGTTGAAATTGATTATTATCGTCATGGTGGTATTTTACAAATGGTACTGCGCGATAAGTTGGCAAGTGATAGTGAGGAATTCGCCAAAAAATAATACAATGCATTAACGCAAAATTTCTCGATTAAAAGCTTGGTTCATATAAAATAAGCCCCTGCATATGATGATGAATGTGCAGGGGCTTTTAATATAGTCTGTTCACTTTACAAGTGTTAAGATTGTCTGCATACTTACAAATGAGAGGTTAACGATTGATTAAGGAGAGACAACCTGATGAAACAAATACTTGGAATAGCTGTGATTGCATTGCTTGCGGGGATACTGATTTTCAACTTTACACAAAGGGATAATGATCAGTCCAAGGAAGATAAGAACGAAAAGACAGTAACTGTAAATGATGACATGGAAACGGAAGATGGAGCTGCAATTGTATCCCCGGATAGCACAAGCAACCTTGAACCAGGTAGTATGGCTCCAGATATTGAATTGGAAACACTTGAGGGGCAGGCAATAAAGTTATCGGATTTAAAGGGAAAAAAAGTATTCTTAAATTTTTGGGCAACCTGGTGTCCACCATGTAAAGAGGAAATGCCAGATTTGCAAAAGTTTTATGATGAACATAAAGATGATGTGGAAATTGTTGCTGTTAATCTAACCGGTACGGAAAATAAAGAATCGGATGTCCCGAAATTCATTGATAAATATGATTATACTTTTCCGATCTATCTCGATAAAGATTTGTCCGCAAGTAATACTTATACGACCATCGGAATACCAACAACCTATTTTATTGGTACAGATGGAAAAATCCAACAGCCAGCAAAAAGCGGCCCAATGACATATGATTTTATGAATGACATGCTCCAATCGCTTAAATGATAATAATTTTCTAAAGAAATGGTAATACTGCTAATAAAACAGGGGAACGTCCCTAACAAAAAGGAGTGGATTACTATTTCTTTAAAGAAAAAACTTTCATTCGATGAGTTAGTTATTGAGAATCGCAGACAAATCATGCAGGATCAGTTACTCATGGAAAAAATTGAGCAAAACCTGGAATCCAAGCGTGAAAAGTTTTTAAAGAAAGTAAAAAAATAAGCAACAATTTCAGAAGCTCTTGACTTTTGGGTTCAACAAAAGGAAGAGCTTTTTGTATACTTCCATTATTAACTGCAAACGATAATGGAGAAATATCACATGGAAAGGAATTTGAACATGGCGGACAATCATTCAAACAAACCAAAGCCAGATGACCGTAGTGATAATGCAGCAAAGTTAAGAGATGCGATCGATAACACTATGGAAAATATGGAAGAAGCAAATGAATCCATGGAATTCTCATCTGCTGAACAAAAACAACAGATAAAAGCAAAAAATGAACGTCGCGAAGAAGCTGTTAAAGGCATGCGTGCCGAAATAGCTGATGAAGAAAAGTATGAACAATAATGATGTTCAAAAAACCTGGAATGCCTTATAATTCCAGGTTTTTTGCTGGTGTACGTTCATCGCTCAAGTGTAAAACCTCTATCACAGAAAAGACCACAATGCATCTCGCATTCATTAGTAGATAACCTATGATAAAATATAATGTAGTGCTCGTAATGAAGGAGGATTTTGGCATTGAACAAGGTACGTACACCAATCGAGGTAAGATATGCGGAAACAGATCAAATGGGCGTTGTCTATCATGCCAATTATTTAACCTGGTTTGAAATTGGCAGGACGAAATTTGTTGAAAGCATTGGGTTGAACTACGAAGAAATGGAAGCACAAGGTATTTTAGCTCCCGTAACCAATGCAGAAATTTCCTATAAAAAGCCAATTCGATATGGTGAGGATGCATACGTTGAAACTTGGCTTGCAAAATATGATGGGTTGCGAACGGTTTATGCCTATGAAATTTTGGACGGAGAAGATAATGTTGCTGTAAGTGGGACAACGGAACACGTTATTGTCAAAAAGGACAGTTTCCGCCCGTTATCATTACGCAGGAAGTTTCCGGACTGGCATGAGACATACTCCAAACAAATAGATGGAGATTCCTGATGGCTTTCGGTATCAAACGAAAAGAGCTAATGGACTGGAAAAACAGAGTTTCGCGCGGAGAGATTGCTTTTTTGACACATTATTGGCAGGACCCACGGTTTCCAGGCTGTTATACCGTCACAAAAGTTGGCTGCAGCAACAGGGAAAAGTTGGCTGCTTGGGGACAGAAATACGGTTTACAGGCAGCATGGATCGATCGGGAAGAAGATTTTCCACATTTTGATTTGTTTGGAGAAAAACAGAAATATATCTTGCAACAAGAACAACAGTGGGACCAACTAAAACAATTTAATTTATAACCTAATCTATAAAAGTGGAAGCGCTTGGTAATGGAACTTCCACTTTTGATGGATGTGATTTATTTATATACAAATTTCGGTTCCTGTTGATGCTCATCCCACGTTACATGCAAATCCTTGCCGGAAAAATACCAGGCATCATCCGTTTCAATAAAAAACGTTATGTCATTGACAATAGCGCTGGCACATGTTTCTTTAGGCGAATCTATTCGTATTCCTAGTGAGAAACCAGGAATATGTCCTCCGGAACCGTATCGAATATAAAAGCGGAAATATGCAGGTTCATCAAGATCAAATTCTTGCTTATACCATTTCGCCACATCTTCAGTTACATATAAGTTCAAAATCGATGCACTCCCCAAAGTTACTTCTGATTGTTTTCTTTCTTTTCCGGAACCAAATCAACACCACCAGGGTGCAACGGATGACATCTACTGATTCGCTTGATCGTTAAATAGCCACCCTTGATTGCACCAAAACGTTTGACTGCCTCTAGACCATACTCAGAACATGTTGGGTAAAACCGGCAAGATGGTGGTCTAAATGGGCTAATTGCTTTCCGATAAAATTTGATCAATCCGATAAGAATATATTTCATAACATTTCCTTCTTCGTCTTTACCATAGAGAAAAACTATGTTAGTAAATATTAAAACAGAAGATATTTTTATAAAGATTTGCAGCCACCAGCCGTACTTAACTTACAATTAAAGTATACGGGACACCTTGGTAATATTCAATTGATTGATTTATGCGACTGATAAATTTACCATCACATCCATTTAATTTTCGGTTCGGTTTTATTCTTAATCCGTTTAATATTTTCTTTGTGACGATAACAGACGAAAATGGTTAATATGGCTACTGCAATAATCAGAAAGATATCTTCCTTAAGCAGGATTGCGAAGATGAATGCAACAATACCGGTAACCATGGATGAAAGTGAGACATATTTAGAAAGATAGAGTGTCAACAAAAATGTTAAAACCATAATAACAAAAATGATAGGACTGACACCCAGAATAATCCCGCCGGACGTGGCCACAGCTTTTCCCCCTTTAAATTTGGCAAACAGGGGATACGTATGACCGATAACAGCAAACAACCCAATCGCCAGACGGTGAACATCCGCATCAAAAAACAACGGAATCAAGGTTGCCAGTGTTCCTTTTAAGATATCGGCTACAACAACAATTGTTCCTGCCTTTATCCCTAAAACACGAAAGGTGTTCGTTGCCCCAAGGTTACCACTGCCATGCCCGCGGACATCTATGCCGTAGCCTACTTTTCCGACTATCACGCCAAATGGTATAGATCCCAGCAAGTATGCAATGATACCGAATATAACATAATCCATCATGATTCCTTCTCTCTTTATAATGTTCAAAAGAGTTGAACAAATATTTAAACATAATCATATAGTATAGTTTATTTTATCATGAACTGATTAGGGAAAGAACCAAAAAATAATAACTTTCATCAATATTTGTTCGCCATGGGAATAATAGAGTCCAATACAACCCAAATGTTCTTAACAGGTTTGAATTCCAACAAAATGGGTATCGGAAATAGTAATGGGAAGTGATAGGAGGGAAATTGTGATTGAATTCAGAGAGATCCATAAAATGTATGATGATGGAACGGAGGCGGTAAAAAATTTATCTTTGAAGGTGAACAAGGGAGAATTAATGACATTGATCGGTCCCAGTGGATGTGGGAAAACGACAACAATGAAAATGATTAATCGGCTGATCGAGCCAACATCAGGATCCATATATATACAGAACAGACATATAAACGAATACAATATTCATGAATTACGCTGGAACATTGGTTATGTATTGCAGGAAATCGCACTGTTTCCGCATCTGACTATTGAGGAAAATATTGCAGTCGTCCCGGAAATGAAAAATTGGAAACGCAAAAAAATCCGCGAGCGCTGCCGGGATTTACTGGAAATGGTTGGGCTTAATCCAGATACATATTTAAAACGCATGCCCAGCGAATTATCAGGCGGCCAACAGCAGCGGATTGGTGTTATCCGGGCACTGGCAGCTGATCCCGACATTATTTTAATGGATGAACCATTCAGTGCGTTGGATCCGATTAGCCGCGACCAGTTACAGCATGATATTCGCTCCTTGCAAAAAGAGATTAAAAAGACAATTGTATTTGTAACACATGATATGGATGAGGCAATGGCAATTGGTGACAGAGTATGCCTGATGCGGGATGGACAGGTTGTACAAATTGATAAACCTCAGCAATTGATTTTACATCCAGCAACAACGTTTGTGAAAGATTTTATTGGTGAACGTAAATCACCATGGCAAACAGCGGTTGATGTCATCGCTGACCAATCCAATGACCGGGTTATCACAGAAAAAATGTTTGCCGAGAAGTCCTATCCTTCTGAGGGAACTTATATGATCAGAGATGAACATAATATGTACCGTGGTGCCGTCATAAATGGTATCCGTTGGGAAGTACAAACGTTGGCGAATGATTTGCCTCTATACAAAGCAACAGAAATCATTCAGTCCAGTGATCAGACTCTATTCCCAGTGATTAAAGAACAAAAGCTGGTAGGTGTGTTGTCCTACAAAGATATTGTCCGTTTTCTCAAAAGTAAAACAAAAATGGAAAACGGGGTGATTTACCAGTGAAAGATTTTATTGCTATTTTTGAAAAGCGTCAGGATGTATTACTGGAAAGCATTTGGGAGCATTTACAAATTTCACTGCTTTCTTTAATTATTGCTATTGTCATTGCCGGCCCATTAGGTTTAATCTTAACCCGTTACCGGCGGATCGCGGAGCCAATCATTGGGATTGCGGCCATTATGCAGACGATCCCAAGTTTGGCTGTGTTGGCATTTCTTATCCCATTATTGGGTATCGGGACAGTTCCAGCTATTGTTGCATTAATTGCCTATGGTCTATTACCAATTTTACGGAATACATATACGGGTATTAATGAGGTTGATCCAGCGCTAAAGGAAGCAGCAACCGGGATGGGAATGAATTCATTCAAACGATTGACAAAGGTGGAATTACCAATTGCGATGCCGGTTATTATGGCTGGCATCCGTACATCAATGGTTTTAATTGTTGGCACCACAACCATCGCTGCGCTGATTGGTGCCGGGGGGTTAGGTGAACTTATCCTATTGGGCCTTGATCGTGGGGCAGATATTAACCTCATCCTATTAGGCGCAATACCGGCAGCACTGCTTGCGATTTTACTTGATTTTATCTTACGCGGGTTCGAACGCATTTCCAAAAGAGCTGGTTTCAAATCGTTTATTGCCATGTTGCTGATTGCGGTGCTTGTCGTTGTTTCCCCATTTATCATTCATACCGAAAAAAAGCCCGACCTGGTCATTGGTGGGAAATTGGGCGCCGAGCCAGAAATATTGATTAATATGTATAAACTACTAATAGAAGAAAACACTGATTTACACGTGAAATTGGAGCCGGGATTGGGAAAAACAGCTTTTGTATTTAGTGCCCTACAGCAAGGAGATATTGATATATTTCCGGAATTTACTGGAACGGCAATTGTTACCCATTTAGATCAGCAGGCAAAAAGCAATCATGCCCGGGAAGTTTATGACCAAGCAAAACGGGGGATGCAAGAGCAATATGACATGGCGTTTCTTGAGCCGATGGAATACAACAACACGTATACAGTTGCGGTAACAAAAGACTTCGCTAAGCAACATAACTTACAGTCGATTGACGATTTGCAAGGTGTAGAAGATACACTTACTGCAGGATTTACCCTTGAATTCAAAGATCGTTATGATGGGTATGTCGGGATGCAGGATGTTTACGACTTGTCGATTGGAAATGTCCAAACAATGGAACCGGGGATTCGTCAGCGTGCCCTGGAAAAAGGCGAAGTTGACGTCATTGATGCTTATGCAACCGATAGTTATATGGTAGAATTGGGATTAGTGTCCCTGGATGATCCAAAACATTTATTTCCGCCATATCAGGGTGCACCGTTAATGCGTCAGGAAACATTGAACAAATATCCGGAACTGGAAGATATTTTAAATCAGCTTGGTGGGAAAATTACGGATGAACAAATGCGGGAAATGAATTATCAAGTGGATTATGAAGATACTTCACCGAAAAAAGTAGCTGAAGACTTCCTGGTTAAGCATGGATTATTAAAGAAATAAGGAGTGTATATAATGGAAAACCCAGCAAATGAAACGATAAAACAGGTGCTTGAGGAAGCAAAAACGATTGCCGTTGTCGGGCTTTCTGATAATCCAGAACGCACCTCTTATCAAATTTCTAAAATCATGCAGGAGCAGGGGTACCGAATTATTCCGGTTAATCCAACGGTGGAGAAGGTTTTGGGCGAAAAGGCTTACCCCGCTTTGACAGATGTTCCGGAAAAAATTGATATTATTAATGTTTTTCGCAGGCCAGAGTATCTTCCTGCAATTGCCAGGGAAGCGGCCCAAACTGATGCAAAAGTATTTTGGGCACAGCAGGGGATAGCCAATCAAGAAGCGTATGATTATTTGCATGAACGAGGTTTTACTGTCATGATGGATCTTTGTATCAAGGTAGCACACGCTGTCTTGGTAGGAAATAAATAGTAGCAAGGATGGCTGCATAAAGCCATCCTTGCTTGTGCTTTTACCTCTGCTAACTAGGAATAGCTATACATTCTGATTTTGATTGTAGTATACTATATAAAGTCTAAGTTGAAAGCCTACAGACAATAGGCTTTTTTGATTGTTGACGCTATAGGTGATATAGTGTATGTTTATAAAACAAACATTTGTTCCAATTATGTATTGTGAGGAAGGAGCAGGGTGTGGTTTGGTTAAACAACCATTACAATATTCGGATGATTCAATTCAAATTTTAGAGGGGCTGGAAGCAGTAAGGAAACGGCCCGGAATGTATATTGGGAGTACCGATGCCCGAGGGCTCCATCATTTGGTGTTTGAAATTGTGGATAATGCGGTTGACGAAGCTCTGGCAGGGTACGGAAACCAAATTAAAGTGACCATACATAAAGACAATAGCATTTCTGTCGAGGATAGCGGGCGAGGAATACCAGCCGGGACGCACAACAGCGGCAGGTCCACGATTGAGGTTATATTTACTATTCTCCATGCCGGCGGTAAGTTCGGACAGGGCGGATATAAAACAAGCGGCGGACTGCATGGTGTTGGAGCATCAGTAGTCAACGCCCTGTCAGAGTGGTTGGAAGTAACAAGTTTTCGTGATGGACACATCTATTCTCTCCGCTTTGAGAACGGTGGAAAAACGGTTGGTAAACTAGAGCAGCGGGGTACTACAAGGAAGCAGGGTTCCATTGTTCATTTCAAACCGGATGTGACTATTTTCTCCACGACTGTATTTAACTTTGAAACGCTTTCGGAAAGGTTACGGGAGGCAGCATTTCTACTAAAAGGGCTAAAAATGGAGCTGGTGGACGAACGGGAAAGGCAACAGGAAACTTTTCAGTATCCCGATGGTTTGGAATCATTTGTTGCTTATTTGAATGAAGAAAAGGATACATTACATCAAGTTGTTTCCTTTGAAGGAGAACAACAAGGTATCGAAGTTGATTTTGCATTTCAGTTCAACGATGGCTATGCGGAAAGTATGTTATCCTTTGTTAACCATGTCAGGACCAAAGACGGCGGGACTCATGAATCCGGGGCAAGAAGTGCTATGACCCGGGTGTTTAATGATTATGCCAGAAAAACACAGTTATTAAAGGAAAAGGATAAAAACTTGGAGGGGACCGATATCCGTGAAGGCTTAACGGCCATTATATCGACGCGAATCCCTGAGGAAAAACTGCAATTCGAAGGACAAACAAAAGGTAAATTGGGAACATCGGAAGCAAGATCCGCTGTTGATGCTGTTGTCTCCGAGAAACTATCATACTTTCTGGAAGAGAACCCGGATGTCGCTGGTTTGCTGATAAAAAAAGCCATCAAAGCCAAGGAAGCCCGGGTTGCTGCCAGAAAGGCCCGTGAAGATGCAAGATCCGGTAAGAAAAAAAAGCGTAAAGATGCCATATTAAGCGGTAAATTAACTCCCGCACAGTCCAAAAATCCAAGGAAAAACGAACTATATTTAGTTGAGGGTGACTCGGCCGGAGGGTCAGCAAAACAGGGACGAGACCGTAAATTCCAGGCGGTTCTTCCACTTAGAGGAAAGGTTATTAACACGGAAAAGGCGAACCTGCAGGATGTATTTAAAAATGAGGAAATCTCCACCATTATTCATACGATTGGTGCTGGTGTTGGCGGCGATTTTGATTTAGACGATGTCCAATACGATAAGATTATTATTATGACGGATGCCGATACCGATGGCGCCCATATTCAGGTATTACTGCTAACTTTTTTCTATCGTTATATGCGCCCACTAGTCGAAGCTGGCCGTGTTTATATTGCATTGCCACCTTTATACAAAATCTCCAAGGGAAAAGGAAAAAAAGAACAAATCAAGTATGCCTGGGATGACGATGAATTACAGAAAGAATTAAAGCAATTGAAAAATGGCTATACGATTCAGCGCTATAAAGGTCTTGGTGAAATGAATGCCGACCAATTGTGGGAAACGACAATGAACCCGGAAACGCGCACTCTCATCCGGGTTACCATTGAGGATTTGGCCAGAGCGGAACGACGGGTTACCACGCTAATGGGAGATAAAGTCGAGCCAAGAAGAAAATGGATCGAAAGCCACGTCGAATTCAGCATGAACGAAGACAACAATATTTTGGAAAATGATAAAATCCACACATAATATACACTCGGTTAACTGGTACAAAGCAGCAAACAAAGGAATTTATATTTCGATAAATGTTTAAGGGGGGGTTGGTTTGGTACAACCAGAAAAATATTTGGACCTGCCACTTGAAGAAGTGATTGGGGACCGATTTGGAAGATACAGTAAATATATTATTCAAGATCGCGCATTACCCGATGCCAGAGACGGTTTGAAACCGGTGCAGCGCCGAATTTTATATGCCATGAACGAGGAAAAAAATACACACGATAAAAATTTCCGAAAGTCTGCCAAAACCGTTGGAACAGTAATCGGAAATTATCATCCACACGGGGACTCATCGGTTTACGAGGCGATGGTCCGCTTAAGTCAGGAATGGAAAGTGCGTAATGTATTAGTCGAAATGCATGGGAATAACGGTAGTATTGATGGAGATCCGCCTGCTGCTATGCGTTATACGGAAGCAAGACTGTCAAGCATCGCTTCTGAATTGCTTCGTGATATTGACAAAGCGACGGTCGATTTTATTCCGAACTTTGATGACACCATTCAGGAACCTGTTGTCTTACCAGCCAAATTTCCGAATTTGCTGGTTAATGGTTCAACCGGGATTTCATCCGGGTATGCTACAGACATCCCACCGCATAACTTAGCTGAAGTAATCGATGCGGTTATCAAAAAAATTGACAAGCCATCTGTTACCGTGGACGAATTAATGGACGTCATCAAAGGCCCGGATTTCCCTACCGGCGGAATTATTCAAGGAATTGACGGGATTAAAAGGGCATATGAAACTGGTAAAGGAAAAGTTATTGTTCGGGGAAGGGCACAAGTCGAGACGATTCGGGGCAACCGTGAGCAAATTGTCATCGATGAGATCCCATACGAGGTAAACAAAGCGAACATGGTAAAAAAAATGGATGAACTGCGGATTGATCGAAAGGTGGAAGGGATCGCCGAAGTTCGGGATGAGACTGATCGAACCGGATTAAGGATTGTTATTGAACTCAAAAAAGATGTGGATAGTGATGGCGTCTTGCATTATCTGTATAAAAATACGGATTTACAAGTGACGTATCATTTCAATATGGTTGCCATTCAAGATAAAACACCAAAACTATTATCACTGCCACAGATGCTTGATGCCTATGTTGATCATCAAAAAGATGTAGTAACCAGACAGACCAAATATGAGTTGAAAAAGGCAAATGAACGGGCTCACATTGTTGAAGGATTAATAAAAGCCATTTCGATTTTGGATGAACTAATTGCTACAATCCGGGCATCAAAAGATAAAGGAGATGCCAAAAAACGAATTATGGCAGCATATGGTTTTTCCGAGGCACAAGCAGAGGCAATCGTCATGCTGCAATTATATCGGCTAACCAATACTGATATTACCCAGCTGGAAAAAGAAGCTGACGAATTACGCAAAAAAATTACTGAGTTAGAAGCTGTTTTGGCGAATGAAAAGAAATTACTGCAAACGATTAAAGCAGATTTGCGGAAATTAAAGAAAACATATGCAGATCAGCGTCGCACTAAAATAGAGAACAAAATTGAAGAATTAAAGATTAATATCGAGGTAATGGTCGCGAGTGAGGATGTACTTGTATCAATAACGAGAGATGGCTATATCAAACGGACAAGCCTAAGATCGTACGGAGCATCAAACGGTGAGGATTTTGCCATCAAGGAAGAGGATCATCTAGTCGGGTTATTAGAGCTAAACACAACCGATAAATTACTATTGTTTACCAATAAAGGTAAGTATATTTATTTCCCCGTTCATGAGTTGCCGGATATTCGCTGGAAGGACATAGGGCAGCACATCTCCAATATGGTTACCATTGATAAAGATGAACGAATTATTCAAACTATTCCAGTTCGTGAATTTCCCGACGATAGCTTTCTTGTTTTCTTTACAAAAAATGGCATGGTAAAACGCAGTGAATTAAAACTGTATAAGGCGCAACGCAATTCAAAAGCATTGATTGCAATCAACTTAAAAAATGATGATGAATTGATTAATGTATACCAGACAAAAGGGCATTCCGATATTTTTGTTACATCCAATAAAGGATATGGACTATGGTATCATGAGTCAGAGGTAACACCCGTCGGTCAGCGGGCTGCAGGTGTCAAAGCAATCCAGTTGAAACAAGACGAATTCGTTGTAAGTGGGCAAGTGTTCGATGATTTAGCAGATCCTTCCCTCGTGTTAGTGACCCAGCGTGGTGCATGCAAACGAATGAAACTAAAAGAATTTGAAAAAGCCACCAGAGCAAAGCGCGGACTGGTTATGCTGCGGGAATTAAAATCAAAAGCACATCGTGTACGTGGGGCTTTTGCTATCTATGAGAAAGATGAAATTTGTTTTAAAACAAATAATGAAAAAGTACACAGTCTATACCCATTGGAACTATCAGCAAGTGATCGCTACAGTAATGGATCGTTTGTAATAGATACAGATACTGAGGGAGAGGTTGTCGATGTCTGGAAGAAGGCGACCTATCAACAACCATTTGCTGATCAAACCGAATAATTACCAGGTGAAATGGCCGGAGTATTATACTTCGGCCAGCTTCCACAGAACATGGGTAACTTGAGCGAAAGATCTTCCTTCGAGGTGTCACCGGAGTTTTTGAACTACCCCCCCTTGAAATAATTTTCTCAAAATGCTTTATGCACGAACAAGATTATGATAAAGTAAATGTAAGCGATATAAAGAAGGAGGTTCTATGGCAGATTTACGAAACAGGATCATCCAGGCATCATTGCAACTCTTTGAACAAGAAGGATTTCATGGGGCGACTGTTAACCAGATTGTTGAAGAAGCTGGCACTTCCAAGGGTGGTTTTTATCATCATTTTACATCAAAGGACGAATTATTATTTGTTATTCACGACACGTTTATTACATACGTTTTAGATAAGGCAAAGATGGCAAATGAAGCGCATCAATCGCCAACCGCCAAATTAAGGGTCATTATCAAGGATTTTGTGAAAGCATTTGATCTATATCAGGCACACATTACTGTTTTTTATCGGGAAACCATTTATTTGAAACCAGATTATGAAATTCTTGTTAAGAAAAAACGGGATCAATTCAAACAAATCATTTTCAAAACCATTCAAGAAGGCAAGACATGTGAGGAATTTCGTTCAGATCTCTCCGTTGAAATCACTGGAATGGCTATTTTAGGCATGGTAAACTGGACGTATATGTGGTATCAGCGATCAGGGGCGAAAACCATTGATGAAATTGGTGACATATTTGTTGACTTGATCCTACATGCGATACGATTAGAGGAACAACCGCCGGATATTGATTTTGAAATCTGATAAATAAGTGGAAGTAGTGGCTTTCATTTTTTAACAGCCATGCAGACCAACCAGTCGGTCTTGCGGTTGTAACTACAGGAGGTTTAGTATGAATTTTGAACTAACGAAAGAACAACAGATGATTAAGAAAATGGTGCGTGACTTTGCGGAAGCTGTTATTAGGCCCCGGGCCATTGAGATTGATAAGGAAGCGGTATTTCCATCAGATATTTTTAAGCAAATGGGTGAACTTGGTTTATTAGGGATTCCATTTCCAGAAGAATATGGTGGTTCAGGCGGTGATACAATTTCTTATGCGCTTGCAGTCGAAGAAGTTGCCCGGGTTTGTGGCAGTACAGGATTAAGTTATGCTGCTGCGGTTTCACTTGGTGCAAGTCCACTTTATTATTTTGGTACCGAAGAGCAAAAGCAAACATTTTTGAAACCGCTTGCTGAAGGGGAAGCGTTAGGCTCATTTGGCTTAACTGAACCAAATGCCGGCTCAGATGCTGGCGGTACTAAGACAACCGCAACGATTGATGGTGATGATTATGTCATTAATGGAGAAAAATGCTTTATCACTAACTGTAATTATGCCAAGACAATTATTGTGACTGCGGTTACCGGTAAGGATGAGCGCGGCAAAAATATTATCAGTGCCATTATTGTACCCGCGGATGCTGAGGGTGTTACAACGAAAAACAATTATGATAAAATGGGTGTTCGCGGTTCAGATACAGGTGAGATTGTTTTGGATCATGTTCGCGTACCTCGAAAAAATCTATTAGGTGACCCGGAAAAAGGATTCAAGCAGTTTCTTCATACACTTGATGGTGGTCGTATTTCGATTGGAGCACTTGGTCTGGGAATAGCCCAGGCGTCACTCGAAAAAGCATTACTATATGCAAAAGAACGCAAGCAATTTGGCCAACCGATTTCCAACTTTCAGGCCATCCAGTTCAAGCTTGCTGATATGGCGATGGAAGTAGAATTGGCACGGAATATCGTACACAAGGCTGCCTGGTTAAAAGATCAAGGGAAACCGTTTACAAAGGAAGCCGCCTTTGCCAAACTGTATGCAACAGAAACTGCAGTTCGCTCAGCTAACCAGGCTATTCAAATCCTCGGCGGTTATGGTTACATGCGTGAATATGAAGTAGAACGCTATCTTCGTGATGCCAAACTATTAGAAATTGGGGAAGGCACGTCAGAGATTCAACGTCTTGTTATTGCCAGACAACTAGGCTGCTAGACATATTTTAACGGGCGCGTAGTTTAGAAACATAGAATAGGAGGGAGTGGGCATATGATTAACAAAGTACTGATCGCTAATCGTGGGGAAATAGCCGCAAGAGTTATCCGTACGTGTAAAAAGATGGGTATCCAAACGGTTGCTGTATATTCGGAAGCTGATCAAAAAGCACCATTCGTTGCACTTGCAGACGAAAGCTATTTACTCGGACCACCACGGGTAAACGAAAGTTATTTGAACACAGATAAGATCCTGCAAATCGCCAAAAGAGCCGATGTCGACGCAATCCATCCAGGCTATGGTTTTTTAAGCGAAAATGCCGTATTTGCCCAAAAGTGTCAAGATGAAGGACTCATTTTCATTGGCCCAGCTGGCGAGATTATGCAAAAAATGGGCAGTAAAATTGCAGCAAGAAAAACGATGCAACAGGCGGGTGTACCAGTTGTTCCCGGTACTGAAGGTGGAGTCGCATCCGTGGAAGAAGCTTTGCAAATTGCCAAGGGCATCGGTTATCCCATTATGTTAAAGGCTTCGGCAGGCGGCGGGGGTATTGGCATGCAAGTCGTTCAGTCAGATGCTGAACTAGCAAAAGCGTTTGCCAGTAATTCCAAGCGGGCTGAAAATTTTTTCGGTGATGGTGCGATGTTTATGGAGAAAAAATTGGAGCATGCCCGTCATGTCGAGATCCAGATTCTGGCGGACAATGATGGAAACGCTGTCCATTTATTTGAACGGGAATGTTCGATCCAGCGCCGAAATCAAAAGGTTGTCGAAGAAGCGCCATCTCCATTCATCTCTGAAAAAACCCGAAAAAAAATGGGTGAAACCGCAGTCAAAGCCGCTAAAGCAATCGGTTATACAAATGCCGGCACGATTGAATTCCTTGTCGATGAAAACGAGAACTTCTATTTTCTTGAAATGAATACAAGAATCCAGGTTGAGCATGCGATTACCGAGGAAATTACCGGACTTGATATTGTTGAGGAACAATTGAATATCGCAAATGGGAAGGCATTAACTATTGATCAGGATACTTTAACAATCAAGGGACATGCGATTGAAGTGCGGATTTATGCTGAAGATCCAGTCACATTTTACCCATCACCGGGTCACATTACAACAATGCAGGCGCCAACCGGTGATCATATCCGTAATGAACTTGCAGTGACCAGCGATTATGATGTGACACCATTTTATGATCCAATGATCGGCAAGTTAATTGTCACCGGTGAAACACGGCAAGAAGCTATCTCAGGGTTGAAAACAGCACTGGAAAGTTATCATATTGATGGTATTAAAACAAACATTCCAATGTTAAAAGCTGTTATTGACCATGACCAGTTTAAAGCTGGGAACACGACAACCGCTTTTGTGCAAGAATATTATTTACCAATGATTAAAACAAATTAAGGGAGGATTTATCATGGAAGTAAAAGCATCAATGGCAGGAAGTGTATGGAAAGTTACCGTAAAAGAAGGTGAGCAAGTACAAGAAGATCAGGATATTGTTATTTTAGAATCGATGAAAATGGAAATTCCCATTGGCGCAGAAGACGAAGGGACAGTGAAAGAGATCAAAGTGGCAGAAGGTGATTTTGTCAACGAGGGCGATGTTATTGCAATTATCGAATGATATCATTGAACCAAATGGAAGGAGATTGTCATGACTTCAGTAGTTCAATATGAAACACTAGCCGACCATGTTGCCGTGGTGACCTTGAATCGGCCTGATGCCGCGAATGCCATGTCTCGAAAACTGTTAAGTGAGCTGAACGCTTGCATTGACAACATTAATCAGGATAAAACCATTCGTTGTGTGATCATCACTGCACAAGGAGAAAAAGCATTTTGCGCAGGTGCCGATCTAAAAGAACGAAAAGGTATGGGCAATGCACAAACAATTGCTGCTGTCCGAAAGATTGGGGAAACGGTAACAAATGTTGAACAAATTAATGTTCCCGTTATCGCTGCCATTAATGGCGCCGCTTTCGGAGGGGGGCTGGAATTAGCTTTGGCTTGTGATATCCGTGTCGCATCAGAAAAGGCAAAAATGGGATTAACCGAGACTTCATTAGCGATTATTCCCGGTGCAGGTGGAACCCAGCGTTTAAGCCGGCTAATCGGATTGGGTCAAGCCAAAAAGATGATTTTTACAGCCGAACGTATTACCGCCGCTAAAGCACTTGAACTTGGTTTGGTGGAACAAATAAGCGCCAAAGAGACACTTTTGGATGATGTACTGGATTTGGCAAAAGCGATTGCCAAAAATGGTCCAATCGCATTACGACAGGCTAAAACAGCCATTAACCAGGGTTATCAGACAGACATTACTACTGGACTTGCGATTGAACATTTATGTTATAAAGAAACCATTTCAACCAACGACCGTAATGAAGGTTTACAAGCATTTGAAGAAAAAAGAAAACCGGTTTATACAGGTGAATGATGATGTATGATGTAGTAGGAGGTTCAGCATGGCTTACGTAGATGACCTGCAACAACGTATAGAAAAGATAAAAACAGGTGGAAAAGAAAAATATCATCAAAAGAATGCCGAAAAAGGAAAACTGTTTGTTCGTGAACGATTAGCAATGCTTTTTGATCATGATATTGATGTAGAGGATGCTTTTTTTGCCAACTGTATGGATGGTGACTTGCCGTCTGATGGTGTTGTCACCGGTATTGGCCGTATCAATGGGCAAAACGTCTGTGTCATGGCCAATGATTCAACGGTAAAGGCTGGATCATGGGGGAAACGAACGGTTGAGAAGATCATCCGGATTCAGGAGACGGCGGATAAACTGGCACTACCGATGCTATATCTGGTTGATTCTGCAGGGGCGCGGATAACCGATCAAGTGGAAATGTTTCCTGGACGGCGTGGGGCAGGAAGGATCTTTCACAATCAAATTAAATTATCCGGCAAAGTACCGCAAGTTTGTTTGTTGTTCGGCCCATCGGCTGCAGGTGGTGCATACATACCGGCTTTTTGCGATATCGTGATTATGGTCGATGGCAATGCTTCTATGTACCTGGGTTCACCAAGGATGGCCGAAAAGGTAATTGGTGAAAAAGTCTCTCTTGAGGAAATGGGCGGGGCAAAAATGCACTGTTCTGTGTCCGGGTGTGGTGATGTCCTTGTTAAGACCGAACAGGAAGCCATTGCTTATGCAAGAAATTATTTAAGTTATTTTCCCGCCAATTTTAAAGAGAAACCACAATCTGTTAAGGCAAAAGCGCCGAAAACGGGAGAAAAGACGATCGCCGATTTGATCCCGGACAACCAAAATGCGCCATTTAATATGTATGATCTTATCGAACAAATGATTGATGAAGACAGTTTTTGCGAAATTAAGAAGAAATTTGCCAAGGAACTGATTACCGGTCTTGCCCGAATGGATGGAAAATCGGTCGGTATCATCGCCAACCAACCGCGTGCAAAAGGTGGTGTGCTGTTTCCGGATTCGGCTGATAAAGCAGCCAAATTTATTCAACTATGTGATGCCTTTCATATTCCATTACTGTTCTTAATGGATATACCCGGTTTTATGATTGGCACAAAAGTAGAGCAGGCAGGAATTATCCGTCACGGTGCCAAAATGCTGGCAGCCATGAGTGAAACAACCGTGCCAAAAATCTCAGTAGTTGTTCGAAAGGCATACGGAGCAGGATTATACGCGATGGCTGGGCCGGCTTTTGAACCGGATTGCTGTCTGGCGTTACCATCTGCACAAATAGCTGTCATGGGTCCGGAGGCGGCAGTTAATGCTGTCTATGCCAACAAAATTTCTGCCCTCCCAGAAGCAGAACGGCCAGCGTTTATTAAAGAAAAGCAAGAAGAATATAAAGACGATATTGATATCTATCGTTTGGCTTCTGAACTGGTCGTTGATGCGATCATTGATCCGGAAAATCTGAGATCTGAGCTCGTTACTCGCTTTGCCATGTATGAAACGAAACAGGTAACTTTTACAGAAAGAAAACACGGCGTATATCCGGTCTGATTATCACCACAAAATCATCATATCGTTCATCGGAAACGATATGGTGATTTTTTCTTTAAAAATATTAATCATATAATTTACCATAATATTATTATGTATACTCAAACAAAATTATTCCATTTTTCCCCTTTTAATGACTCAACTTTCGCGGAGTAAAAAGTTAATTTAACTAAGCCGCGACGTAGCGTGTGATAAATCAAATATAGTTCTTGACATTCAATCGTTATAAAAGAAAAACACCTCCACTTTTGGTATAGTTTAATTGACTAGAAAAAACTACCATGAGCGAGGTGCCTACTACTATGATAGCGAATAATGACAAAGAAAATCAACTGCCAAAAGAATTAAAATCTGCATTTGACGAATTAAATATTCTAAAACACCTAAGGGACGCAGGGATCAATAAAAACCTTGGTTTCACTTGTGCTTATATTTTCAAACTCATTTTCTGTCTGATCTTCGAAGGTAAAAACTGGTTCAGACTTTTGCAAAGCAAGAAATCGGATAGTCTACCTGAAAAGAATGCGATATACCGTTTCCTAAACAACCCAAGATACAATTGGCGACGCTTTTTGCTTTCATTAAGTGCAGCCACTATTAGTAAAGTTAGCACATTAACTAAAAATGACCGTCCGAGAGTACTAATTGTTGATGATTCATCTTATGAACGGAACCGTAGTAAAAAAGTAGAGTTACTTGCCCGCTGTTTTGATCACGCTTCCCAAAAAATGCGTTATTATAAAGGGTTTCGTATGCTCACGCTTGGTTGGTCTGATGGCGCCACTTTTATGCCAATTGATTTCTCGTTGTTGAGCTCTCAAAAGGCTGTAATCAACGGCATAAATGAAAGCATCGATAAGCGTACGTCTGGTTATAAAAGACGACAAGAAGCTTTACAAAAAGCTCCAGAACAATTACCGGGAATGATCAAACGTGCATTCTCCAAAGGTATTGACGCATCCTACGTTTTAATGGATTCATGGTTCACACAGCAGCCACTTATAGGATCCATTGTAGAACAAGGTGTTGACGTTATTGGCATGGTTAAAGATACCAACCAAAGATACCTGGTTAATGACAACTGGGTTGGTTTGAAACAGTTGTATCGGTTAGCTAAACCTACAGCACATCATAAAAACATTTTGCGTTCCATTCATACCACAATGAAGAATGGGGTGGATGTGAAAATTGTATTTATTCGCAATCGAAATAAGAAGAGCGAATGGCTGGCAATCTTGAGCACAGATTGTACATTAACCGAACAAGAAATTATCCGCATTTATGGCATGCGGTGGGATATTGAAGTTTTCTTTAAGGCAACGAAGTCCCTTTTGAAACTTCAAAAAGAGTTTCAAGGTAGATCATATGACTCTCTTATCGCCCATACAACGATTGTATTCACAAGGTATATCCTATTGTCCTGGCAAAATCGATGCAGTACAGACGACCGTACACTCGGCGGTATGTTTTATGAACTCTGTGATGAGGTAAAGGAACTTGATTGGGCTGTGGCACTACAGCAATTAATCGAGCTTCTTGAAGATGCCCTAAAAAAGACAAATAGTAAATTTAAAAAACTAATCAAAAGTCAACTACAGCATTGGGCTGCAGGTCTGCCTAACTATATCAAGGTGTACCTGCCTAATTTGTGCTGCGAAAGTTGAGTTAATGATATTCTAAACGTAAAGAGATGACAAAACGAAAGTTCTCAGACTTCCTCGTGATTAGAGGTGGGGGTATACAATTCGCTAAATGCATGAAAAAGTGGAGAATGTTTTACTGACTTTCATACGATACGGATAATGGATGCCGCTGAGGGAATTGACATGTTTAATGATCCCTCAAAATAGTTAAAATGGTAGTAACGTAACAGACAAACCAAAATGAGGTGAGGGAATGAAAGTAAGCGAATTTATGATTACAGATGTTATTTCTGTAACCAAGGATCAGTCCATTAAGGAATTACTGGAATTACTGGTCAAACATAAAATTGGCGGTGTTCCAGTAGTAGATGAAACAAATACATTACAAGGAATGATTACAGACGGGGATGTGGTTCGTTATCTAAATCCAAGAGGCAGAACCGTTTATGACATGTTTTCGCTCGTGTTTGTAACGGAAAAGGAAGAATTACAACATAAACTGGACTATGCCATTGGTCAGGCTGTCGGTGACATGAGACGAAAAAAAGATACCTATTATGTACACCCTGATGATGATTTGGATAGTGCTATTTCGATTTTGTCCAAGCATCACTTCAAAAAAATACCGGTTATTGATAGCGACCATAAAGTAGTTGGAGTCATAAGCCGCGGGGACATTATCCGCTATATTACAACCAAATTGCTATGATGATACTCCTGTGTATATCTGCTCACAGGAGTTTTAATTTTAGAGGATGTTCAAAAAGTCCGGTAAAAATGACCTTCGAATTTCGTCGTTAGCTTGCTTTTCCGCTCCTCATGTACTTTTTATGTACACTCCGGTGCTCAAAGCTACGCCGCCTAGAACTTCTCGGTCCTTTTTATCCTCCTTTTTGAACACGCACTCTTACGGATGATTGACAAATCAACTTCAAGTGGTAGCATTTATTTGTGAAAAACCGTATAATAATGATGTATATGACGTTTAGATGTGTGTTTACAAAAGAAAGCAAAAAATGCGCGTATGCAACAGACCTTTAGAACATTCGCCGATGAAGAAAGGAATTGTGTATGTTGGAATCAGCAACCTTGCCATCCCAACAAGTGGGGATCAACCAATTAACCGCACTATACGAGACCATGCTTGATGCTTTCGATAAAACAAGTGCGGATAAAATACTTGGTATCTATGAAAAATTTAAAAGTCAAGAATATGTCATTAGTTTTGCCGGTCATTTTTCAGCGGGAAAGTCTACAATGATTAATACACTATTGGGGACAGCCATTCTGCCAGAGAGCCCGATCCCAACGAGTGCCAATGTCGTTAAAATCACTTCCGGCCGAGGCTCTGTCAGGGTATTCTTTCATGATCAGGCGCCAGTAGAATATCAGGAACCTTATGATATGGAAACAATCAAAAATTACTGTAAGGACAAAGAGAATATCAAAAAGATAGAAATAAGTACGTCTTCACCAATCATTCCAACGAACACAGCACTTTTTGATACTCCGGGCATTGATGCAGCAGATGATGCAGACCGGCTGATTACAGAGGCATCCATGCACCTGGTTGATTTGCTTGTATATGTGATGGACTATAACCATGTCCAATCCGAGGTTAATCTGCAATTTTTACGAACGTTAAATGAGAAGCAGATTCCTTTTTTTGTAGTAATTAATCAAATTGATAAACATGACGACAAAGAGCTTTCGTTTGCGACATTTGCAGACAGAGTAGATCAAACATTTGCCAATTGGAATATCGTTCCAGAAGCAATCTATTATTCTTCATTAATGGATCAGCATACGAAATATAATCAATTTCAACAATTAAAGTCAGATGTGTTTGCACGGTTGAAGGAAAAACGTAATTTCATCGATTCCATTACCCAATCCGTTCGTCAGGTAATGGATGAACATCGCCAGGAATTAACGAATGTGTTTACAGAAAAAATTGCTGCCTACCCTGAAACAGCAATGGACATCGCAGACATTTACGAACAAAAGCAGTCTATTGAACAGCGGATCAGCGAGATGGAGCATGATCACCAAACATTGGAACAAGGATTTCGACAAGAATTAGAAGCAACATTGAAAAATGCCTATCTGATGCCGCATGGCTTGCGTGAAAAAGCAGCTGCCTTTTTGGAGGCACAGCAGCAAGATTTTAAGGTTGGTTTTTTTGGCGCCAAGAAAAAAACAGCAGCAGAAAGAGAACTCAGGCAAGAAACTTTTTTATTAGCTTTGCAGGAAACTATGGAGTCAACTATCCAATGGAAATTACGTGATAAATTAACCAGCCTGCTAAAACAATCGGGAATTACGGACCAAAAACTCATAGCAGCAATACAGCAAATTGCGATTGATTATACGACAGATGATCTGATTGCCTTGGTGAACCCCGGTGCAAAAGTGAATGGTCAATCGGTTTTGCATTATACCAATGAGGTCAGTCAGGATATTAAACAAAAGTATAAACAAAAAGCACTTGGACTTTGGGAAATAATTGATAAACAGCTGGCACAGAAGGATAAAAAGAAACGTTCCACCTTTGAAGCGGAATTGGACCAGATCAATCGAAGTCTAAACATGGAAGAGGAAAAAAGTAAATTAGCGCAAACCTATCAGGATCAATTAAATCAATTGGAAGAACAATTCGCGCATCCTACAAATACCGGGGATATGTCGCTGGATCAAATCCTGGCAGAACGACAGCAAAACTTTGAGCAACCACTCACTATGGAACAGACTGCCACGACGAAGATAAAAGAATCTGTATCTGAACCGGAAACAATTTCAACAACAACAGATCAAGATTCTCCATCCAGTAAACAGGTATGTACAAACATTGATAAAACAATCGAAAAAGTGGAGGGATTACCAGGGTTCCAGACGATTGTCGACGATTTGATCGAAAAACGTGATCGATTAACTAACAGGACCTACACGATCGCCTTGTTTGGGGCATTTAGTGCCGGAAAATCATCGTTTGCTAATGCCTTGCTGGGTGAACAGGTACTGCCGGTTTCTCCTAATCCAACAACGGCAGCAATCAACCGGATTTGCCCGGTTACAACGTCGCACAGTCATGGTACGGTAATCGTTCATATGAAAGAGAAGAAGGCATTGTTCGATGACCTGGTAACGATCACCAAACCATTTAACCCATCAGCAACCAGCTTAGCCGACTTACTGCAATGGGTAAAAGATAACGACATCCAGCAAAATAGTGAATTAAAACAACTGCATCAATCATATTTGCAGGCCATGATCAACGGTTTTGCCGAACATCAGGATTTGTTAGGTGATTCTATTTCGACCGGTTTGGATGATTTTGCGGCATATGTTAGTGATGAAACCAAAGCATGTTTTGTAGAATCGATCGATGTTTATTATGAGTCGGAACTTACCAGACAGGGTATTACGCTGGTGGATACACCTGGAGCAGATTCTGTCAACTCTCGGCATACAAACGTAGCCTTTGATTATATCAAATATGCAGATGCGATGTGCTTTGTCACCTATTATAATCATGCATTGTCCCGCGCGGATCAGGACTTTTTGATTCAACTTGGCCGGGTGAAGGATTCATTCCAGCTGGATAAAATGTTTTTTATTGTCAACGCAGCAGACCTGGCCAAAGACGACACAGAACTTCACTTGGTGACCAGTTATATTGAAGAACAGCTGCTGCAATTTGGAATCCGGTTTCCCAAGTTATATCCGGTTTCGAGCAAACAGGCGCTACATGCTAAACTGCTAGAAGAACCTGTTGGCCGTGACATGCAACAGTTTGAACAAGATTTTTACTCCTTTATTCAAAATGACCTAGCAAGCCTATCGATTCAGGCTGCTTTACTTGACATGCAAAGAGCCTACCAGGCAATAACTAATTACATTGCCTCGGCAAATCTTAACGAGGCGGAAAAGGAGCAATATCGTACTCAGCTTGAAAACGAACGTGATTCATTGCAACAGATAGTGGATGCCATGGATGCCGATCTATATGAGAAACAGATTGCACAAAAACTGGAGAAACAGTTGTTTTATGTCATGGAGCGGTTAGGCATTCGATTTCACGATATATTTAAGGAATTCTTTAACCCGGCAACCATTACGGAATCGGGAAAACAGGCAACCAGCCAATTGAACCGGAACCTAAATGATTTACTGGATTATGCTGGATATGAACTCGTTCAAGAATTACGTGCGGTTTCACTTCGGGTTGAAGCATATATGCAGTCACTTGCTGACGATGCTTACACCGGCTTAAAAGAAGATACAGCACAAATCGATCCCAAACTTTTATTACCTGACTTGGCAGCCTGTCATTTTAATACACCCGAGTATGAACCGGCTTTCCGTGAATTAGACCGTGCTATATTTGATAAGTCATTGGCGCTTTTTAAAGGAACAAAAGCATTTTTTGCCAAAAATGAAAAAGAACATATGAAGGATGACATCTATCAGACATTGGCGCCGATTGCACAGCGATATGTTGATGAAAATCAGGCAAAAATGATGGCATCCTATCAAGAACAATGGCGGGAGATGATGAAATACATGCAACAGAAGACAATGAACACGATCAACCAATCGATTAATGATGCTTTATCCGTACTTACTGAAACGGTTGATATCGATGATTTGAAAATAAAACAGCAAGAACTTAAGCAGATCATCGAGTAAAATAGATACTGGGTATGCGCTGATTGCAAAGCCCGGAATCGCTATTGGAAAGGAAAATCTATATGAGCGTGCGAAACAAGATATTGCTGGTTGATGGAATGGCCCTGTTATTTCGAGGCTTTTATGCAACAGCCTTCCGAGGAAATTTTATGAAGACGAAACAAGGGGTACCGACCAACGGGATTTATCAGTTTTTACGGTATTTCCTTGATGCTGTCGAAAAATTTGCCCCCACCCATGTAGTCTGTTGCTGGGACATGGGAAGCAAAACGTTTCGGACAGATTTATTCGCCGGATATAAAGCCAATCGCGGGGAGCCCCCAGAAGAACTGATCCCGCAATTTGATTTAGTCAAAGAGGTTGTTGCAGCATTTGATATGCCAAATGTTGGTGTTGAAAATTTTGAAGCAGATGATTGCATTGGTACGTTGGCTCAGCTTTATAAAATAGAAAATGACGTCCTGATTTTAACTGGCGATCAGGATATTCTGCAACTGGTTGACGATGGAATTGAAGTCGCGATCATGAAAAAGGGACAAGGTAATTATGATGTTTTTACGAACGATAATTTTCATGAAAAACGAGGGATATCACCGAAACAAATCATTGATTTAAAAGGGTTAATGGGTGATACGTCCGATAATTACCCGGGTGTAAAGGGAATTGGCAAGAAGACAGCGTTAAAACTAATTAAAGAATATGATTCGATTGATAATTTACTCCAAAATATGGAGCAGTTGCCAAAGGGTGTCCGAAATAAAATTGAAACCAATATGGACATGTTGCAGCTATCAAGGGAATTAGCTGAAATTAAATGCGATGTTCCGATTAACTGTTCGCTGGAGACAGCGGTATGGCAATATGATAAAAACAAAATCAATGATAAATTTATGGAGCTGGATTTTACCCATATGGTGAAATTAATTGGATAGTCACCGCTGGGTCGGATCCAGTTCCTTGATTATAATTACATTTATGGTCTCCAAAAATCTTCCAAATAGGTTTATCATTCTCCTTTCTTAAAATTTCATCACTGCTACTAGATTTATGTTTTTTGATATTATATAATTTTCTTAGGAAAGTAGGTGATTCAGATGGGAAGACCATAAAAATTTTCATAAACACTTTCTTTTTGAATCATTTACACATGGAGCGTGTATTTATCCAAAGAGAATATTTAAGTGTTAGCCAACAGTAAATAAAACTCTATTTTGGATAACCGGAGGTGGATTCCTTGTGTCCACGTGATGCAAGGGTAAAATTAATTGGAAATAGTTAACTTACTTATGGTTGTCATATTGGTCTTGTTAACAGGATTCTTTGTGGCAACCGAATTTGCGATTGTAAAAGTTCGAACAACTCGTATTGATCATTTAATCGGGGAAGGAAATAAGAACGCTGTATATGCGAAGAAACTAATCGATAATTTGGATGCTTATTTATCTGCTTGCCAATTAGGTATTACGGTTACAGCATTGGGTATAGGATGGCTGGGTGAACCAGCAATTGCAAGTCTTCTGCAACCGTTTTTTCATAATTTGGAAATAAATTCATCGGTTTCCCATATCATATCGATTGTAATCGCCTTTTTGATCATCACTTTTCTGCATGTGGTTGTTGGTGAATTAGCACCTAAAACTATTGCTATTCAAAAGGCTGAATTTATTACACTTTGGTTAGGCAGACCACTTATTTGGTTTTATAAAATCATGTACCCGTTTATTTGGGTTTTAAATGGATCCGCGAGATTAATAATAAGACTGTTCGGCTTTAAACCGATGCAAGAACATGAGATAGCCCACTCAGAGGAAGAATTACGCTTAATTCTTTCGGAAAGCTATAAAAGTGGAGAAATAAATCAATCCGAAATGATGTATGTTAACAATATTTTCGAATTTGACGATCGTCTGGCAAAAGAAATTATGACACCTCGAATGGAAATGGTATGTTTCTTCAAAGAGGATAGCTTCAAGGATAATTTAGATGTTATCCGTGAAGGGCAGTATACGAGATACCCTGTTGCGGATGATGATAAAGACCATATTGTTGGGTTAGTGAATCTTAAGGAAATTTTTACAGGGCATATTGAAAACGAACAGAAATCAATTGAACGTTACATTAGGCCGATTATTCATGTTTCAGAGGTAACTCCGATTAAAGAAGTATTAATCAAAATGCAGAAGGAACGTATTCATATGGCAATCGTTATTGATGAATATGGTGGAACAGCAGGTTTGCTAACGGTTGAAGATATATTGGAAGAAATCGTCGGGGATATTCGTGATGAATTTGATGTTGATGAAAAACCAAGGATTGAAAAAGTAACAAATACAACAACAATTGTTGATGGAAAGGTACTACTGGATGATATTAATGAGCAAATAGGAACAAACCTGGCGGAAGAAGAAGTGGATACGATCGGTGGTTGGATTATTGCCAATAATCTAGATGCCCGAAAAGGAACAACTGTTGAACACGAAGGATTTCAATTTGTTGTTGATGAGATTGACGGCTATCAGATAAAGAAAGTGAAAATAGTAAGGAACTAACGAAACCATTTAGGATAAAAGAAAATTTCCGTTTCTATATAGAAAACCTGTACAACGAGCAAATCGTTATACAGGTTTATGAGTTAATAAACCACTTTATTTACGATTGTTCCGACGGTTGTTATTACGCTGTTTGTTATGGTCATCAAAATCGTGATTATCGAGGAATTCATTTTCGCTGGCAAATTCAACGTTATCTATTTCATGATCAAAATTGTCAATGTTATCGCGGTTTCTTTTGTTGTTATCATGTTTGCTCATTGGAGATCCTCCCGAAAGTATGATCTGTGAACCGTTTACGCTCACACACATATTTTAACCCCTTTAAAATGAAATAATCTGTTCCTTTTTGGTAAATGGATGTCAATTTCTTCCGAGAATGATTTGTCTTTGATACGATGATTATAAGAACAAAGATACAGAGGAAGGCTGATGATTATGGCATTTACCGAACAGCAATTACAAAACTGGACGAAAGAATATCCTTTGCTGCAAGACATTCTTAATTTACAACCGGTTGTATGGCTTCATCCTTCAAGAAAAGAATCTCATGCTACTTTACCTATAGATGAAACGGATATGGTCGAGGCAGCGCTATTATGGAAACGTTTTGCACCGTTTTTAGCTAAGGCATTTCCGGAAACGCATGGTATTGTTGAATCTCCATTACGCCCCATACCATCCGTAAAGGAGCAGCTTATCAGCCATTATAGGCTGCCGTTTGCTGGTGATCTGTACCTGAAATGTGATAATGAACTGCCGATTGCCGGCTCGATTAAGGCCCGGGGCGGGATTTATGAAATTTTACATTATGCGGAAAAACTGGCATTAGATGAGGGGCTGATCACCAAAGGTGCCAACTATGAAAAATTTGCAAGTGAAGCATTTCAAGCATTTTTTAAGCAATATTCGATCGGTGTCGGTTCTACCGGGAATTTGGGATTAAGTATTGGTATTATTAGTGCCAAATTGGGATTTGATGTCACGGTTTATATGTCTAGTGATGCGAAACAATGGAAAAAGGATTTATTACGAGACAAAGGGGCTACCGTAAAAGAATTCACCGGTGACTTTAGTGAAGCAATTCGGGAGGGGCGAAAAAGGACAGAGGCGGATCCACAGGGTTATTTTGTTGATGATGAGGATTCCAGACATTTATTTTTGGGATATAGTGTAGCAGCCTTAAGACTAAAAGAACAACTGGAACAACAGCAAATTCTGGTTGATCAAAATCACCCGCTTTTTGTGTATCTTCCTTGTGGTGTTGGTGGTTCGCCAGGTGGTATTACATTCGGGTTGAAACAAATATTCGGTGACTATGTCCATTGTTTTTTTGTTGAGCCGATCCATTCCCCCGCCGTACTAATTGGTCTTTTGACCGGTGAGCAGGATAGATTATCTGTCCAGGACTTTGGCCTTGATAATCGAACAGAAGCAGACGGCCTGGCTGTTGGACGTCCTTCGCATTTTGCTACGGCCATTAGCAATCAATATATTAGCGGCATCTATACGCTGGCCGACGATGACTTGTTCAAACAATTATATATGCTTGCTGATAGTGAAGGGATATTTGTTGAACCATCAGCTGCAGCGGGGTTATCTGGGCCTGGTAAAGTTGCCCAAACCAGCTATGCGAGCGATCATCACTTAAATATGGACCAAGCAACACATATCGTATGGGCAACAGGTGGTTCACTTGTGCCCAAAAAAGAAATGGAACAGTTTTATGAAAAAGGAAAAATACTCATGCGTAACCTGAAATAGACTATGCAACAATCCAATCAAGCTGTCAATGCGTCAAAAACCGCCCAATTTAGAAAGGGGTCTGTTCATCATCATCGAACAGACTCCTTTTACCTTATGCTGCTTTGTTGCTGTCATCTTTGTCGTTATTCATACTGTTGTACATGCGTTTTGTTTCCCAATATTCAATTTGGGGTAACCCCCAGTAGAGCCAATATTCATGAATCAGCGTTACACCAACGAAGAAAACCGCATTCCAGTCAAGATATTTCATCAACAAGCTCCTCTCTTTATAACATTATACAGAAATGGAACTAGTCTAAGTACAACGGGTATTTTATGAATCAGGTTTTTTCGCATTGGCCCCTGATAGCTCGAAGCAAGTTTGGCCTCATGGAGAATTTGTTCATCACTCATTAGTGTTCCCTTCAGCCCAACGACTTTGCTATATGCTTGTTGCATTTGCCGGAAACCCGGGGTAATCCCAACAATTAAGACGCATGCCTTTTCATGTATATATTCGACTGGTGCGTAATATATCGATAATTTTTGATCGGCTGATTGCTCTAAAAGAAAACGATGATTGACGATCTCCCCTTGTTTCACTTGGCCAGATAAAGAAAAGATAGCATCTTTAAATGAAGCAAATTTGGCATAATTCGTTATTCCCATAGATATCCTCGATTCCTGTCATATTTATGTGATGTTCAGATGCTTTAAAAGAACTAGCATGTAAACAATGATTTTATTCGCATATAACGATACATTGTACGAGCATGTCGTCCCTCCGGTGTATGTGGATTAATCAGTGGACGAAGGCGGCGCATAAATTCTTGATCACATCTGCATCGATGCCCATGGATTTGGTAACATAGGTCGTGTGCTTTACAAGCAGCATCCACTGCATTTATCGGTGCACCAGGGCCGCTACAACCTGGTCCGCACCAGCGATAACCTGGAAATAGACAACGCTCGTGATGGTATCCTCTGTTTCTTTTTCTTGGCATGTTCTCCATCTCCTTTATATGTCTATTAACCCTCTCTACTTCCAAGAAAATCTTCTTCATTTCAGTTTATGCTCGATCCACCACATTGGTTGTTTGAAAACCTAAATCGCATGGACGGTGATCATTTTTGCTCTATAAAAAGAATAAGATAAGAGGGAGGTGTTGTCCAATTTACATTCACATTATCTGAGGGAGGAGCATTCATGAAATTATTCATGTTAAAAAATGGACTAGTTTTAGCTGGAGGAGCCATTCAGGGGATGGGGATGGGTCTGTTTTTGTTTCCTAATTCTATTCCTTCCGGTGGTGCCGGCGGGATTGCGATATTATTAAACTATTGGTTCGGTATTAGTAATGGCCTGGCACTTTGGATTGTCAATTTTTCCATGCTGTTGCTGGGTATTAAATATTTTGGAAAAGCGTTTGTGTTATGGACGATTGTCGGGATGACGATGACATCTGTTTCCATCCAGTTTTTTGAACAATATATACAAGTCCCGCAAAGAAATATCATATTTGACCTTGTCCTTGGCTCCGTTTTTCTTGGCACAGGGATTGGTATGCTAATGCGTCAAGATGTTTCCAATGGTGGTGTCGGTGTCGTTGCCATGATCATTGCTTCCGGACGGGAAATTCTGCCGGGAAAGCCATTGTTATATATTAATTGTTTCATTTTTATTTTAACCGCCATGATGATTGACTGGAAAATTATTTTGTTCGCATTTTCCAGCCAATGGATTTCAACCAAGGTTGTGGATTATGTCTGTAATTTAACATTCCATCAGGCATATACCCTTGGCTGGCGGAAAAAATAGCCCTACATATAGTTATAACGAAAAGTTGTATTTTTATTTTCCTTTCCGTCTTTTCCTTTGACATGAATTAATGTTAGCATAAGCAGGGCAACGATGAGTGTCAGGACGGCGATGGAAACAAACATGCCAGTTCGCGACCAATCCATCAGCCGGGAAAATATCGGCGGCCCCAAGGCAACACCAAGAAAACGGACAGAGCCATACAGTGAGGTAACAAAACCTCTGCGTTCTTTACCAACAGCACCAGTAATAATACTATTTACGCACGGCAGAACGAGTCCGGCTCCAACACTGCTGATGGCCAGAACAGCTAGAAATGGGATTAATTTTTCCAGGAATACGAGTGAACCATAGGAAATTGTCATCAATATAAGTCCAAGCACTGATAATTTTTTCATTCTTTCCAAATTCTTTCCGATCTGGGTTCCCGTGATATAGGACGTCGTAACCATAACAAGTAACGGGATTGCGAGTATGAGCCCCTTTATAATACCGTCAATTTTATATGTCTTTTCCAATACGTCAGATAAAAAGAAAAGGATACCAAATAAGGTAAATAAACAGGTGCCACCTGCGAGATATGTTGTAATAATCCATCTTCCTTCATGTTTAAATACACTCAACAGCCCATGCATGTATTTGGCGAATGGCGGTGGTGTTTGCCGGTTGCTCTTTTCTTTAATAAAAATTAACGAAAGTAAAGCAGAAATCAGACTGATAACCGGGAATACAAAAAACACGGAAAACCAGGTAATTAACGCAAATAACGACCCTAGAACTGGGGATAACACTTTCCCCAACCCGTTGGATGCCTCAAAAATCCCTAGAACACGACTCTGTTCTCCGCCCTTGAATAAATCACCGGTCAAGGCCATTGCGATGGGTGCTGTCCCGGCTGCACCAATCCCTTGAATGATTCGGCCAATCAGAATCCACATATACGCATGTGAAAAAAAAGCCGCACCAACTCCCGCAAGCAGTCCGCCCAATCCAAATAAAACAAGTGAGGGGACAATAACAATTTTTCGCGAAAACCGGTCAGAAAGATAACCGACGACAGGGATTAAAATGGCTGCCGCGATCGAAAAGACGGTAATTGTCAGGCTCACCTGCATTTGTGAAAGTTTTAAGGTGGATTTCATCTCCGGCAGCATCGGGATTAACATCGAATTTCCTAATGTCATGATCAGCGGAATCGATCCAATGGCGACGATGGTCATTCCCTTATTTTTTGATGTGGATGCCACTTTGTTTCCAACTCCTCCGAATTTATTTTTCCAGTTTCTGCATTGTTATTTCAAATTAATTGGTGGGGAAACAAGCCACCCTTTTTCTTTGGAAAGTTGTAATAGTTTTACTTCATATTCCTCTTTTTGGGAATGGAATTCACCATACATCGTTCGAATATCTTCCCGAATAGCAATGCCCATAATGTAGCTGCACGATATTTTTCCGGTCATTAATTCCTTCTGCGCAAGTGCAGCAATCTCCGAATCATTAAACCGGGCACCAGCCGGAATATCTTGCACTTCTACATTAGGACGATCCGGTGGAGCTGGTGGTAAGCGAATTCCGGTTTGCTTTAAAATTTCCTCAACCTGTTGCTCTTCCTGGGTAAAGATATTCTCTTGCAAATCCTCGAGCAATACTTTCAAATCGTTGTCACCTGTATGGTTAATCAGAACTTGCATTGTTACTAAAACCGTTTTTGTATGATGTAAATATGACCATAAATGAAAAACCTCACCGGAATGAAGTGGTTCTTCCTGAGGTTTGTTGGTTAACATACCCATGCGATTTACCCTCCTGAAATATTTCTAGCCGAGGCACCTTGCGAATGCAAGCAGGCACCGTTTCATTTAGTCTCCCTAAAAAAACAAAAATTATGTTGTATTACGAACGATTCAGAAATAAGGCATGTGCTTACATGTTTCCTCTTGAACGATTTTATTCAGGACAGGAACCTATGCTTTATTTATACATAGGCTAAAAACAGATTAAGACTAACAAAGAGATGAGGTTTGGGATATGGGAAAAAGATTTCTATTGTTGCTTAGCATGTTATTTGTTATTGCTGTTTTTTCCGGTTGTTCAAAGGGAGAAAGTGCCCCTTCTGATGTCGAACAAGATCATGTGATTCGGATTGGTTATCAGAAGAATGGCCCCCTCGTTATTTTAAAGTCACTTGGTACATTGGAGGAGCAACTGAATTCACTTGGATACACAGTGGAATGGAAGTTATTCCAGGAAGGGCCCGCTTTAGTCGAAGCATTAAACGCTGGCAGTATTGATTTTGGAAGAACCGGAAATTCCCCAGTCATTTTTGCTCAGGCTGCAAATACCGACTTCCAAATTGTTGCGGCTGGAAAATCCAAATTTCAGGGAAGTGGTATCCTAGTGCCAAAGGATTCTGATATCAAATCCATTGCTAATTTAAAGAATAAAACGGTGAGTTTTGCCAAAGGGTCCAGTTCACATTATTTATTGGCAAAAGCATTGGAAAAATCCGGTTTGAAGTATTCAGATATTACACCGGCTTTTCTGTCTCCAGGAGATGCACGAATTGCTTTTGAACAAGGAGATGTGGATGCCATGGTAGTTTGGGACCCATTTACCGCGTCAACAGAGCTTTTTTCTGACGCGACCTTACTTGTTAACGGAGAAGGATTTACTACCGATCGCGATTTCTTTATCACAACAAACGAGTTTGCCAAGGAACATCAAGACTTGGTTGATGTCGTAATGGAAGAGGTAAAAAAATCATCCGAGTGGGCAAATAACAACCACGATGAACTGGTCAGCATGCTTACACCGATCTTAAATATTGAGGAAGAAGCAATGAAAAAGTCGGTAGAGCGTCGGACTTATGGGGTAGATCCGATTAATGAGCAGATTATCAAAGAACAACAGGAAATTGCCGATACATTTTATCGATTGAATATCATACCGAAGAAGATAAATGTAGCAGATATCATGAAGAAATAATTACAGGAAAGGGGGATGACTTGTGGGACGTAAAATAAATCGATCAGCTGCAAAAATCACTCCTTGGCTAATCCCGCTGCTATTATTATTTGGATGGCAGTTTTTATCATGGGTAGGAGCTATTCCGGAAAGGATTTTACCTGCACCAACCCAGGTATTTGCAGCTGGTGTTGAACTTTTTTCAACGGGTGAATTGGTTAATCATGTAGGAATCAGTTTAAGCAGGGCTTTAATCGGTTTTCTGATTGGCGGGGTTATTGGCTTTTTATTTGGATTATTTAATGGTGTGTTTAAAATAGCTGATCTATTCTTTGATACGTCGATACAAATGCTCAGAAATATCCCGCATTTGGCCTTGATTCCACTTGTTATTTTATGGTTTGGCATTGATGAAACCTCGAAAATATTTTTGGTTGCCCTGGGAGTGCTGTTTCCGGTCTATATTAATACGTATCATGGGATCAAATCCGTTGACAAAAAATTAATTGAAATGGGTAAAGCTTACGGACTAAAGGGGGTCGGATTATTTTTCCACGTCATTTTACCGGGGGCAATGTCTTCCATATTAGTCGGTATACGCTTTTCGTTAGGGGTCATGTGGCTAACCCTGATCGTCGCTGAAACAATTTCTGCACATTCAGGAATCGGTTTTATGGCGATGAATGCCCGCGAGTTTATGCAAATGGATGTGATTGTGCTTAGTATTGTTCTTTATGCTTTGTTTGGAAAGTTATCTGATATTATTGCCAGATATTTGGAGAGAAGATTACTTAAATGGGATATGTAGTAACAGGGAGGAAAATAAAGTGAAAGTAATTCCGGAACAAAAAAGTCATGTTCTACTTGAAAGTGTAAAAAAAAGCTATACTAATCGACCAGTTTTAAAAGGACTGGATCTCAGCATCAAAAAGGGGGAATTTGTCGCAATCGTTGGAAAGAGTGGATGTGGAAAAAGTACATTACTTCGCCTCATCGCTGGTTTGGAAGGGGTAAATGAAGGTTCTATTTATATTAATGATAACGAGCTGAATCATTTAAATGAACAGGCACGGATCATGTTTCAGGACGGACGTCTGCTCCCCTGGAAGAAAGTGTTTGATAACGTATGTATTGGTTTGCCAAAAGATGCAAAAGAAAAGGTTGTTCAGGCATTAAAACAAGTTGGCTTGGAAGAACGAATGGACGATTATCCCGCAAAGCTTTCCGGCGGTCAGCAACAACGGGTAGCCTTGGCAAGGGCATTGGTCCATGACCCATCATTATTGCTGCTTGACGAACCATTAGGTGCACTGGATGCCCTTACCCGTATTGAAATGCAAGATCTGATTGAAGCGTTATGGAAAAAGAATAACTTTACATCCATTTTGGTAACCCATGATGTAGAAGAAGCAGTGTCCCTGGCTGATCGGGTTGTTCTCATTGAAAATGGTACCATCAGTCTGGATCAGGTAATCCATTTACCACGCCCAAGACAACGCAGCCATCCCGCCTTCACCATGTACATTGAGGAGATTTTAGGAAGAATCATGGAACACAAACAAGCCAAAGATTTTGTGATGTAGGTGAAATGCTGATTTATCGAATCATTTTTTAATCCCGTAAAGTATAAACGCAACACCGATAATAATAAAAACAAATTTTCCAATCGATAGTCTGTCTGCAATGGCCGCAACACCAATTGCAGTTGTCAAGAGCAAAATCAACGGGTCAATCAAAGCGATGGAACTATTAATAATCAGTGCTTTATCAATTTCATTAAATCGTATCATTAGATAAGCCGCAAATATCTCCATGCACCCCGATAAAATTCGGATAAGCGCCATAACAACAATAGCTTTTCCCAAAACGGTAAACATCATTATCCTCCTGAACCATACTTTTTTCATTATATGCACTACTTGTACACATAAGGACTGGAGGATCGGAAAAGTTCAAAAATAATTTAACCTCAAACACGGCAGGAGGAAATAATACTGGTCATATTTATCAGAGCAGAAGAGCAACACGGAATAGTTGCATCGTTCAATAAAAAAACGGGAGATCCTGATCAGGTTCTCCCAATTCATTTTTTCACGCTGAAAGGGGCTTGTTACTGGGTATTTGGACTTGTAATTAATACATTCCGCCACCGACAAAGCTGACACCAACGATAATCAGCAAGATAAAGAGCACGACAATCAATGCAAAGCCACCACCACCGCCGCCATAACTCATCTAGAATTCCTCCCTTCTCTATCCGGCTTCACAATAGCATATGGTTGCTTGTAAAAGTTGTATTGGACAGATATAGATGAGGATATGAAAATGTGCCAAAACACTATTTGGATTAGACAAAAAACTCCTTTATGCGCGTGTTTAAAAGGAGGTTATGAACTTAATTATCTCGATCTTTTTTTGTATGAAGTGTTTCGGGATCGGTTTCTTCGGCAAATTCTGTTTGTAATTGGTTGGTGGCTGGTAATTGATCAGGCACGTCATCATCTGAAAGACGTTCCACAATATAAGCATGAATGAATGGTTCACACAAGGAAGTAAAAAAGGCGGCCATTAACGAAATGATTGTAACGGGTAGACTTGCTCCCATTACGAAGCTCCCCAATGCCCAGAATGAAACAAATGATAATGCAAAATCCCCAATTGAGGCAGCGATATTACCAAATTTTCTAAGGATAAACAGATCACCAACTAGATAAGATATACCGGTTACAAGTAAACTAAGCATTAATAAATTCGTCAATGTTGCTTGGAAAAATATGCCGAATGTCGAGAAAGTGATAATTGAAATCACGATAAATTTGATACCCAATACTTTTAAATGTCCCATGTTTTCTACCTCCGCTTTCGTTAAGAATGATATATTTTTATCCTGTCCATTTTTTTAAAAACAACACGGAAGTTTCGCTTATGTATAGCATTTCATTGCAAACAAAATCTAATGCTATAAGTTGGAGATGATAATAATGGTTTAGTTATTTAAAGATATAAGAGGTGATGATGCAATGCCGGAATTACCGGAAATGGAAACATATAAGACATTATTAACGCAACAAATTGTCGGAAAAAAGATCACTGAAGTAATCGTTAATCGAAATAAGTCGATCAATATGGATTCGGATGAATTTATTCAGAAGGTACTGAATCAAAAGGTAGAAGCGATTGAACGCCGGGCTAAATACTTGCTATTTCATCTTGAAAATGGTTCCTGCCTATTATTGCATTTGATGCTTGGTGGCTTCATGTTTATGGGAAGGAAGAGGAAAGACCGGATCGCACAGTGCAAGTTCAATTAACCTTTGGGGACAAGCATCTTTATTTCATTGGTTTGCGATTAGGTTATCTTCATCTTTATTCTCCAGAGGTGGAAGGGAAGTTAAAGGATATTGGTCCCGAGCCACTTGATGTGAATTTCTCACTTGATACCTTTATAGAGGCACTGCAACAACGACGTGGTAAATTAAAAACAACATTGGTTGACCAGGAATTTCTGGCGGGAGTTGGCAATCGTTATTCCGATGAGATTGCCTGGCATGCGCATGTGTTACCAGAACGCCATGTTAATGACCTGAATGATCAGGAAAGAAACCGGCTATTTCAGTCTATCAGGTTTATTCTTCAGCGAGCTATCCAGTATGGCGGATACATGGAACAACCACTATTTAAAGACGATACATTAACAGGCGGGTACGTTGACAATACATATGTTTATAACAGGGAGGGGGAGGCCTGTAAACGCTGTAGCACCCCGATAGTTAAAGATAAAATATCATCCCGAAAAACGTTCTTTTGCCCGATATGTCAAAACTAAATGCAAGTTACCTCATCGCAGGAGGGAATTTTTATGAAATTTGGTTGTCATGTTTCGATAAGAGAAGGCTATCTAGGTGCGGCGAGACAAGCGGCGACTATGAACGCATTAGCCTTTCAATACTTTCCCAAAAACCCAAGGAGCTTGTCCGTAAAAGCATTCAATCAAGATGATGCAGCGCTTTGCAAGGATTTTTGCAAAAAAAATAATTTGACATCCGTGGCACATACGCCATACCCTACCAGTTTAACGCCAAGAGATAATCGGAAAAGGAAAGAAGTGATGCAATCATTAGTCAACGATCTGGAAATCGCTAACGCCTGTGGCTCTATTGGTGTGGTCGTTCACTTTGGGAAAATAATCAGTCTTGATGACCCGCTGGCAAGCTATCGATTAATGATTGATGTGCTTAACGAGATACTTCGAAAATGGCATGGCGATAGCAAAATTTTACTCGAAAACACAGGTGGAAAACCGGGAACGATGGGAACAACATTGGAAGAACTTGTCCAGGTCCGCAACTTGTGTGAACATCCGGAACAAATTGGGTTCTGCCTTGATACGTGTCACGCATTTGCCAGTGGACTGTGGGATGGTGATAATTGGGAAGCCGTTTTGGAAAAAGGACAAGCACTTAATTATTTTAGTCATCTCAAGGTTATTCATTTTAATAACTCGAAATATAATACCGGGCTCGGGAAAGATCGGCACGCAAATATTTTTGATCATGGGTATATTACAGAATCTCAGTTTGACCAGCTTGTTCAAACTCCCGAGCTCAAAGACATACCATTTATTTTGGAAACCCCCAAGGAGGAGATACCTCATCAAGTTGAGATACGGCAATTACAGGAGCGGTGGGGGCTCCCAACATTGACTTATTAGAGACATAATGAAAGATTTAAAGAGAAAATATATCGTCTAGAGAAAAAGTAATATCGGGAAAACGCGTGGAGATGAATGGCTGGTTTTCATCGGAATAAATATCTTCTAGCTTAAGCATATCATCATCGAGAACATATTTTTCAATGTATTGATTTTGATAATCAATGAGTAAGTACTCTTTTACACCCGCTTTTTCATAATAATTACGCTTGAGCAAGCGATCGTTACGTCCTGTGCTTGGAGATAATACTTCGACAACCAAATCCGGCGCCCCATAGCAACGTTTATTACGTAGTTTGCTTGTATCACAAATAATGGAGATGTCTGGCAATACAACCACATCATCTGTTCCCTTTTTTTCATTTTTAAATGGCAAAACTACTTGAAGATTGCTGCCAAATACATAACAATTACCTCCTTTGATCGCGTTCCTGAACTCTCCCATTATATTCGCAATGACATTTTCATGTTGGAAAGAAGCGGGCGCCATAAAAACAGGGATGCCTTCATATAATTCTGCGCGTTCCTCTTCTTTGACATATAGTAAAAATTCGTCCAATGAATAGGTTTTGTCCTTGTCTAACTGTGTCATTTTTCGAATCTCCTTTCATTGCTTTATTATTATTTAAATATTAGCAAGTATCCATTTTTATAGCAAACACTAAGATGGGCTTTGACAAAAATACGTTTAAGGATTAGAAAATTATAAAATATGCCAGGTACTAGATTGTGTTCCTGAAAATTTTGTTTTTACTAGACTTCCACTTTACTTTGCACAAAGATTCCGCTATTATTCAAAATAAAGATAATTAATAGAAAAGTACATGGAAAGCAGGGAATGTGAGATGGATGTTGAACTGCAAAAATTGATCAAAAAGAAATGGCAATTGCTTATCCCTGTGGTTACCCTGCTATTTATCTTTTATTTTGGCTTACCGCTGTCGTTGACTTTATTTCACGATTGGATGGCTGCTCCTTCTCCATTTTTTCAGATGAATTGGGGCTGGCTTTACGCCTTTTTGCAAATTCCTGTGACATGGCTGCTGGCAGGGTTTTATTGTATCAAAATGAAACAGTTCGATAAACAAATCATACAGCTGGTACAGGAGGATGTCGAATGAATCTGACTTATTTTCTTTTTTTCATTTGCATTATCGTTTGTACGCTGATTATTACATACTGGGCGGCTAAACGCAGCAATACGACCAATCATTTTTATACAGCGGCAGGCAGTTTGACGGGATGGCAAAATGGCCTGGCGATTGCAGGTGATTTCATTAGCGCCGCATCGTTTTTGGGAATTGTTGGTGCCATTGCATTGAATGGCTATGACGGTTTCTTGTATTCTATTGGGTTCCTAGTTTCATTTTTGATTGTCATGTTCTTCATAGCTGAGCCTGTTCACCATCTGGGAAAGTATTCTCTGGGCGATGTCATTTGCACGCGTTTTGCCAGCAATCGAATGCGTTGGACAATGGCTATTGGTACATTTTTGATTTCCATATTATATATGATTCCGCAATTGGTGGCTTCTGGTTTGCTAATTCGGTTGCTATTAAATATTGACTATTCTATTTCAGTTGTCATTATCGGTGGGCTAATGACCCTTTACGTTGTTTTTGGCGGCATGATTGCTACATCCTGGGTACAAATTGTAAAAACAGTTGTTCTTTTATCTGGAACTTTTTTGCTGTCACTTATCGTTTTATCCCGTTTCGATTGGAATGTACCTGCAATCATTGCAACCGTGAAGGAACACACACCACTCCACGAACAATTTTTTATGACCGGACAATTATTTTCCAATCCTTTGGAACTGATATCGTTGCAATTGGCATTGATTTTGGGCACTGCTGGTTTGCCACATATATTGATTCGTTTTTTTACAGTCCGTAACACGGTGGAGGTGCGTCGTTCACTAATGGGAGCTACTTGGATTATTGGCACTTTTTATGTGATGACACTTATTCTTGGATTTGGGACGATTGCCTCCTTGGGATATGAAAAATTAATAAAAGCTGACGCAACCGGGAATTTAGCGGCACCGATTCTGGCAAAGGAAGTAGGTGGTGACTTTTTGTTGGCATTTATTTCAGCGATCGCTTTTACCACCATTGTTGCCGTTGTCGCAGGTTTGGTGATTTCAGCGACAACTTCATTTTCACACGACATTTATCATCATATTTGGAAAAAGGGTAAATCAACTGAAAAGGAACAGCTCATAGCTGCCAGATGGACAGCACTTAGTATTGGATTGGTTTCTACCTTGTTTGCCTTACAATTGGAAAATATAAATGTCACCTTTTTAGTGTCATTAACGTTCATTGTTGCCGCTTCCAGCAATTTACCAATTCTGCTGCTCACTCTCTATTGGAAGCACTTTAACGAAACTGGTGCAATGATCGGGATGACATCCGGCTTTGTCGCTTCGTTGACAATGGTCATTTTGGGACCGAATGTGATGGATCCTGTAGACGGCTGGATCTTGAAAGAAGCGATATTTCCAATGCATAACCCTGGTATCATTGCAATCCCGATCGGTTTTTTGGGTTCCATTTTGGGGAGTATCTTTTCCGGCAGAGAGGAACCCGCACAGCAATGGAAGCAGTTTTTTGTTCAATCACAAACAGGAGTAATGGCGAAGGAGAGATGAGTGATGAAAGAAATGACCATCATTCTGTTTGAACGCCTAGGTCTATTGTTAGTCATTGCGTTCGTCATGACCCGGACATCTGGTTTCAAGTCTTTATTGTACAGGGAGTTTAGTTGGAAAATGACTATCGTGCATGCATGTGTGTTTGGCGTTTTTGGCATTGCCAGTACCATTACCGGTTTTGTCCTTGATGGTACCACCGTAATTCACGATTTTGTTTTTCAAGTATCTGACAACCAATTAATTGTCAGTTCAAGTCTTGTGGCGGTGGTGATTGCCGGTTTGCTTGGAGGGCCGGTAGTCGGTTTTGGTGCAGGAATGATTGCTGGAGGTCACCTCATGTTCTTAGGTGGGGTAGGGTGGTTGGCCAACGGGATAGTTAACCCATTGACAGGTTTGCTGGCAGGCTGGACAGCGCGCTTTTTTTCCGACGAACGGGTTATATCGCCATGGAAAGCATTATTTATCGGTATTTTCCCACCGGTACTACAGATGCAGATGCTATTGATTCTACATCCGCAATCCGATGAAATCATTGGCATTGTAGATATGATCGGTCTTCCATTGGTACTGTCCAACAGTGTTGCTATCGCGATATTCACGGCGATGATTGCCGTAGTATTGCGCGAACAGGAGAATGAGGCCGCTAAAGCGATAAAACAGGCTTTTTCCATTGCTGAAGAGGCGCTTCCATTTATTAAAAAAGATGATACAACTCAGATGGCTAACGGATTGGCAAAACTTTTGTATGACCGTTTGAATATTGCAGCAGTGGCTATTACGGATCAACGGCAAGTCCTGGCCCATGTCGGTATCGGACATGAGCATCATCGTCATGGAGATTTGATCACCAGTGAGTTGGCAAAACAAGTTATTTTGCAAAAACAAATGAAAGTAGCGGATTCACAAATGGATCTTCCATGCCATCATCCAAAATGCCAGTTGGAATCGGCAATCATTATTCCGATTATTAATGCAAATGAAGTGACACAACTCATTTACTTTTACTTTCGCAAAGCTCAACAAATTCGTCCGGTCGAGCGTACGCTGGCAGCAGGACTTGGTGAATATCTCTGCAATCAATTGAAAATGCTTGCTGCGGATCAATTAAAGACACATATGATGGATGCGGAGTTAAGAAACCTGCAGGCACAGATCAATCCACATTTTCTTTTCAACACCTTGCATTTAATTGCAGCTTCTTTTCGCAAAGAACCGGAACGCGCCCGCCATATCACAGTACAATTGGCTCAATTCATGCGTTTTAACTTAAAATTGGTTGCCACCCCGCTTGTTGCACTGGAGAAGGAATGCGAACATGTCCAAGCATATTTAGAAATTATTCAAGCTAGGTTTATGAACCGTTTACAAGTGAGTTTTATATATGAAGAAGATTTACTTGATGTACTGATTCCTCCGGCAACCATTCAGCCACTCGTGGAAAACTGCATTCAACACGGGCTTCACGATATGGTTCATGGAGCAAGAATTGATGTAAGCATTATATCCCGGGACAGGCATATACAAATTAGTGTGAAAGATAATGGTTGTGGCTTTGAGAGAGAAATTTTACAGGAAGTCACGAAGAAGCCATTAATGCAGAATGCCAATCACGGAACAGGCCTGTACAATGTCAACAAGCGTTTGGTCACGTTGTTGGGGGAGGTTGCAAGATTATCGGTACGAAATTTACCGGATAAAGGCAGTGAAGTTTTTTTTAACATACCAATTAATCATGTAGTGAGGGAGGAGATTTCATGAAAATCCGTGCACTCATAGCTGAAGATGAACAAATGGCACAGGAGGAATTGCTTTATTTACTGGAAAAACAGCCGGATATTGTACTATGTCCGTGTGCGGAAAATGGACAGCAATTAATCGCACTTTATGAAGCATATGCACCGGATGTTATTTTTCTGGATGTCCATATGCCCCAGTTTTCCGGTATGGAAGCGGCAAAGAGAATTATCGGGCAAGCAAAGCATGAAATACCACTATTTGTCTTGACCACAGCATATGATGAATATGCGTTACAGGCATTTGAAATAGAAGCTGTCGATTATTTGCTAAAACCCTTTGACGAAACACGGTTTGACAAGGCACTGCAGCGTATTCGTCAAAAGCTTTCGCAGCGTATCCTGCAAGAAGTGCCTCATGCCAGTCCCGCAGTACCGTCCCGAACAAATAAATTGCTTGTGGATGATGGTGAAAAAACTGTTGTATTAACGCCGGAGATGATTTATTATGCTGTACCCAGCCCAAGTCAGCGGGCATTGGAAATTCACACGAAGGATAAAGTCATTGTCGGTAAGTTGACATTACAAGAATTGGAAAAGAAATTACAAGGTTTTAACTTTTTCCGGACGCATCGTAGTTATTTGGTTAACATCAATTATATTCAGGAAATCACTCCTTGGTTTAATGGAACAAGCAACGTCACGCTGTCAGACATATCGAAAACGAAGATTCCTGTCAGCAGAGCAGCAAGAAAGGAGTTATTTCAGTTGCTGGAGATGCAGGGATAACCATTCATCCACGGATAAATGCCATTCAATCATAATCTGTAACCATTGGTGCAAAAGCGAGTTCCTGACATTTCAAACCAATTATAATAATTAGTAAGCGGTTACAAAAGGAGAAAGAGAATTTAATGATAAAAAACAAGGGGTTGGGAAATTTGAGTGAAAGTAAGGTGTTGAAACAGGATTTTCCTGAAAAACCAGATTACGTGAAGGTAGAAAAGAGCGAGGAATTCCAGAGCTTTATGGCGAATCGGAAAAAGTTTATTTTGCCGTACACTATTTTCTTCTTGGTATTTTACTTTCTATTGCCAATCTGTACTTCTTACACGACGTTTTTGAATAAGCCGGCAATCGGTGATATTTCATGGGTGTGGCTTTTTGCATTCGCACAATTCGCCATGACTTTTATTTTATGCATTGTTTATATGAAAAAAGCTGGGGCATTGGATAAACAAGCGAATGCAATTATTGATAACCAATTGGAGCAAGGAGGAGACAGCCGATGAGCCCTACAGTCATCACCTTATTTTTGGCAATTGTGCTATTGACGTTGGTCATCACTTATTTTGCTGCTAAGCATACCAAAACAACAGGTGATTTTTATACGGCTGGCGGCGGACTGAAAGGCTGGCAAAACGGTATTGCCATTTCCGGAGACTATTTGTCGGCGGCATCATTTCTTGGTATCGCCGGCGCCATTGCATTGAATGGTTTTGATGGATTTTTTTATAGTATTGGCTTTTTAATTGCGTATCTGGTCGTCATGTTTTTGGTAGCCGAGCCATTGCGCAATTTAGGGAAATACACGCTGGCCGATATGATCAACTCACGTTTTGATGCAAAAAAAGTGCGTGGAGCAGCAGCATTGAGCACCATAACCATTTCGATTTTTTACATGATTGCTCAGCTTGTTGGAGCAGGTGCATTGATTCAACTTTTGTTCGGTATTGATTATTGGATTGCGGTATTGATTGTTGGAGTTATGATGACGATATACGTGTTATTCGGCGGTATGATTGCAACAAGCTGGGTACAAATCACCAAAGCTGTACTATTGATGGCGGGTATGGTGATTATTTCTTTTCTTGTACTATGGGAATACAATTTCAACATCGGTACCATGTTCTCCGAGGTGAAAACGGCAACGAGCCACGGAGCTGCTTATTTAGAACCCGGGTTGCAATATACACAGCCGCTCAGCACAATTTCCTTGATGCTTGCATTAGTACTTGGCACAGCAGGGCTGCCACATATCCTGATGCGCTTTTTTACCGTAAAAGATGCCAAGTCGGCTAGAAGTTCTGTTGTATCAGCGACATGGATTATCGGTATTTTTTATATATTGACATTGTTTCTTGGCTTTGGAGCGGCTGCATTCGTTGGTGATTCTAAAATCATTGCTGCCAATCCAGGCGGAAATATGGCTGCACCATTGTTGGCACAGGTACTTGGTGGCGAGCTTTTGTTTGCCTTTATTTCAGCAGTAGCTTTTGCGACGATACTCGCAGTTGTAGCCGGTTTGGTTCTTTCCGGAGCTTCTGCATTTGCACATGATTTGTACGGGGAAATTTACAAAAAGGGGAAAGCAACCGAAAAACAGCAGATGCTCGCAGCCCGTTATGCAGCATTGGGCGTGTCCGTCTTATCTATTATTTTGGCATTATTCACGCAATACCTGAATGTTGCTTTCCTTGTTTCATTAGCATTTTGTATGGCGGCCAGTGCTAACTTGCCAGTTATTTTATATACAGTTTATTGGAAACGATTTAACACAACAGGAGCGGTTACTGCCATTTTGTCCGGTTTGATTTCTGCTTTAGTACTCGTTTCGATGAGCCCAAGTGTGTTTTCACCAGTGGAAGGTGCGGCATTATTTGTCGGAAATCCAATATTCCCGCTGGATAATCCAGCATTGGTATCTGTACCATTAGGTTTCCTGGGTGGATATGTTGGCACATTGTTATCCAAAGAATCTGATCCAGTCCGTTATGCAGAAGTAAAAGTAAAAGCAAATACCGGCTATCGGGAACGGGCTTGATTCTTGAAATGATGATAGTTGCGTAATAATATCAAAACGCATAAAAATGTCTTAGGAGGAAGGAAAAAGTAAAAAGAAAAACAAAATCATTAGGGAAGTCTATTTAGGGTTGAAATTTAACCCCTTCTTTTATTTATTTTTTCTAGTTTACATAATATATATTATAGGAAGTAATATATTGTTTGTCTCAATGGTTAAGTATTCTCTTGATAGTGAGATAAAATAAAATTAGATTTGCATCAAACTTTATTCATCAATTTAACGAATGATTATTTCACAAACTTAGACCTTATTTACACTAATCATTTTTGTTTGCATCGCTAATGTCTGTAACGGCTCCTAATACGACTATTATAACCAAGTTCGTCGACTTTAAATACGGTATTAATTGTTATCTCAGTTCAAAGCCTTGCAAACTATCATGTGTGTTGTCTTGAAGCCTTTTTCACAAAAAAGAACCAGATTACCTGGTTCTTTTTTGATATCAATCAATTGGACGTCTGTTCTGGTATCGAGCGCGTGATCGATATTGCTGTGGCGCACGGTTTGCATATTTGATCGGCAAACTGTAAAAGTGTACCAATCTGGTAAATGGTATGGACGCAAACAAGGCAAACGCAGCAAGGATATGCACCTTGAAAACAAACGGCACAGACGCCATCAAATGATATTTTGGTTGGAATGTAAATAAGCTTCTGAACCACGGTCCGATGGTTGTCCGGTATTCATATTCCACAACTGTTGTATTATAAATTATCGTCATATACGCACCCATTCCAGCCACAATCAGCAGAGCTATGATTGAAAAAAAGTCAGCAAATGTAGCATGTATGCGCACAGGATCAATAATTATTTTTCGAATGAGTAAAATGATAAGCCCAACAACCACCATTAGGCCTGCTATTCCCCCGCCGATGATTGCTCCGAGATGGTATAATTCATCAGATATCCCCAATGAAAGATAAAATCCCCTCGGAATAATCATACCCATCACATGTCCGATAAAGGCCAGCACAATTCCCCAATGGAAAAGCGGCGAGCCGATCCGCAGCCATTTCTTTTCAAAAAACTCCGTTGACGGTGCTGCCCAAGTCAACTGTCGGAAAGCGAAACGGTAAAGAAGGCCGAAAATCATGATCAATCCAGTAATGTATGGAAAAATGACCCACCAAAATAGTTCACTCATATGGTGTTCCTCCCTTTTAATTCTGTGCTCCAGTGTGCGATGGCTGATTCCTCCCAACACCGCCGCACTCCTTCGCTTGATAAGATTCATTATTTTGTTTACTAGTGATACATAATGGGATATGGTAGTTCTTCCAAATCAGCCTCTTCCCGTTCAAACTCCAATTTTTCAATTTCCTCTTTAGTCGGCTGCGGGAAAATAAATGTCATCAGCACCGCAAGCACAGGGTAATATGGACTTTCTTCAGGCATATGGTTCATAATCCGTTGTATTGCTGCTGCAAGTCTCTTGATCAGCCGCTCATTATCCGGGCTGTCAGGTGCTGTTGCAAGAAATTCAAACAACATCGGCATATAATCGGCTAATTCGTCATCCACCCGCTCAAATCCAGCCTTGTTGATAATCTTTTGTAATTTAATTAAAGCTGCACCACGTTTGTTGCTGTCGCCTAATTCATGTGCTGTCAAATATAATCCTTGTTTTGCTTTTAAATCAAATGTGGCAACATATACTTGTTGCAATTCTGGTACACGATATTTGTAGAACGGTTTTAAAGCCTTCTCCAATTCCTTAAACATTGGCAATCCCATCATCGTTTCTTCCATACATTCCGTTATATCCCGTGCCTGATCAAAGAAATCATCTTCCGGATATGTTAAAAGACGCGATGCAATGACTAAAAGTGCTCGATCTTGTTGTTCCATACACTTAGTCTCCTTTGCTGGTTGAGCGCATGACAATTCTTTCCCGATTCTCTGAACGATAAACACCCTGTTCCTGTTTGCTGACGGAGGGTATGACCATTCCTTCTGGTGGTGCGAGCTCTTCCAAACTGCAGGCACCCTGTTCATAGTAAAGATCATCATCCATTTCCCTTCGTCCTGTCGGGATAACAAAGCGTTCACTATACTTGGCGACACCTAGTAAACGAGCCATGTCCTCAATTTCCTCAGGGTTCGTATTCGCTTCCTTTAACAACTCACTTTGTCTAAACTCATCGATTCCGCCAACCGTTTTACCACGCATATGTACACGCATGGCCGTCAGTTTAAGCAGAACTTTTCTGATCACCTTGGTATCCCCTGCCGCTAAAATCGATGCCAAATACTCCATTGGGATCCGCATTTGGTTTACAGCCGGAATGTAACCATCTGTACTCAATTCATCTTCATTAGTGATGTGATTCATGATTGGGCTTAACGGCGGTACATACCACACCATTGGCAGTGTCCGGTATTCCGGGTGTAAAGGTAATGCAATCTTCCATTTCAGTGCCATTTTGTAAACCGGTGATTTTTGGGCGCCTTCGATCCATTCATCATTAATTCCGGCTTTTTGTGCTTCTTCAATAACCTCTGGGTCAAATGGGTCCAAAAATACGGATAGTTGTGCTTCGTAAAGGTCTTTTGGATCTTCAACGGATGCAGCTTCCTTTACTTTGTCAGCATCATACAATACAACACCAATATAACGAATTCTTCCTACACATGTTTCCGAACAGATCGTAGGCAGTCCTGCTTCGGTACGTGGATAGCAGAAATTACATTTTTCCGCTTTATGGGTGTTCCAATTGTAATACACCTTGTGATATGGACAGCCGCTCATACAGAAACGCCAGCCTCGGCATTCCTCCTGGTCAACCAGCACGATTCCATCTTCATCCCGCTTGTATAAAGCCCCTGATGGACACGATGCAACACAGGATGGGTTAAGGCAGTGTTCGCAAATACGCGGCAAATACATCATAAAAGTTTTTTCATATTCCATTGAGATGTGTTCCTGCAGCTTTTCAACCATTGGATCTTGGGAAATGACATCCGATCCACCAGCAAGATCATCATCCCAGTTCGGCCCCCATTCCGGCTTGTCGATAAATTCACCAGTTATCATTGATTGCGGACGTCCAACCGGCAGATTCTCTCTTTTGGGACTTTCAATCAGATTTTGATAATCATATGTCCAAGGTTCATAGTAATCATCCATGTTGGCCATGTCCGGGTTGTAAAAAATATTCAGGAGTTTGGAGATTGGTCCTCCTGCTTTCAATTTTAATTTCCCATTTTTTAGCACCCAGCCACCTTTATAATGGTCAGAATCCTCCCAACGTTTTGGATAGCCAAGGCCCGGTCGGGTTTCGACATTATTGAACCACATATATTCCGTACCCGGGCGGTTTGTCCAGGTATTTTTACAAGTGACCGAACAGGTATGGCAGCCAATACATTTATCAAGGTGCATCACCATCGCAACTTGCGCTTTAATTCTCAAGCCAATCAACCTCCTTCAATTTCCTGATAACCGCAATCGTATCCCGCTGGTGTCCTGTAGGTCCATAGTAGTTAAAACCATAACTTAGCTGCGAATATCCACCGACCATATGGGTTGGCTTCAAGGTGATCCGGGTAACACTGTTATGAGTACCGCCACGTTTTTTATTGATGGATGTCGCCGGTACACCAAGCGTACGGTCTTGTGCATGATACATATAAATCATGCCTCTTGGGATACGGTAGGTTAATATAACCCTTGCCGCAATCGCACCATTACGGTTATATACCTCAACAAAATCATTATCGACAAGCCCGATGGATTTAGCGTCCTCTTCATTCATCCAGAGCACTTGCCACCCTCTAAACAAAGTCGACATATTGGTGGTATCGGTAAACATCGTATGAATGCCCCATTTTTGATGCGGGGTCAAATACCTTACCGTTAACGATTGACCGTCTTCAGCCACACCTTTTTCGTTCTTAAGGAATGGTCCATAGCTCAATGGTGGTAAATATAATGGCAATCCTTCGCCAAAATCGCGCATCATTTCATGGTCAAGGTAAAACGATTGCCGTCCAGTCAATGTACGCCATGGAATGTTGTATTCCGTATTCACTGTAAATGGTGAATAGCGTCTGTTATCTTTTTCCATACCACTCCATACCGGTGTAGATATAGCCGTCCGTGGTTGTGCAGTGATCGCATCAAGCGTATAGTCTTCTTCTTCACGACCCTTGGAAATCTCTTCAAGTTTTTGCCCGGTTTTAGCCTCCAATGACTTCCACCCGGCAACTGCCCGTTTCCCGTTACTTGCGCCAGACATTAACAGAATGGCATTAATCGCTTGTTTATCGGTATATAAATCTGGATGGTCTTTTCCAATTCCTTCTCGTTTCGATTTACCAAGCCGAGATCCTAGTTCTTCATAAACTTCCTCACCAGGGATTGTTACACCTTTTCCACCGTACCCCTGTTTAATGAGCGGCCCAATTGTCGTCCATTGATGATAAAGGTTTGGGTAATCCCGTTCGACAACTTTCATTCCGGGCATGGTCTTGCCTGGGATTGCTTCAACCTCTCCATTTCGCCAATCTTTGATTTCGCCAAAAGCCTGGGCAATTTCTCCTTCTGAATCGTGCCCTAATGGTGTGGTTACCAATTCCTCTGTTTTTGGCAGATGCTTTTCGGCGAGTTCGGAAAATACCTTGATAATTTCTCGGAAGGTGTTCCAATCACTTTTCGTTTTCCAAGGCGGGTTAATGGCCGCATTAAATGGATGAATGAACGGATGCATATCCGTACTGCTAATATCAAATTTTTCATACCAAGTTGCCGCTGGCAGGACAATATCGGAAAATAGACCTGAGCTCGTCATCCGGAAATCAACGCTGATTAATAGATCTGCTTTACCAGTAGGAGCCTCGTCACCAGTGATCTTGACCTCTTCAGGTTGCCAGGAATTTTCCGGTTCGGCCATGACCTGGTTATCACCGCCAACCAGGTGCTTGACAAAAAATTCGTGACCTTTCCCACTGTCGCCAAGTAAATTGGAGCGCCAATTAAAGAAGACACGCGGGAAATTTCTTGGGTCATCCGGATTCTCAATCGCCCACTCCAGGTTATCCGCCTTGATTTGTTCGACAACATCGGTAATAATTTCTTGCTCCGTTTTCGCTCCCCGCTCACGACTTTCCTTCACAATATCGATTGAGTTCTGTGTGAATTGCGGATATGATGGCAGCCATCCAAGCCTGGCCGAGAGTGCATTCATATCTGCTGGATGCATTTGATTATATTTGCTTTTCCACGGATAGCCATCTTGATTCGTTTTCGTTTCATAACGGTATTGGTCAGTATGAAAGTAGAAATATGATGTTCCGTTTTGCAGACGTTGCGGTTTTAGCCAGTCGTTGGCAAAAGCCACTTGCTGCCAGCCTTCTTGCGGACGTACCTTTTCCTGTCCTACATAATGTGCCCAGCCACCACCGTTTACGCCTTGTGAACCGGTTAGAAGAACTAAGTTGAGAATAGCCCGATAGATTTGGTCACTGTGATACCAATGATTAGTTCCGCCACCCATGGCAATCATGGATTTTCCTTTGGTTCTTGCAGCATTATCAGCAAACTCTTTCGCTACTTTAATCACGTGGTTTTTGTTGACACCGGTGATGCTTTCCTGCCAGGCAGGTGTATAAGGTTTTGAATCATTGTAATCAACTGGATAATCACCAGGTAGATTACGGTTTACGCCGGTATGTGCCATCATCAGATCATAAACGGTTGCTACTTTAATCGTGTTTCCTTGTTTATCCTGAACGTATTTAACCGGAACACCGCGTTCTACGACATTACCAGTTTCTTCAGCAAAGTAAGGGAATTTCACCAGAACGGTTTCATCGGATTCATTGATAAAACTCAGTTTTGGGTCAATCACTGATCCATCGTCTTTCTCCAATTCCAAGTTCCACTTGTTTCCATTATCCCAACGGTAACCTTGACTGCCATTAGGAATTTCCATTTGGTCCGTTGTTTCATCCCAGACAACCGTTTTCCACTCAGCCAAATCAGGTGTTACGCGCAAATCAATATCTGACGCGCGTAAAAATCTTCCACTCCGGGAGTCTTCATTAATCGTTACCAGGAATGGCAAGTCTGTGTACTTTTTCACATAAGAATTAAAGTATGGAGTCTCATTTTCCACATAAAATTCCTTTAAGATGACATGGGTCATTGCCATAGCAAGTGCTGCATCGGTTCCCGCCCGTGCCGGCAGCCATATATCGGCAAATTTTTCATATTCCGCATAATCAGGGCTGACACCAACAACCTTTGTACCGTTATACCGGGCCTCCACCATGAAGTGCGCATCAGGTGTACGGGTTTGTGGTAAATTGGTTCCCCAAATAATAAAATACTTGGAATTATACCAGTCCGCACTTTCAGGAACATCGGTTTGCTCCCCCCAAACTTGCGGTGATGCTGGCGGTAAGTCTGCATACCAGTCATAGAAACTTAAAATCGTACCACCTAGCAAAGATAGAAAACGTGAACCGGCGGAATAACTAACCATAGACATGGCTGGGATTGGACTAAATCCAGCAATACGATCAGGACCATACTTTTTAATAGTGTGGATCGAGGAACTGGCAATGATTTCGCACATTTCCCTCCATGTCGCCCGAACGAATCCGCCTTTACCACGGGCATCAACGTATTGCGCGCGTTTATTTGGATCGGTCACAATATTTTCCCAGGCCTGAACAGGATCAAGACCATTTGCACGTTCTTTCTTCCACAGTTCATATAAATCACCACGAACATACGGGTATTTCACGCGAATAGGACTGTATGTATACCAGGAAAAACTTGCCCCTCGCGGACAGCCCCTTGGTTCATATTCCGGAAAATCATCGCCGGTAGTTGGATAATCTGTTTGCTGCGTTTCCGATGTGATAATCCCGTCTTTAACATAAATTTTCCAGCTGCATGAACCGGTACAGTTAACACCATGTGTGGATCGAACAACCTTATCATGCTGCCAGCGTCTGCGATATATGTCTTCCCAGGCGTGTGGTCGCGGACTTTCCTCTGTCCAATTCTGATTGATTTGCTCACCGCGTTTAATATGTTTTAATGAATCCAGTAGCTTATTTTTTGTTTTTCTCAACGGAAATCACCCTTCTTCATGTAATGAATCAATTGGATTAAAGCGTTCCCCCAACAATTTAAATGTGCCGGATCCTTCTTCCAACTCCTCGAGAAATATTTTTAATTCCGGTGCATTTGCTGCAACCAGGATCAAGCGCTCCAGAGTGTTCATATCACTGATCTTATAAACAGCATCCACTACACCTGGTTGTATATTCCCAAACCGCATTCGAAGTACAGCAATCAAATCTTCACGGTCTTGAACAAGATTGGCATCCTCTTCAAACATAAACATTGACAATCTTCCTTTCTACAAATATCGGATACCCCAGTGGTTTACACTTTCATCATTTTAAAGTAATCGGCAACCATTACTTCCTTAATCGCATCCACGTTTTGCAGAACGAAATCAATAATACCCGGGTCCATTTCGTTCAGTTGCACAGCTGTAAAATGTTGCGACACAGTGTGGGAGTATCCTTTCCCATAATGAAGAATTAATTGGTAACTCCCCTTTTTCTCTTTTATATTTATTTGCAGATCATATGGGTGAATATGAAAGTCTTCCAGTTTTGTAACAATTTGTCTGTATAACTTTGGAAAACAAATCCTTAATGATCTTTCTTTCGGAGTTTTTTCATTTTCTGATGTCAATGTTTCCACCTCCAATAATGACATGGTCAATGATCAGGTAAAATCTTCTCTTCTGATCGATTATGAAGCTCATCAACAATAATTAATGCTTGAAATCGTTGCACAATGTAATCGTTGACCGTCCCTTGATCAAGTAATGTTCTGATTTCTGCAACTAGCAGTCTTAACAGATTATGATCACGTGTTAATTCTACAATCGAATCTTTTAAGGACGGATCAGCTTCAGCAAGTTCTTTATATAATCCTTCTTCCTCAGAATCGGCGTGCCTTAGTGTACGAGTTTCCCAATGTTCCACGGTAACAAATGCCACTTCCAAAGCTTTTTCGACATGCCCGTCTTTTACAAGCTTGTCGAGTAATTCCGTTAACTCTGCTGCTTCATTTAATGCGGCTTCATGGATAGCCGCGTGACTGTCCACATGCTTTAAAGCAGGCCCTGACATCTCATCACTTCCTATTTTTTACTTAAACTGAATAAAAGAACTGTATTAGTCAAAAGTTGATTCAAACTATAACAGTACTTTTCTTTTTCCTTAATACAAATGTAGCATAACATGGTAAAAATCTTATAACAATACGTAATCAAATTAATGTGAGAATTGTCACGTTGTTGCTTTTTTGACACTTTTTCCAGTAGTACAAGCTTAAAAAGTGATGTTACATTGGTTTTGATACCGCATACAAATTACTTGTTCCACCATCTTGGCTGCACGCAGGTTTCAGCATCTTTTCGCCAATTATTACTGTACATTTGATCCTATATTGTTACTATGAGCATTACCAATATGAAAACCTTTTAATCCCTAATCACCGTGTTTTTTATAAAGTGAAACTTCAATCAATGGGGGTATTACTGCCGGTTAATGGTGATAAAGAAATCGCTCCATTGTGTTTTATTTTATCTGTTTATGGTTAAGTAATATATAGACAGAACGATAATTATAAGGGGGATATATAAAACAATGGCAATTCACGTAATCGTAAGTGGTCGCGTTCAAGGTGTTGGATTTCGTTACGCAGCAAAACAATCAGCGGTACAGCATAAACTGGTTGGATGGGTGCGAAATAAGGAAGATGGCACAGTGGAGATGGAAATTGCCGGAGATCATACAAATATCGAACAATATTTGGAGGATATGAAGTCTGGATTTAGTCCATTTATTCGTGTTGATCAGATACAAGTTGAATCAACATCAGCAACCGAACAAGATTTTACCGGTTTTTCAATCAAACAATAATATAGATAAAGCCACCATGTACCCCATAGTGGCTTTATCTACTAGTTAAGGCAGTATAAAATTCATAGCTTTATTCCCTCACCCGGCTCCAACTTCCAGCGGCTGGGGTACTTACCGGTCTTCAAAAAATTGCCGATTTAATTCAATGTATTTCGTTTCTTCTTCTGGTATTTCATCTTCCATATAAATTGCCTCGACAGGACATACTGCTTCACATGCACCGCAATCGATACAGATATCGGGATCAATATAAAACATATCTTTACCTTCTTCTATACAGTCAACAGGACATACTTCCACACACTCGCCTGATTTTTCATTCAAACAAGGTGAAGTAATCACAAATGCCACGTGAAAATCCTCCTTTCAATACCTTTTCTCTATATGTACAAATTCATCCATAAAGTAAAGTAAAATTTGTATACTAATATAGTAACGAACAACCCTGATTCTTTCAAGATTTTCGCTGAAATTCATCTTTTTGTCTGTTTTGTCATAGGATTAATAATAGGAAAAGTAGAGATACTGATTGCTGGATATCTCTAGTCAGAGGAGGAAATTGAATGGAAGTTACGGTACGACGCAATGATTCATTATGGTATTTTAGCCAACTATTTGGTATTCCAGCCGTTTTAATTGAAAAATCAAACCCCAAGCTGACATCAGATTCAATTGAGGCTGGGGCAAGTTTGCAAATTCCTGGTTACCGTTTACGTGAATATATAGTAGCTGAAACAGATACATTATGGGAGATTGCCAATCATTATCATCTCCCAATGGATGCAATATTATTAGTGAACCCATTTGTAAAAAATTGTCATATTCAAACTGGACAACGGATATACATTCCAGAACGCATTAATGAGCTAATTGTACCTGATGGTGAGCCATATACATATGAACAACTGGTGGAAACGATCAACCAGCTGATAACCGTTTACCCATTCATCATTGGTCAATCGATTGGCCATTCTGTTATGGGCAAAGATATTGTTGAACTGCAAATTGGTATGGGAGATAAACATATACATATCAATGGGTCGTTTCATGCCAATGAATGGATCACTACTTCGGTTATTATGAAATTTGTAAATCAATATGCACTGTCACTTACAAATAATACTTCGATCCTTGATGTTTATATGTTATCTCAATATATTAATACTTGTCTGTCAATTGTTCCAATGGTAAATCCTGATGGCGTGAATCTTGTCTTAAATGGTTCAACTGCTGCCGGATCATATCAAGCTGACGTATGCCAACTAAACGATCAGAATGCGGATTTCTCCAGCTGGAAAGCAAATATTTTGGGTGTTGATCTTAACAAGCAATACCCTGCATTATGGGAAAAGGAAGCACAAAGAAAACCAAAGGTACCAGGTCCGAGGGATTTTCCAGGAACTGCCCCTCTGTCTGAACCGGAATCAATCGCAATGGCCGAGCTTGTTAAAACAAGAAATTTTTCACGAGTGATGGCGTTTCATACACAAGGACGGGAAATATATTGGGGATTTTTAGGACTGGAACCTAAACATTCAGCGTGTCAGGCGGATGAGTATGCACGAGTAAGCGGCTATCGCCCGGTTCATGTTTTGGATAACTATGCAGGATTTAAAGATTGGTTTATTCAAGCGTTTCAAAATCCCGGTTTTACAATTGAACTTGGTTGTGGGGTAAACCCGTTACCCATCGAACAATTTACTGTTATTTATCGGGAAAGTCTGGGAATTCTGTTGGCCAACTTATACTTGCCTGTGTAAAAGCGGGGCATAATCCATTCCCCGCCGAATCTGGTGTACTTCATTCATTACCATTCCATAAACATTCCACTGTTTTTGCTTTTTGATCAGTATGAATCACATAAACATCCGGATTTCTTAGTTTCTTCCATTGTTCAAAGCCATAGGAATGATCAAACTGTTTTAGCAATAATGCAATTAAGTTACCATGGCTGACAATAATAACATTTTGCAAAGCATCGTCAGCGTAAATGGTATCCAAAACAGAATTTGCCCGGTTTATGGCATCGTTACCGGATTCACCACCAGGCAACGCAAAATCAAGATCTGAAAATGATCGTTCGAGTATACCTAGCCAATCATCAATCGGTTGTTCACTTAAGATTCGTTCCCGCAAATTTTCATTCACTTCAATTCTAGCATTAACCTGTTCAGCATATGGTTTAATACTTTCTATTGCACGCAAGTAAGGACTTGAAATAATTTTGTCGAATTTAATACGCTGGTTTTTAAAAAATGTAGAAAGTAATTGCGCTTGCCGTAACCCTTCGTATGTTAACGGGGAATCTTTATGCTGACCGTCAGCCGCACAATGACGAACCAAGAATATTTTTTTCAATCTATTCAGTCCTTTATGTGACAATAATTTTTTAACGGTGATACTATTAATTAAATAAAATTATAACACTAACTGCAAAAAATAGAAAAGATAAAGTGAAATGTTTCCCCAGTAGTTTCGCTATTATGCTAATTATTGACAGGAAATGACAAAAGTATACACAATTTAAAAAATAAACATTTCCACTGAGTCGATGTTGATTTATCGGACGCAACTTCCGCTTTTGAATATAAAAAATAACAGGAACAATCCTGTTATTTTTCCTCTTTGAAATACGTTTTTAAATATCCGCCAATACGATCGCTGTTATCAATGATAAAGTAAAATTCATCCGTTTCATTCTTTACATCATACACCTTCCCTGGTGTCAATTTACGATGAACAATGAATTTTTTCGCATCTGTGTGTACACACTTAATTTGTTTCATTGTTTCGTTGTTTTCCCAATTTAAATGAATCATTTCGGCAACTCTCTCCAGTACATCATTTTGTTTGTTTACATAATAGAATTATTGTTAAGAAAATAGGTGTGTATATTGCCCGTAACCTTCTTCATCCATTTTTTCTTTCGGGATAAAACGCATTGCTGCAGAGTTCATGCAATAACGCAATCCTCCATGCTCTTTTGGACCATCATCAAAAACATGGCCAAGATGGGAATCCGCTTCCTTACTTCTTACTTCAGTACGAATCATTCCATGTGATGTATCCGTATTTTCTTTTACGTGATATTTATCAATTGGTTTTGTAAAGCTTGGCCAACCACATCCTGCATCAAATTGATCTTTGGATGAAAATAATACCTCACCGGAAACAATATCAACGTAAATGCCGTCTTTTTTATTATCCCAATATTCGTTTTGGAACGGCCGTTCAGTTCCGTTTTCCTGTGTAACATGATACTGGATTGGTGTTAATTGCTCCTTAAGTTTACTTTTGTCATATGAGTTTTGCCAATTTCGTTTAATGAAATCAGCCCTGCCAGAACCTTTTTTATATAAATTATAATGAAAAGAATGTGTCTTATAATAATGTTGATGTTCTTCCTCGGCAGGGTAAAAAGGCTTAGCGGGAAGAATTGGTGTAACAATCGGACGAGAGAATTTCCCGCTTTCTGCTAATTTTTGTTTTGATGCTTCAGCTATTTCTTTTTGCTTTGGATTATGATAAAAGATTGCTGTTTGATATGATTCCCCGCGATCATTAAATTGTCCGCCAGCATCTGTGGGATCAATTTGTTGCCAAAATGTTTCTACCAATTGTTCGTATGGCATGATAGCTGGATCAAATGTGATTTGTACGGCTTCCACATGTCCGGTAGTATGCGTGCAAACCTCTTCATAGGTTGGATTTTCTGTTGTCCCGCCAGTATATCCGGAGACCACTTTTTTAATACCTGGTCGTTCATCAAACGGTTCCACCATGCACCAAAAACAACCGCCCGCAAATGTAGCGAGTTCTTCATTAGCTGCCATGATCAGTTACCTCCATTTTTAATGATTGCCTTCATTTTTTCGTTTTTTTAAGGAAAAATCAAGTATTGTGCTTGGCATGCACAAGAAATGCTGACAGTTTTGCGTTGTCATAGGGCGTGGACGATTTTAGCAGAAGCTCCCTTTTAATATTCCCCTTTAAGAGGATGTTCAAAAAGTCCGGTAAAAATGACATGCCCCTGCAAAAGGGGTATGCCGACGCCTGAGCGCAAGCCCGTTTTTAGTCGGCCTTCCTTTGAAGAAGCTCGTTGGCTTGCTTTTCCGCTCCTCATGTACCTTTTATGTACACTCCGGTGCTCAAAGCTACGCCGCCTAGAACTTCTCGGTCCTTTTTATCCTCCTTTTTGAACACACACTTTAAATGAACAACATCGGTTTTGATTGGCCATCATTTGTCGTCCTTTTAGAAGTTGTCTTTTTCTTGTCGTACACTGTTGTTTCCCCGTCATCTCTGGTTGAAGTGTTTTTTTCACTTTTCGATCTATTAGGGCTTTTGCTATTGCTTTTTTCTTGTTCATCAGTTTCCTTTGTTTGTTTTTCTTCTGGCTGTCCGCTTCCTTCCACTGATTCATTATCATCATTATCAGCAGCATCACCGTCTGAATCCTTAAAAGCTTTCATCATACGGAACATAGCGGGCAAATTTTTAACCATTGGCCCATACTCTTGAACCATTGGCGCGGTCTGTTGCATCACTTTTAATACTTGTTGCACATTATTTAGTGTATTCGTAAGACCGCCACCACTTGCGGCAGCCTGCGTTGGTATTGATGCGGCTTGCTGCATGCCCCCTCCCCCTGATCCCATAAATCTTCCGAGGATGTTTTGCATGAAATTACCCCGCGGTGCTGCAGGTGGCATTGCTCTTGTTGGAAACATCATATTTCCTGGGGCACGATTTACCGGACCTCGGAGACCTCGAAACATTGACATTTGATTTGGCGGGAAATTAGGCGGTGTCTGTTGAAATGGGAATGCCATTGTTATCCCTCTTTTCGTATATAGTATCTAAATTATTGTACGTATTTATGTGTGAAGAGTGTAGGCAGCTGCAACTAAATAAAGCCTTTACGATTTTTGTTCGTAAAAGCTTTTTTAGACGACCAATACCCGATCACCACTGGCGCAATGATTCTGCTGCCGGTTAATGCAAAATCAATATTTCCCGGGTAACCGCAAATTATAACAAACCTCTGTTACAATATGAAAAGTTTTGCGAAATAGAGACGAATAATCAGGAATATATGACGTATACAATCGTCCGGTTACATTTAAAAATTGATCAAACGTTTGTTTAAATTTTGCATAAAAGCATACCAATCTTTTACAAACGTTGGCATACCTGAAATGTGGAATGTTACTTTGACTGATATAATTCCCATAACTCATCAAACACCATTAACGCATTGGGAAATGGACTGTTCCACTCTAGATAGTCACTAATTTCAGCATAACTGGTAGACTGTTTAGGGAAATCATGATCGTAAAATATCCAATCCGCCAGCTTGCTTTTTTCATCTGGCTGCTTTTTGCCCCGATAGGTCATCATATAGTGATAAAAAGTTCGCATGTTTTCCCTCCCTGTTCCTAGTCATCCTGATCCATAAATTCCTGATGCTTGCGTAACTTTTTCCGATATACAATTTTTGAGAAGTAAATACTGATTTCGTATAGCAAAATTAGCGGTATGGCCACAACTATCTGTAATACAAAGTCAGGTGGCGTTACAGCTGCCCCGATAATAACTAAAATAAAATAGGCATACTTTCGCGTTTTTACCATGAAATCCGGTGTAAGAACACCAATCCTGGTCAAAAACATGGAGATAATAGGTATCTCAAACAAAATGGCAAATGGTATCGTTACACGCAAGAGAAATTTAAAATACTTATCGACTGTAAACAGTTCATTAAACATTCCATCATTTAATGAGAGTAAAAATGGCAAGATCAGCTTGACAAATATAATGTATCCAAACACAAGCCCTGCAATAAATAATAAAAACGCTGCGGGTATGTATAAAGCAGAGGCTTTGCGCTCAACAGGTGTTAATCCAGGTTTCACGAACAACCAAATCTGGAAAAGCATAACGGGTATGGTTCCGATGACGGCAATAAGCCCTGCCATTGTAAAATAAATCCAGATAATCTCACCAGGGCTGATTACATTCAACTCGAAAGGTAAATCATTTACAAAGAAGCCATAAA